>NZ_JAXHLN010000003.1:933946-1245262 GCF_034522235.1 Thiohalophilus sp. | reverse complement strand
GACTCTGGAAGAACTCTGGGGTCTCTACAACTGGCTGAAACGCGTTGGTAACTAGGGTATGGGGGCTTCATACCAAAAATCGAAGGGCCGTCAAAACGGCGGCTCCTTCGCCAGGCTCCCTCATGCCATCATGGAGCATTGGAATTTCATCAACCTGTCATACCGGGCAAAAGCGCTCCTGCTGGATTTGTTGTTCCAGTATAGGGGTAGTAACAACGGCGATCTGACAGCGGCGATGAAGATCATGCAGAAGCGAGGTTGGACGTCGAAAGATCAGCTTCAGAAAGCAAAAATTGAACTTATGCAAAAGGGGTGGATCGTTGAAGCGAGGAAGGGAGGAAGAAATATACCAACATTGTATGCGCTGACATTTTTTGCCATCGACGAGTGTGGAGGAAAACTGGATAGGCGGGCCACCACAACATCACTGGGATACTGGAAATATGGTAGCAACCCGGAAATTTAATTCCCTGCCCCGCCTGACGGGGCAAATTGGTCCGCGACACGGGGCAGTGAGGATAAGGAAGCTTAACTTGTTGCCCCGCCAGGCGGACCAGTATGGGCACGAATGGGTGATTTTCTTGCCCCGCCACACGGACCCCTTTATAGATATATACCATGTGATCCGGGGTAAGAGTGAGTTTCGTTACCACCACGCACGCGGGCGCGCGCGTCATGGGGTTCGGTGATAATGCCGGGCAGAGCCAAGCAATTCTGTAGGGCGAGGACTCGCGACGGCACAGCCTGTCGCTGCAAGGCGCTGAAGAATGGCCGCTGTCGGTTGCACGGCGGATTATCAACGGGCCCAAAAACTCTTGAGGGGAAGGTGCGGGCGTTATCGAATCTAAAACAATATTGCGCAGACAGATTTTAAATTTATGGTGGGTTAATAATTACTGTTATCCTAGTAGAGGTCGAGCATAATTTTAGCTACTATATCCGCTTCATTTTCCGCTTCATGAACATCTCGCGACATGTCATTTTTTGTTCTCAAGTACTCTATTAATCTTCTGTCTTTTTGTGATATTTTGTTGATCATGAAATCATGGCGATATTGTTCTGAATGGCATATAACACATAGAGGCTTTAAGTTGGATGGATCGTTGTTTTTTTTGTCGCGGTCAATGTGATGAGCATGTAGTAAATGGCTGTGGTTTCTTAGAACTACATAACATTGGCTACATTTGAAATCAGTTTTTTCTTTCGCGGATAGAGATATGAATTTCCAGTCTAAGTGGTATCCGTCTTCGTCGTAGAAGGTGTTATTTCTTGATTCTATATTTAAAGCTCTAATCCTACAGTTTATTGCGTCAGCTTCTTCATTTAAAGATTTTAAATTATCTTTGTCATTGCTGGTTAGCTTTGAAATTTTGCTATGTATTTGTAGTCTTCTTTTTTGTAAAGACCGGAGCTCTTCGCGAATCTGATATATCCTGTACCAAGTTTTAAGTTCTTGATCTTCTAGCGTCTCCTCATCAATATCCAGATAATATCTAGAATTCTCTACTGGATCTGGATAGTAACATTCACCATCGATTTCATATTGGTCTGGCTCATCAGTTACATCTTCATAATATTCGCCAATATCTTCGTCTTCAATATCCATTATTCATCTCAACAATATAGGCTGCTTTAGCTCGATTCCTGCGGGGCATACAGGTATTCCTGGAATTCGACGAAGACCTGCCGGATATTACTGACGTTGCCCAGCTCGGCAATGGCATCGCCGACACTGTAGTATTTCAGTTCGATGAGCACGGGGAGCTTTTCGGTATCCAGCTCGCCGACGCCGTTTTCAATGTAATGATTCAGCACGAAATCCAGGAATTCTTTCTGGCGGTAGTCATAGCGGGAGAAAATGAGCTCTTTGTGTGACTCCACCCGCTCGGCACGGGATACAGGCTGCTTTGAGTAAGCGATATAGGCCAGCACGTCGTACAGGTCGCTGTTCTCGGCCTCCACAGCCTTACCGATTTTGCGTAATTGCTCCTCGCCATAGCCTTTCTCTTCCAGTCCATCCAGAAGCTTTTTGCGGGTATCCGGCCGGCTCCACAGTTCGCGCAGCTCATCCTCATTCTTGAACAGTTCGGGTATGTCGCCGTAGAGCCGTTTCACGAATTCGGCGGCGGAAATCGGCTTGCCTTCGGGGCTCCAATAACTGGTGGCGCTTATGTGCTGGAGGGTACGTTCCTTGCCGTCGGCCAGTTTTACCTTCACCTTGCGCGGCGTCTCGCAGACACAGGGGTATTCACCGCATATGGGGCATTCCTCCGGTTCCGGCTTTTCGCACACGCAGGGAACCTGGCCACAAACCTGGCAGGGCTGTGGCGGCTCGACGATGCAGGTACAGGGCAAGTTGCCGCAGCGCGGGCAGGGCTCGGGATCCAGCGGTTCGCCGTCCCATTCCGGGTCATTGAAGTGCTCGTACGCTTTCACGAAGTCATGGATGGTGAAGTAGTCCTTGCCGTCGAACAGCCGGGTGCCCCGGCCGATGATCTGTTTGAACTCGATCATGGAGTTGACCGGCCGCATTAGCACGATATGGCGAACGTTGCGCGCATCCACGCCGGTGGAGAGCTTCTGAGAGGTTGTGAGAATCGTCGGAATGGTCTTGTCGTTGTTCTGAAAGGCCCGCAGCCAGTGCTCGCCCTGGGCGCCGTCGTTGGCTGTGACACGCTCGCAGTAGTGCGGGTCCTTGATGGTTTTCATCTGATTGATGAGATCGCGCACGGCCAGGGCATGCTCCTGGGTAGCGCAGAACACCAGGGTCTTTTCGAGCGGGTCGATGCTCTCCAGGAACAGCTTGACGCGGTATTTTTCCCGTTCCTTTATCTCGATGACGCGGTTGAAGTCCTCCTCGGTATAACGCTTGCCTTCCTCGATCTCACCCTCGATGATCTGATCATCCGAGGTATAGACGTAATCATCCAGGGTGGTGATGATCTGGCGGACCTTGAACGGAGTCAGATAGCCGTCGTTGATGCCCTCCTTGAGCGAATAGATATACACCGGGTCGCCGAAGTAGGCGTAGGTATCGGCGTTGTGGGTACGCTTGGGCGTGGCGGTCAGTCCGAGCTGCACGGCCGGGCTGAAGTGCTCCATGATCTTGCGCCAGTTGCTCTCGTCATTAGCACCGCCCCGGTGGCATTCGTCGATGACGATGAAATCGAAAAAGTCTTCCGGGTAATCGTAAAAGTTGTACTGCGGGTTGCCCTCGGCATCGCGCCCGGTCATGAAGGTCTGGAAGATGGTGAAGAAGATACTGCCATTTTTCGGCACCCGGCCTTTCTTGCGGATGGTCTCCGGGTCGATGCGCACCAGTGCGTCATCGGGAAAGGCCGAGAAGTCGTTGAAGGCCTGGTTGGCGAGAATGTTGCGGTCGGCCAGGAACAGGATGCGCGGCTGGCGTCCCGGCTCGCCACTCTCCCTTGCTGCCAGGCTCCATCGGGCATGAAACAGCTTCCAGGCGATCTGAAAGGCGATGGCCGTCTTGCCTGTGCCGGTCGCAAGAGTCAGCAGGATCCGGTCACGGCCATTACCAATGGCCTCCAGCGCTTTGTTAATCGCATTGTGCTGGTAATAACGCGCCTGCCAGAAACCGCCCTTGTCCTCGAACGGCACGGCACCGAAGCGCTCGCGCCAGACATTGCCTTCGGCAAAGGCTTCCTGCCAGAGAGCATCCGGTGACGGAAAGGCTTCCGCATAGCCTTCCTCGCCGGTGTGCCTGTCCACCCGGTAGATACCGACGCCATTGGTAGAGTAGGCGAAGCGGGCCTGCAGGCGTTCGGCGTAGCGCTTGGCCTGCCCCAGCCCTTCGGTGTCAGGCAGGCTGCGCTTCTTGGCCTCGATGACCGCCAGCTTCTGGCCTCGGTACATCAGCACATAGTCGGCAATGTCCTGCTTGCCACGCCGGCCGCCACCAATTAGCCGTCCTGGTGCAATTACCTCGCGCCGCACCCGGCTGCCGTCCACCACGCCCCAGCCGGCCTCCTTCAGAGCCGGATCGATGAGTTCAGCGCGGGTCTCGGCTTCATTCATGCGACGGCCTCTTCAACCTCTTTTTCTGTCGCTGCAGACAGTTCGCCTGAGAAAGCCTTTTGCAGCAGGGATTGTTTGAGTTCTTTGAGAGCTGCAAGTTTTTGGTTATAGATCAGCTCTAATCGTTGGATTTCATCAGATAGAGTATCTAATGTATCTACGATTTGTGTTCTTTCAGGTTCTGGCGCTAAAGGAATTGAATATTCTCGCAAGTCTTTAAGATATATATGTTTTAGAGCCGCGCCCTGAGGATTCATCTTATCCTGGATTAAGGGTGACTCTAGAGCATATTTTAAATATGGGGAAAGCTTTTTATCTTCGGGTTTAATAAGAGCTACTGAAACAAAAATGGAAAACTCCACATCGGTATCAATAATTCTTACGACACCAATAGTTCCATCTTTTGTTATTAAAATGTCGCCTTTTTCAGGATTTGTACGCTTGGTAAATTCTTTGTGGTCTTTTTCTGAAATATAGCTCACACCGTCAAATGAAATTCCTGGCCCTGAAGTTAGATTATTGATTTTTATGAATGGGATACCATTGTCGACATATGTTGGTTTTTTATGAACACCATCGGTTATCTTTTCGCAAAGCTCTTTAAGCTTTCTAACTTCCCATTTTTGGCCTACAGAATCTTGTGGGATTTGATAAAATTTATTTAGATAAGATTTATATAGTTCTTCTATGTTGCCTAAGTTTTTTTTGGTGTTTGCAATTGCGTCATTAATGTTACTAAATGCTTCATTCAAAAAATCAATCACATAACTTTGGTAGTCCAAATCAAACAGTGGAATCAGTATGGATTTAAACTTCTTAAGAGATACGCCACCAATTAAGCCTGCTTTTAACTCTGAGAACTGTGCAAAAAATTCATTACTGAGAGTATAGTAGTAAAGATATTTACTACGGACCCTGTCCATTGGAACTAACGCGAACAGCTTATTTCCAAAATGTACATCCCGATCAGTATGGGCAACTTTGCGACCGGCGCTCCCACCCTCGGCACATATTAGAACTGAATTCTTCGGGGCAATTTTGAATTCACTGCTTTCTGAGTCTGGTATAAGCACCCCATTTTCATAATCTATTGAGTGATCGAACCCTACATCTTTCGTGGCGATATATGAGGTACCTTCATCTAGGCCTATATATTTTTCCTGCTTTTCCTTTTTTGAAATACTATTGCCATTATAGACAGTAGCGATTTCTGAAAATGCTATACATTTAGCTGCATCCTTCATAGCATCCCCCTAATGCCTTCTAAAATCTCTTCGCTTTCCGTATCGAGGGTCTCAATCTCATTTATGATAACCTCAGGATCGCGCAGGGGATCTTCTTCGACCTTGCTGGGGTTTTTCACCGACAGATTCCAGGTTTCCTGATCGATGTCCTCGATGTTCACCGTCCAGGATTCATCAGAGTCGGCAAAGCTGGCCTGCAGCTCGACGAACTCCTTCAGGTCGTTGTCGTTGAGCGGGTTGGTCTTGCCCAGGCTGCGGCCGGGGTCGAGGTGGTAGTACCAGATATTTTGCGTCGGCGCGCCTTTCTCGAAGAACAGCACCACTGTTTTGACACCAGCACCTAGAAATGTACCGCCCGGGCAGTCGAGGATGGTGTGCAGGTTGCAGTTTTCCAGCAGCTCCTTACGCAGGGCTCGGGAGGCATTGTCGGAGTTGGAGAGGAAGGTGTTCTTGATGACGATGGCCGCCCGGCCGCCCGCCTTGAGGTATTTGATGAAGTGCTGCAGGAACAGGAACGCCGTCTCGCCCGTCTTGATGTCGAAGTTCTGCTGGATTTCCTTGCGCTCCTTGCCGCCGAAGGGCGGGTTGGCGAGGATGACATCGAAGCGGTCCTTCTCCTGAATGTCGCTCAGGTTCTCGGTCAGGCTGTTGGTGTGCTGGATGTTGGGCGTCTCGATGCCGTGTAGGATCATGTTCATGATCCCGATGACATAGGGCAGGCTCTTTTTCTCCTTGGCGTAGAAAGTGCGGGCCTGCAGCGTCTCCAGATCTTTGGTGGACAGTTTGGGCGGGTTGTTACCCTCGGGACCGTCCGGTCCGTAGCGCAGATAGTCATGGGCCTCGCACAGGAAGCCCGCCGAGCCGGCGGCGGCGTCGTAGATGCGCTCGCCGATTCTGGGCCGGGTTACCCGGATCATGGCGCGGATCAGCGGGCGCGGGGTGTAGTACTCGCCACCGTTGCGCCCGGCGTTGCCCATGTTGCGGATCTTGGCCTCGTACAGGTGCGAGAGCTCGTGCTTCTCCTTCTGCGAGCGAAAGCTCAGTGAATCGATCAGTTCAAGGGCATCGCGCAGGCTGTAGCCGCTCTGGAACTTGCTGCGGATCTCACTGAAGATCTCGCCGATCTTGTATTCGATGGTGTCGGGGCCGCTGGCGCGCTCGCGAAAGCCCTGCAGATAGGGAAACAGCTCGGTGTTCACGAACAGGATCAGATCGGCACCGGTCAGGGCATTGTCATGGTCGAAACTGCCGTCAGCCTTCTTCGGCGCGGCCCAGCTCGACCAGCGGTAGTCCTCGTCGATGATGAAATCGTAGGACTTGCCTCGCAGCTCGGCCTCCATGGCCCGCTCCCGTTCCAGGTCGTCCAGGTATTTGAGGAACAGCATCCAGGAAGTCTGCTCGGTGTAGTCCAGCTCCGTGGCGCAGCCGGCCTCTTTCCAGAGCACATCGTCGATATTTTTGAAGGTTTGCTCAAACATGAACGGGCGAAACTCTTAAGTTATTGTTTTTAATTTATTTTTCTAATCCTGAAGATTAACGTCTGGTCAGAGACTGTAATCTCGGCGCCTACTCATACGGCATCGTCCTACGCCTCTGTAATTGCCTATCAATTCACCATTATGGACTTCACTGGCACCCTAGATATACTACATTGGATGTGGATAGACAGAAATAGACAGATCTGTTTATCACCCTGATCACCAAAGATGGACTCAAGGAAAACCCTTAGCCTTGTCGGTACTGTCCCATGACAAGTAGCGTCACCAAAGAACGGGATGACGGCCTGGAGATTTACCGAAGGCTTTCCAATGCCTGGCAAATGGCCGGTATTGATCGGGAAGTGAGTTATCGGGAGCTTGTACTGGCCCCGATTTTTGACGGTTTTGCTCCGGTAGGCGCGGCTATCTATCTGTCGGTTCTCTGTTATCCGGAAGATCAGGCCAAACGCTCGAGATTTGTCGATGCCATCAGTGCCCGGATGTTCAAAACAGGCACGAAACCAAGGAGCGCTGAACGAAAGGAACTGAGGGCTACCCCCGGGATTTCATCCCTCCTCGATATGCCTAACAAACGAATTGAGCAGATTCTGAACGACGGGCTACGCCAGTTTCACTCCAGGATGCGAGCCGGCTGGGTACTTGGCCAAAAATTAACCTCGAGTGGAGACCCGAACACGCAGCTTCCCCTCAAGGATCTCATGCTCAAGGCTGCCCGGCAAAATACCCGCCACTATCCGGCTTTCTACTCGAGCGCTGATGAAGAAGAAGAAGAACAGATCATCACCAGCTTCAGACAACGGGTCATGAGCCCGGCCCGCCCTGTGGCCCATCTGGCCCTGGAGCTCCACAGCCTGTTTACCAAACAGCAAACAACGAACATCGGCTTGTTAGAACTGGTCAACTCAGCCGAGGGCTGGCTGGCTAGAACCATCGAGAACGCCGAAATACACCGGGTAATGTTTGGAGACATTTTTCCTTCACATGAGAGCACTTACCTTCCCGGCAGGGCCAAAAACTATTACGTCCCGCCAGAGGAAATGATTGCGGTACTACCCTATATCGATCCCATTACCCCACAAACGGGCTGGGATACCCTGAAAAACCTGGAAAGGCTGTATCAGCCACCTGCGCAAAATTAACTGTTCCTTTACTGTTCCTACGATTCGTCTTCCCTCTCCCCTAACCTCTCAGGCATGGACTTCTTGGTAACCCATGAGGAGGTATTAGACGATGAAGACCATCCTTCGACTTCCGACCGTAATCAGCCGTACTGGCCTGTCTCGCAGCACGCTGTATTTGCGCATAGCAGAAGGCCGGTTCCCCAGGCCCATTTCACTGGGTGGGAGGGCTGTCGGCTGGCTTGAATCCGACATCACGGAGTGGATCGAAACCCGGATTGAAGAAAGCCGCAAAGGGGGTGTGGCATGAAGGCACAGAATCCCCTTTCCAAAGGCCTGCACTCAATCTCTCTGCGAGCCTCCGTTGATGCACATTGCTACATGTGCATGGGTGGCGAAAAACAAGACACAAGGACCCAGAAAAATGTCGTCGAACTGATCCGGGGGTGTAACAGCGATATTTGCCCTTTGTGGTCTGTGAGACCGTTTACCCGTCCAAATCCGGAGGATAAGGCGGGTAACTGATGGGCATTGTCGAGAGGAAGCGACCAGAGGATCAAACCACGGAGGAATGGCTGGCGGAGTTCGCTGGATCAAGCTGCAAACCTCCGAGAAGAGGCGTCCAGATTGAGGGTGTTCCCAAAACAGAGAACAGTGCCGACGAAGAAGCTCGCCAATTTCGCTATATCGGCCACCGAACAACAAGGACTGGCAGTGTCGCTCTGGAGTTTGAAGCCCTGGACGGGCAGCTACAAGCCGTGAAGTTTTTCAATGTGGGTCTGAAAAGCCGGCAGGGGAACAACTACCCAGCGGGTAAGAACGGGCAATTCAATCCACCAGAGCGTGGGAAATTCCGGCAGTTCTGGATGGAAGCTGTGGGCGAACCACCCAGCAGGTGGTGCCGCGTCCATAAATCCCTCCGTAGTAAGCTGGGCAAGCTTGTTTTCACCGGCGAGATTGAACATTGCCTAGATGGCAAGGGAGCTGGTTATTACAAAATCACGAGCATCTCCCTGAATAAGGAAACATGACCGATCACAACTCTGGCACATTTCCGGCACAATCTGGGCACAAATTGAGCACAAAGATCGGGCACACATACTGGGCACAGCATCAGGCCAAAACCCTTGCAGTGACTGGCTTTCCGGTGATTTCACTGCATAGGGAAATGCTACATAGTGAATAAGTGCACAAAAACACAGTCACCCAGGCACACAAAACACATAAGATATATCTATATCTCTATCTATGTTCAGGTAGTGATGACTTGCATGACAATCGAATTATTGCCATTACCGCTGTTTAATGCGCAGTCAGGAAAATGGGGTTTTGCAACCAGTACGCGCGCGGGCGCGTGATATGAAATCAGCAGTTACATTCAATGACTATCGCCGGGCCAAGTCCTGAGCGAACAACCTTAGCAATTCTGAGCATTGAGGAGATTTATCGAGAATGGCGCGCGCCGCCTACTCCGCAGCCCACAACAACAGCCTTAATGCTAGCACCCCCTTATTTTTTTTATGTAAGACTCGGGGTCCTCAATCACACTGTCATATTCAGACTTATGTATTCGTTTTGAATCGAAATCAATCTTGACATCCTTGATAAATTGCCTGAAGTCATCATTTTGCTCAGACAATTTATTCATCGTTTCCCAATCCAACTGAGGCCTATATTTGGCATGATAGAGAATTCCCGATGAATCAATATCATTAAGATCAAGGTGAATCACACCAATTCCGAATGACATAGATAACCGCTCAAGCTCTGACAACAACTCATCATCTTGTTTTATTTCTGCAGCAATCAGATACCCTTCGTTTGCCCACGATGAATTGGAAACAGCCTGGAAAAAAGCTTCTCTGTAATTACCTTTAGTTATCGATTTTTTAAGCTCGAAAGAGAATAACTTTAATGCATTGTTGTCTGATATACGATTGAACTCTATTAAGTCGGGGTTCCAGTCCTCCAAAGGAAGATGAAAACCTACGAGATCCGGATGGCTCCACTCACTATACCCATGCTTCTTTGATTTCTCATGAAAGATGGTTTTGGTAAGTATGCTTTTTCCCCGGCTAAATGTGGGATTCGTATATGCAAAATAACTCAGCAGCGGATGAAGATCTCTTTCAGTATATTTGGATTTAGGCTCTCTTTCTTTTCTTTCTGATACTTCGATTTTTTCTATGATGTCATCTGGCAACTGGCTAGCCCTTGCCTTAAGAAAAAATCTGGCGGGCCTGCTTCCAATTTTAATAAATTCAGTTCTAGGATTATCTCTTACTTCCACAAACAATCTGGCACCAAGTGTTTGCCAAGGAGTTTTACCTGTAGTGTTTAACCGTTGATCTAAACCCTTATTCTTACCAATTTCCCATATTTCCTGATAGGTTAGCGGCTTGTCTGCATCCACCAGAACTTCTACAGCGTAATCTGTAAATGTAAAACTCATCCCCCATCTCCCTCGAAAACCAGCAGTTCGTTATCGGTTTATGGTTGTATCTTGTTTATCCAAGAACGCAGACAATTTTGGCGTTCCATTAGCCAGCCGTTTAGGTAGCCTGTAATCTTCGGTCGGTTCAGCTGGTGCCAGCAAATATCTCAATTCGCCTTCCTGGTTTAACAAAATTTTTGATAGCTCATCACCAAAATTCATTTTTTTCTTATTGGCTTTAACCAGACAAACCATGCCGCCCAGCATGAACTTATACAATCTGACATTTTGTTTCTTAAAATTCAAAGGTGCTCGGTATGCAAAAACCTCATCATCTTGCTTATGGATCAGCAATCGCACTAAAGCGACATCAAACCATGAGGGAATTTGTATTTCACCGAATGCAATTTTCTTAATTTGATCTTGATAGCTGTAAAGATCAATTTTTCCATATTGCTCAGAGGTAATACTGTATTTCCAGAGAATTCCTGCACAGAATCTTAAAATTTTATCTTTGTCGATACCGTGACATTCTTTTATGCCAAATCCTCTATTAATTGAGCCTTTTCTTATATTAGCAAACACAATAGCGGCATATTCTTCCAGTCTACCCAACTCCCCATCGCAGGTTGCACATAGTATGTTTTTATCGAATGTGCCTGATTGAGTAGGATGAAATGATCCATCTGTCTTAACCGATGTAGCATGGCTTTTCCCAGTCTGCACTTCTTTACAAAACACTTGAGGAATTAAATGTGCTCGAATGGTGTTTTTTTCACCGCATTTGCTACATGGCATCCGATTCCACCTGATTCACTATTTTAGGAAGATAGCCTCAGGCCTCTAACACACTAGAGCTCAAGGCTAGAGGCTTTCTATCAGTGCGATTTGATTTGCAGAAAACGAATGATTCTCAGCAACCAGACATTTTTGAAATTATAGAAAACTATGATCACAGTAACCCGAAGGAACTGCTACGGCTACAAAAGGGGGCCAAATGGGGGACTATGCGTATGAATGCAATATTAAGTTATTGTTTTTTATAGGATTATAATTATAAATTGGCGGAGAGAGAGGGATTCGAACCCTCGATGGAGCTATTAACCCCATACTCCCTTAGCAGGGGAGCGCCTTCAGCCACTCGGCCATCTCTCCGAAACCCCGTTTTCACCGGGGAGCAAAGGATACTAGGGCCGGGGGCCGAGGTAAAGTCTCAGCTGCCGGACTCCTGGGTGCTGCCGTCTTCTTCGCTCTTGATCCGCTCGTAAATCTCTTCGCGGTGGACGGAAACGTCCTTGGGCGCATTGACACCGATACGCACCTGGTTGCCCTTGACACCCAGGACTGTCACGGTGACTTCGTCGCCAATCATGAGTGTTTCACCCACCCGTCTGGTCAAAATCAACATGTCAATCTAACTCCTTTTCGGATAATTCGCTCATTTCTGTCCTTCGGTTGGCCTGATTGCGGGCAGGCTCCCCGTAGGTATCGTCAACCCATTACTAAACTTTAATAAATCAAAACCGGTAAAAAACCATTATTTTACGATCTTCGAACTTTTACAAAGTCATTTCCTGCTCGAGCTGGAAGGCGCCATGCAGAGCCCGCACACCCAGTTCAAGATACTTTTCCGCGACGACAACGGAGATTTTAATTTCCGAGGTGGATATCATCATGATATTGATCCCTTCCCTGGCCAGGGTTTCAAACATCTGACTGGCGACACCGGCATGGGAACGCATGCCGACGCCGACCAGGGAGATTTTAACAATGGATTTATCGCCTGCAACCTCACGTGCGCCCAGTTTGCCTGCAACGTCCTGCAACAATTTAAGGGTTTTTTCATAATCGTTGCGATGCACGGTAAAGGTAAAGTCGGTCGTTCCGTCGGCACCAACGTTCTGGATAATCATGTCGACTTCGATATTGGCATCACCAATCGGGCCCAGAATACTGAACGCCATACCGGGTTGATCCGGAACGCCCAGGATCGTCAACTTGGCTTCATCGCGATTGAAGGCGATGCCGGAGATGACAGGTTGTTCCATATCCGTTTGTTCCTCGTAAGTAATCAGTGTACCGGGCCCCTCTTCAAAAGAGGAGAGCACCCTTAGATTGACATTATATTTGCCAGCAAATTCCACCGCACGGATCTGCAGGACTTTCGACCCGAGGCTGGCCATCTCCAGCATCTCCTCGAACGTGATGCGCTGCAGGCGCCGGGCGTCAGCGACGACGCGGGGATCGGTGGTGTAAACACCGTCCACGTCGGTATAAATCTGGCATTCATCGGCCTTGAGGGCCGCCGCCAGCGCCACCGCCGTGGTATCGGAGCCCCCGCGGCCAAGCGTGGTGATATTGTTTTCCTCATCCCGCCCCTGAAAGCCGGCGACCACCACTACCCGTCCCTGATCCAGATCGGTGCGCATACGGCTTTCATCGATATCCAGAATCCGCGCCTTGGTGTGCGCACTGTCGGTCAGAATATGCACCTGCGAGCCGGTATAGGATCGGGCCGGGTAGCCGCGCGCATTCAGTGCCATGCTCAGCAGGGCAATGGTCACCTGCTCGCCGGTAGAGACCAGTACATCGTACTCCCGCGGTTCGGGCTGGTCACTCACCTGGTTAGCCAGTTCGATCAGACGGTTGGTCTCGCCGCTCATGGCGGAAACGACCACCACCACATCGTGGCCGCCCTGGCGACTGGCGATGACCTTGTCGGCGACATTTTCGATTTTCTCGACCGTGCCGACCGACGTACCGCCGTATTTTTGAACAATAAGAGCCATTAAAACCTTTACACTGTGCCCAAAGGGCGCAAATTAAACACTAGTTAGCAGGAGATTGAAAGGCGCCAGGGCATCCGCGTTATAAAAAAGCCGCCGATCGTGCAGCGAATTTGGCGGGCGAAGAGAGGTTCTTCATCACTCTCCCCCGGGCGGAACGGACAGAGTCGCAAGCGGCGGCGCGCGCATTATGCGCCGCCAAGCTGCCCACGCACCCAGTCGGGCACGCTGGCCAGCGCGGCATCCAGGGCTTCAGGCTGGCTGCCCCCGGCCTGCGCCATGTCCGGGCGACCGCCGCCCTTGCCGCCCACCTGTTGCGCGACCATATTCACCAGTTCACCGGCCTTCAGCTTGCCGGTGCTGTCCTGGCTGACCCCGGCAACCAGGGACACCTTGCCGCCACTGACGGTGGCCAGCACCACGGCCGCCGAGCCGAGTTTGTTCTTGAGCTGATCCACTGTGTCGCGTAGCGACTTCGGATCGGCCCCGTCCAGGCGTGCCGCCAGTACCTTGAGCCCGTCGATCTCCCGGGCCTGGGCGGCGAGATCGGAGCCCTGGCTGCTGGCCAGTTTGGCCTTGAGCCGCTCCACCTCTTTTTCCAGCTGACGGTGCTGTTCCAGCGTCTGGCGCACCCGTTCAGCCAGTTGCTCGCGCGCGCCCTTGAACAGGCCGGCGAGCTCCTCCAGCTGGGTTTCGTTCTCTTCCACCCACTGCAAGGCCCGCTGGCCGGTCATCGCTTCGATGCGACGCACGCCGGCGGCCACACCGCCCTCGCTGACGATCTTGAACAGGCCGATATCGCCGGTACGCTCAACATGGGTGCCCCCGCACAGCTCCATGGAAAACTCGCCCATGCGCAGCACCCGCACCGCTTCCCCGTATTTCTCGCCGAACAGGGCCAGCGCACCGGCGGCGATCGCGGCCTCCGGCGCCATCACTTGCGTTTCGACGGGGTGGTTGCGCCGGATATGCACGTTGACCAGCGTCTCGATCTGCTGCAACTGTTCGCGGCTGATCGGCTCGAAATGGGAGAAGTCGAAACGCAGGCGATCGGCGTCCACCAGCGAGCCCTTCTGGGTGACATGCTCGCCAAGTACCTGGCGCAGCGCGGCATGCAGCAGATGGGTGGCCGAATGGTTATAGGCCGTGGCCTGACGGCGCTCGGCATCCACGCTGGCCTCGACCTGCTCGCCGGTCTTGATCGTCCCTTCGCTCACCTTGCCAAAATGCAAAAAGACCTTGCCGCCCTGCTTGCGGGTATCCTCGACCGTGAACTTGCCCCCTGCCGACTGCAGCCGGCCGCGATCGCCCACCTGGCCACCGCCTTCGGCGTAAAACGGGGTGCGATCCAGCACCAGCATGCCGGCCTGGCCCTGGCCCAGTTTCTCCACCGGCTGACCGTTTTGATAAATCGCCTCGACCGTGGCCGGGCCGGCCAGCTGCGCGTAACCGGTAAACTCGGTCTCGCCTTCCACCTGCACGGCTTCGCCGTAATCGACGTCGAACTGGCTGGCGGAACGGGCCCGCTCACGCTGGGCGGCCATGGCCTTGTCGAAACCGGCCATATCCAGTTGCAGACCGCGCTCGCGGGCGATGTCGTTGGTCAGATCCACCGGGAAGCCGAAGGTGTCGTACAGCTTGAAAATAGTCTCGCCGGGGATCGTCTGATCGGGCAGATCGGCGATCGCCTGATCCAGGATTTGCATGCCCTGATCCAGGGTTTCGGCAAAGCGTTCCTCTTCCTGCTTCAAGACTTTCTCCACCATGGTCTGCTGTTTGACCAGTTCGGGATAGGCCTCGCCCATCTCGTTGGCCAGAGGTTCAACCAGTTGATGGAAAAAGCCCTGTGCCGCCCCCAGTTTGTGACCGTGACGAATCGCCCGGCGAATGATCCGCCGCAGCACATACCCGCGCCCTTCGTTGGAGGGCATCACGCCATCGACGATCAAAAAGCTGCAGGAGCGGATGTGATCGGCGATGACCTTGAGGGAATTATCCTGCTTGTCCTTGCAGCCGGTCACTTTCGCCGCGGCATCGATCAGGTTCTGGAACAGATCGATTTCGTAATTGCTGTGCACGCCCTGCATGACCGCAGCCAGGCGCTCGAGTCCCATGCCGGTGTCCACCGACGGTTTGGGCAGCGGATTGAGGGTACCGCTCTTGTCCCGATCATACTGCATGAAGACCAGGTTCCAGATCTCGATATAGCGATCGCCGTCTTCGTCGGGACTGCCGGGCGGACCGCCGGGCACCCCGGGGCCGTGGTCGTAGAAAATCTCGGTACAGGGCCCGCAGGGGCCGGTGTCGCCCATGGACCAGAAGTTGTCGCTTTCGTAACGCTTGCCGCCCGGCTTATCGCCGATACGGGTAAAGCACTGTTCGTCCACGCCGATCTCCTTGAGCCAGATATTGGCGGCGTCTTCGTCGTCCTGATAGACGGTCACCCATAACTTGTCCGCCGGCAGTTTCAGTATCTCGGTGAGAAACTCCCACGCATAGCCGATTGCCTCGCGCTTGAAATAATCGCCGAAGCTGAAGTTGCCCAGCATTTCGAAAAAGGTGTGATGGCGGGCGGTATAGCCGACGTTTTCCAGATCGTTGTGCTTGCCACCGGCACGCACGCAGCGCTGGGAACTGACCGCCCGTTTGTAGGGACGCGGCTCCTGGCCGAGGAAGGTCTCCTTGAACTGCACCATGCCGGCATTGGTAAACAGCAGGGTCGGATCATTGGCCGGCACCAGCGGGCTGGAGGCGACGACTTCGTGGCCCCGCTCGCGAAAGTATTCCAAAAAGGCTGTACGTAATTCAGCACTGCTGTTCATCATGGGTATCCAAATCTCAGTCATCATCCCGCACTACGTTCTGAATCTGCTCGGTGGTAAACCCGCGCTGCTGCAAAAAGCGCATCTGCCGGGCTTTTTCCCGGTATTCCTCGGGTAAAGCGGCCCCGAATTTCCTGACGCGCACCTCCCTGGCCAGATCTATCCAGACCGGGCTGCGTTCATCCAGATATTGGGAGATCAGCGTCTCGCTGACACCTTTTTGCGACAGTTCGGCAATGATCTTGCGCGGCCCGGAGCCCCGGGTCTGCCGGGAATGCACGAACGCTTCCACGAACCGTTCGTCACTCAACAGGTTTTCATCCGCAAGGCGCTGCAATGCCGAGTCGACCTCCTGTTCGGCATACCCCTTGCGCACCAGCTTTTGTTGCAGCTCGCAGGTGCTGTGTTCGCGGCGGGACAACAGATCCATCGCCGCTTCACGAACGCTTTTAGCCATCTCGAAACGGCGTCACCGGGTTCAGGCTTCGGCTTCGGCCTCTTCCAGCGCGCTATCATCGGAAGTCTCGGCCGGCGTGTCGCCCTGGCTTTCGGCCGGCTTGGGCAGCAGCTTATCGCGGATCTGGGCTTCGATCTCCTGCGCCATCTGCGGATGCTCCTTGAGGAAATTCCGCACGTTATCCTTGCCCTGACCGATGCGCTCACCGTTATAGCTGTACCAGGCCCCGGATTTATCCACCAGCCCTTCCTTGACGCCCAGGTCAATGATCTCGCCCTCGCGGGAGATGCCTTCATTATACAGCAGGTCGAATTCCACCTGTTTGAACGGCGGCGCCACCTTGTTCTTCAGCACCTTGACCCGGGTCTCGTTACCAATGACCTCGTCACCCTTTTTGATCGAACCGATACGCCGGATATCCAGTCGCACGGACGCATAGAACTTGAGCGCGTTACCGCCGGTGGTGGTTTCCGGGCTGCCGAACATGACCCCGATCTTCATGCGGATCTGATTGATAAAAATCACCAGGGTATTGGAGCGCTTGATGTTGCCGCTCAGTTTACGCAGTGCCTGGGACATCAGCCGTGCCTGCAGGCCGACATGGGTATCGCCCATATCGCCCTCGATTTCCGCCTTGGGGGTCAGTGCCGCCACCGAGTCAACCACCACCACGTCCACCGCGCTGGAGCGCACCAGCATGTCGGTGATCTCCAGCGCCTGCTCGCCGGTATCCGGCTGGGAAACCAGCAGATCATCCACGTTAACGCCCAGGCGGCCCGCATACTGGGGATCCAGCGCATGCTCGGCATCCACAAAGGCCGCCGTGCCGCCGTGTTTCTGGCATTCGGCGATCACCTGCAGGGTCAGCGTCGTCTTGCCCGAGGATTCCGGGCCGTAGATCTCCACCACCCGGCCCTTGGGCAGGCCGCCCACGCCCAGGGCGATATCCAGCCCCAGCGAACCGGTGGAAATGACCTCCACATTGCGCACTGCCGAGGTATCGCCCATGCGCATGACCGAACCCTTGCCGAACTGTTTTTCGATCTGGCTCAGTGCCGCACTGAGTGCCTTTTTCTTGTCTGCATCCATGGTATTTCTCCTGTAACTTATCGAATGAAATCGCTCCCTGTGTCCTGGCTCACGTCTAATGGCACCTTCAGCAAGGCGTCATTAGACGTGAGCCAAGACACGATCCCACGCCCACTCGTAACCCGGCGCCATTATTTCACACAACCGAGGCCACGGCCTAGCCTCGATTTGCCCCGGCCCGTCACCCCCCGGGAGCCTCCTTTATCAGGGGCCAGCGTTGCAGGATGCGGTATTGGGCCCCACGCGGCAGGGTTTGGGATTCGACCAGCACGAATTCATCAACCGCCCACAGCAGCGGTTGTTCAAGTGCCTCACTCAGCGGCGGGCGGCGCAACTTGCGCAACAGGGTCAGGTGCGCCTGCCAGGGTCGGGGATCGATTCGAAAGCCGCATTCGCCCAGTCCCGGCTGCAACCGGCTCACCAGGGCGATCAGCGCCGGGGGAGATTCATCGGGCGCAATCCAGCCGACCCGGGGACGGGGCCAGTGGCCCAGGCGGGACAGGGCCAGGGTAAAGGGCGGTGCCTCGACCGTTGCGGCAACCCGCTCGGCACAGCGGTGCTGGTCGGCGTCCGACGGCCCCAGATAAAATAGTGTCAGATGGATCTGTGCCGCCGTCAAACGACGGGCATGCCGAGCGGCGAACTGCTGGCCCGCCACCCGGTGCAGCCGGCGGGCTAACTCCGGCGGCGGCCAGAGGGCAAAAAACAGCCGTTGGCGGGCCTCAGTCACCGGTCAGTTCGAGCACGCCTTCGAGCGCCCGGGCCACCGCCTGGCGACGGACAGCATCCCGATTACCATTGAACTGCCGGGACTCACTGCGCACGTCCGGATTGCCCGGCGCAGCCTGTTGCGCCCAGCCGAACCAGATCAGCCCGACCGGCTTGTCGGGGCGACCGCCACCGGGCCCGGCGATACCGCTGACCGACAGCGCCAGGCTGGCCTCGCTGTGTCGCAGCGCCCCGTCGGCCATGGCGCGCACCGTCGCCTCGCTCACCGCGCCGTGATCGCCTAACACTTCGGCCGGGACACCCAGCAGATCCTGTTTGGACTGATTGGTGTAGGTGACAAACCCGCGCTCGAACCAGGCGGAACAGCCCGGCACATCGGTCAGCAGCTTGGCAATCCAGCCGCCGGTGCAGGACTCGGCCGTGGCCAGTTGCAGGCCGGCATCACCCAGCCGCTCAGCGATCCGGTGCGCCAGCGCCAGCAGCACCTCGTCGCTCGGCACCCGACTCATCGGCCGCACCCGGGCAGCCTGTCGGCCGGCTCACTCTTCATCCAGGACACTGGTAATAATGGCGCCGATCTCATAACCGTCCCCGCGACGCTGTTTGGCCATGCGCACGACCCGCACCACGGCATGCAGCGGTGCATTGATCTGCTGGTCCGATTCGACATAAATCTCGACCTGCGTATCCACCGGTATCTCGTTGGCGGCAATAAACATCAGCCCCCGTCCGCTGAGATTGGCCAACCGCCCGATCGTCTCCTGCTCGCTCCCTTGCGGTTTGAAGCGGATAGCACAATCCATCTCCACCCGCATGAAATCGCGCTTTTCGTCATAATCCCTTGGCATCCGATCTCTCCTCCATCGCTTACGCCGGTTCACCGACGTTTTATTATTGGAGAAACTGTATGGCAGCCGCCGAATCGGCGCAAGACCGCAGGGTATAGTGATTTCACAGAATAAAACGCAGAGTTCGCGGAGGCGCAGAGACGCGGAGAAAAATAATATTCCAGACCCTGGAACCAATGAGTGGAATTTAATCAAGTTGGATTTAGGTATACCAATCTGTAAGCTGGCGTCGATATTCCAGGGAATGGAAAGTCCCAAAAGTGTCAAACCTGATTGATCTACTCCGCGACTCTGCGCCTCCGCGAACGCCGCGTTAATTTCCAGGGCCCGAACGCCGGAGCAGTTTCCCGTCAAGAACAAAGTCGATAAACTCCCAGCCCATGTCGAGCACCGCGCCCAATTCCCAGCATACGCCGATGATGCAGCAATATCTGCAGATCAAGGCCGAGTATCCGGATATTCTGCTGTTCTATCGCATGGGCGATTTTTACGAGCTGTTCTACGACGATGCCAAACGCGCGGCCCGGCTGCTCGACATTACCCTGACACAACGCGGCCAGTCGGCCGGCGAGCCGATCCCGATGGCCGGGGTGCCCTATCACGCGGTGGAAAGTTATCTCGCCCGACTGGTGCGCCAGGGACAGTCCATTGCCATTTGCGAGCAGATCGGCGATCCGGCCAGCAGCAAGGGGCCGGTGGAACGCAAGGTGGTGCGCATCGTCACCCCCGGCACCCTGACCGACGAGGCCCTGCTGGAAGAGCGTCGCGACAACCTGGTCGCCGCCCTCTATGCCCGCCAGGATCACTACGGGCTGGCCTGTCTCGATCTCAGCAGCGGCCGCTTCAGCGTACAGCAGCTGCAAGGCGACGAGGCGCTGCACTCGGAGCTGGTGCGTCTGCAACCGGCCGAACTGCTGGTCGAGGAGACCTTCAACAGCGACCCGCTCGCTGCCCGGGTTCTGGCCATCAAAACCCGCCCGCCCTGGTCTTTCGATCACGACAGCGCCTATCGCCTGTTGTGCGAGCAGTTTCAGACCCGACACCTGGCCGGTTTCGGCTGTGACGACTGGCCACTGGCGATCGCCGCCGCCGGAGCGCTGTTGCGTTATGTGCAGGAAACCCAGTGCGGCCTGCTGCCGCATCTGCACAGTCTGGCCAGCGAACAGCGGGAACAGAGCCTGCTGCTGGATGCCGCCACCCGCCAGAACCTGGAGCTGGAACAGAATCTGGCCGGCCAGCACGCCCACACCCTGGCGGGGATCATGGACCGTTGCGTCACCCCGATGGGCAGCCGCCTGCTGCGCCGCTGGATCAATCGCCCGCTGCGGGACCAGGCCCGGCTGCGCCAGCGCCAGGCGTTGATCGGATTATGGCTGGACGCAGAGCGTTACGCCCCGCTGCGCGAACTGCTCCATCAGGTTGGCGATATCGAACGGATTCTGACCCGGGTGGCCCTGAAGTCGGCCCGGCCGCGGGACCTGCTGCAGTTGCGCGTGGCCCTGGCGGTGCTGCCCGGGCTGCAGCGGCAGCTGGGCGAGCTGGCCACAGAAAATCCGCTGCTGGACGAGCTGGGCGAACAGGCCCGGCCGTTTCCGCAGATCGTCGCCCTGCTCGAGCAGGCGCTGGTGGAACAGCCGCCGCTGCTGATCCGCGACGGCGGGGTCATCGCCACCGGCTATGACAACGCGCTGGATGAGCTGCGCGATCTGCAACACAACGTCGGCGATGTGCTGGCCGAGCTGGAGCGGCGCGAGCGGGAACAGTCGGGCATTCCCAATCTCAAGGTCGGTTATAACCGGGTCCACGGCTATTACATCGAGATCAGCCGCGCCCGGGCCGAATCGGTGCCCGCGCATTACCAGCGCCGCCAGACCCTGAAGGCCGCCGAGCGCTATATCACCCCACAGCTCAAAGAACTCGAAGACAAGGTATTGAGCGCCAACGAACGGGCGCTGGCCCGCGAAAAGGCGCTGTACGATCAACTGCTGGATCGGCTCAACGCCGATCATCGGGATCTGCAGGCGTGTGCCGCCGCCCTGGCCCAGCTGGATGCGCTGGGCAACCTGGCCGAGCGCGCGGCGGCACTGAATCTGCGCTGCCCGCAACTGGTGGCCGAGGAAGGGCTGCAAATCACCGCCGGCCGCCACCCGGTCATCGAACAGGTGCAGTCGACCCCGTTCACTCCCAACGATCTCGATCTGGATGATCAGACCCGCATGCTGATCATCACCGGCCCCAACATGGGCGGCAAATCCACCTATATGCGCCAGATCGCCCTGATCACCCTGCTCGCCCATATCGGCAGTTATGTGCCGGCCGAGTCGGCGCGGATCGGCCCGGTGGATCGCATTTTCACCCGCATCGGCGCCTCGGACGATCTGGCCGGGGGACGCTCCACCTTCATGGTGGAAATGACCGAAACCGCCAACATCCTGCATCACGCCAGCCGTCACAGCCTGGTGTTGATGGACGAGATCGGCCGCGGCACCAGCACCTTCGACGGCCTGGCCCTGGCCTGGGCCAGCGCCCGGGATCTGGTCACCCGGATCCAGGCCTGTACCCTGTTCGCCACCCACTATTTCGAGATGACCCAGCTGCCGGAGCTGCTGCCCCATTGTCGTAACGTGCATCTGGACGCCCGCGAGCACGGCGAGCAGATCGTCTTTTTGCACCAGGTCAAACCCGGCCCGGCCAGCCGCAGTTACGGCCTGCATGTGGCCGCCCTGGCCGGCGTGCCGCGCGCGGTGCTCGAACAGGCGCAGGCCAAGCTGCGACAGCTGGAACAGGGCGAGCATTTTTCCGCCCCACCGTCGACCGACCCGGAACCCGCCGAGCATCCTGTCTTGTCCGCCCTGCGCCAGTTGGACGCGGACGAGCTGTCACCCCGTCAGGCCCTGGAACAGATCTACCAGCTGAAAAAGTTACTCGAGCCGTAAGCCCGGGCTCGCACCTCGGCCGCGTTTCACGCTACCATACTCTTATTAAATTGCCCGTCGAACCGCATCCTGGAACGGAACCCGGGTTCGACCTTGCTGAACAGACTAAGGAGCATGCGCATGACTTACGTAGTCACCGACAACTGTATTAAATGCAAGTACACCGACTGCGTTGAGGTGTGTCCTGTCGACTGCTTTCACGAAGGTCCCAACTTTCTGGCGATCGATCCCGAAGAGTGCATCGACTGCACCCTGTGCGAACCGGAGTGCCCGGCCGAAGCCATTTTCGCCGAGGACGATGTCCCCGCCGGGATGGAAAACTTCATTGAACTCAATGCCGAGCTGTCCAGGGAGTGGCCGGTGATCGTGGAAATCAAAGATCCCCCGCCCGACGCCAAGGAGTGGGACGGCGTACCGGACAAGCTCCAGTACCTCGAACGCTGAGCCCGCGTCCGGGCCAGTTTCCATGACGCCCGACAGCTCACGTGACCGCGTGGTGATCCTTCCCTACCACGCCGATCCCCTGCAACAACTCGCCCGGGATCTGATCCAGGAGCACCGTGAGCAGCTGCCGGATCTCACCGGCGTCACGCTGCTGGTCGCCGATCCCCAGGTCAGCGGTCCACTGCGCCGACAGTTACTGGATGCCGCCGCCGAACAGGGGGTCGGCGGGCTGGTGGGACTGGCGATCCAGCCCCTGCGCGACTGGGTGTGTACGTTTGTGCCCGACGGCGTCCGGGTCTGTTCCACGGTCAGCGCCGAATTGTTACTGGTCGACGCGCTGCGCCCCTATCAACACCTGTTCAACCAGGCCAACCCGTGGCTGCTGGCCGGCGAGCTGCTGGAGCTGTTCCAGGCCCTGACCCTGGGCGAGATCGGTCTGCCGGCCGATTGCGACAGTTTCATCGACCGGCTGCAAAACGCCTACGGGGTGCGCGACAACCTGCGCCAGACCCTTGGCCGTGAGGCCACCATCGTTCACACCCTGTGGCACGCCTGGCATGGACAACTGCGGGCCCAGAACCTGACCGACGCCGACTCCGCCCACCTGCTGGCCCTGCGCCGGAGCCTGGCATCGCTCGATTCGCAACAGCAACTGTGGCTCGCCGTGGCCGACCCGCTCGCCCCGGCCGAACAACAATGGCTGCAAAGCCTGTTGCAGCGCGATCAACTGCACCTCTATTTGCAGGGAGAGATAGCGCCAGAGCCCGCCGGTTATCCCGACCAGCATCTGTGGCCGCTGGCCCGGCGGCTCGCACTGCCCGCCGCGCCCCGGCCCGCGACCCCGTATACCCGGCTGCTGGCAACGGTCTTCGACCACGGCGATCAGCCCCTGCAGGAGAGTGCCCGGCAACTGGCCCGGGCGGCCCCGGACAGCCCGGCACAGGCGCGGCTGGCCGTGCTGCTGGCCGACAATGCCGAACACGAGGCCCGGGCCATCGATCTGCAGGTGCGCCAGTGGCTGCTGGCAGGCAAGACCCGGATCGCCCTCGTCACCGAAAACCGGCGCCTGGCCCGGCGGGTGCGGGCCCTGCTCGAGCGCGCCGGCATCCAGCTGGCCGACGCCGCCGGCTGGGCGCTGTCCACCACCAGCGCCGCGGCAGCTCTGGAGCGCTGGCTGGAATGTCTGGAAGAAGACTTTGCCCACCTGCCGCTGCTGGATCTGCTCAAATCACCGTTCGTCTTCGCCGATACCGATGCCGAGCAGCACAGGCTGGCCACCTGGCGGCTGGAGCAGGACATCATTCGCCACGAGAACATCGCCCGCAATCTCAACCGCTATCGCGCCCACGCCCATGACCGGCGCAAACGGTTGACCAACCAGGCGGATATCACCCCACTGCTGGATCTGTTCGATCGGCTGGAGGCCGCCGCCGCGCCCCTGCTGGCCCTGCGCCGGGGCCGCCACCCGGCCGCCCGCTGGATCACCGCCTTGCAACAGAGTCTGCAGCGGCTGGCGATGGACCGGGCGCTGGAGCAGGACGCCGCCGGCAGCCGCCTGGTACAGCTGCTGGAAAAACTCACCGGCGGGGTCGACGAGGGCGCCTTCGAACTGGCCTGGGGCGAGTTTCGTACCTGGCTGGGGCGGCACCTGGAGCGCACCTATTTTCGGCCCCGCCCCACCCAGCAGCGTGTGCGCCTGCTGGGGCTGGCCCAGAGTCAGCTGCAACACTTCGACGCCCTGATCCTGGCCGGCGCCGAGCAGGAGTCGCTGCCCGGCCATCCGGCCATCAGCCCGTTTTTCAACCAGCAGGTGCGCCACGAGCTGGGACTGCCACAGCGCGAGGCCCATTACGCCGAACGCTTCTATCATATCCGCCGCCTGCTGGAGGCTGCACCGGCGGTGCTGGTCACCGCCCGCGCCGAACAGGATGGCGAGCCGGTGGTCATCAGCCACTGGCTGGAACATCTGCTGACCCTGCACCAGCAGGCCTGGCCCGGGCAGTCACTGCTCGCCACCTCCCTGACCGCCCAGGCCAACGACGCCGAGGCGTATCAGGTGCAGAGCGAACCGGCCGTGCCCCTGCCGCCCCCAAGCCAACAGCCGATGCCGGCGCTGGCGCCCGGCCTGCTGCCGCCGGGGTTCTCGCCCAGCGATTATCAGCAGTTGCTGGACTGTCCCTATCAGTACTACGCCGCGCGCGCCCTGCAGCTCAAGCCGCCGGAGGAGATCCGCGAGGCCCTCTCCCGGGCTGATTACGGCGAGCGGGTGCATCGCTGTCTGCAGGCCCTGCACACCCCGGTCGCCGGACTGCCCGAACCGTTCGACGCCCCGTTCGAGCCGGCCAACCGCGCTGCCGCCATCGCCCGGCTGGAGGCGATTTCAGAGGCGGTGTTTGCCGATGTGCTGGCCGACAACTTCGAACATCAGGCCTGGCTTGGTCAGTGGCGGGCGTTTATTCCCGGCTATATCGACTGGCAGATCGCCCGCCGCCAGGCCGGCTGGCAGGTGCGCGAGACCGAGCAGCGTTGCGAGGGCCAACTGGGCGCGGTGGCGATCCGGGGACGGCTGGATCGCATCGATCGCGGCAACGCCGGTGTGGCGATCCTCGATTACAAGACGGGCGGTACCATTCCCAAACCGGCGCAGGTCACAAGTGGTGAAGCGATCCAGCTGCCCTTCTATGCCCTGCTGCAACAGCAACAGGATCCGGACCCGCCGGTGGCCGAGGTGGCCTATCTGCATTTTGACAAAGCGGACAAGCCGCTGAAACTCAACTGTTCGCTGAAGGCGGCCCAGCTGCAACCGCTCGGCGAGGCGGTCGGCGAACGCCTGCAAACCCTTGTAAAGCAGATCGAGGCGGGCCAGGGTTTGCCGGCCTGGGGGGACACGGACACCTGCAACTATTGTGATATGGCACTGTTATGTCGAAAACCGGTCTGGCAGACATAAAAAAACCCGGGCAAACCACCGGCGCGGATAATCATCCGGCCCGGCAGCCGCCCCGGTTCAGGTCCCTGCGGGCACTCCGGCCCGTCGTTTGTCCGGGCAGTCCCGGTCTACGCCCCGGCGTGCGCCGGCGCGCTCGACATTTCCGTGTCACTGCAACAGTCGTCCCTGCGGTTCATCCTGAGTGGGCGCTCCCGCCCCCGACACGTCTCCCTGTGCAACTTCCACTTGGCGGCGGGCGCGCAGGGCGCACGCCGCCGATGGGTGTTTCAAGCCTAGCCATCCACAGCGTGATCGCAAGGTTCGGGCCGGTCTGTGCGCCCCATCACAGGAGCCTGCCATGAGCGGCGCCGCAAACCCCGCCCTGCAGGGCAATATCACCGTGCAGGCCTCGGCCGGCAGCGGCAAAACCTATCTGCTGGTCAGCCGCCTGCTGCGCCTGCTGCTCGAGGGCGCCGAACCGGGCGCGATTCTGGCCATTACCTTCACCCGCAAGGCGGCGGCCGAAATGCAGCAGCGGCTGTTGCAGCGCCTGCAGCAGCTGGCGCTGTGCGACGACGTCACGCTGGATAAACAGTTGCAGGCCCTGCAGCTGGAGCCCAATCCGGCCCTGCGCCAGCAAGCCCGGCAACTCTATCAGCGGCTGTTGCAAACGCCCTACAGTGTGCGCACCACCACCTTCCACGCCTTTTGCCAGGAACTGCTGCGCCGCTTTCCGCTGGAGGCGGATGTGCCGCCCGGCTTTGAACTGCTGGAGCGTACCGCGGCGCTGCTCGACGAGGCCCGCGAGGCGCTGATGGTCAGCGCCGCCCGGGAACCGGACAGTCTGGAGGCCGTCGCCCTGCGCCAGTTGTTCGACGAGCTGGGCCTGCACAATACCCTCGGCGCCCTGCGCCAGTTCGTCGGGCATCGCAGCGACTGGTGGGTGTATACCACCGGGCAGAAAGATCCGCTGGGCTGGGCAGCGGAACAGCTCAAACAGCAACTCGGGATCAATCCCGAAGAGGATCCGCGCGAAGACTTTCTTGATGATCAAACACATCAACAACAACTGGCCCGTTTCACCGAGCTTCTGTCCGGTCATCCCAATAAAACCAACAACGCGTTCATCGATCAGTTACAACTCGCCCTGAATAGCGAGCAACCGATGGAATCAAGATACAGGGCGGTCTACCAGACCTTTTTCACCCAGGCCGATGAACCGCGCAAACGTGAGGCCAAGACGGCCGTGCGCAAAAAACTGGGGGATGCCGGTGCCGAGGAACTGATCGAGTTGCATCACCGCTTATGCGACGCGTTGCCGAATGTTCAGCAACAACTGGCCGCGCAACGCAACTACCGGGTTAACGGCGCCTGGTGCCGGGCCGGTGTCGCCCTGCTGGATCATTACCAGCGCATCAAGCGCGAACAGCGACTGCTCGATTTCACCGATCTGGAATGGAAGGCGTATCAGCTGCTCAACGATGGCGACAATGCCCTGTGGGTGCAGTACAAACTCGATCAGCGCATCGCCCATCTGCTGGTGGACGAGTTCCAGGACACCAACCCGACCCAGTGGCAACTGTTGTTGCCGCTGCTCGAGGAGCTGGCCCAGGAGAGCGAACGCCAGCGCAGCGTCTTTTTAGTCGGCGATACCAAGCAATCGATCTACCGCTTTCGGCGGGCCGAACCGCGGCTGTTCGACACCGCCACCGAGTGGCTGGAACGCCGCCTGGGCGCGCACCGTTATCCGCTCAACACTTCCTGGCGCTCGGCCCCGGCCATCATGGAATTCGTCAACCGGCTGTTCACCGGCGATCCCCAACTGCAACAGCAGATCCCCGACTTCCCCGAACACCGGACCCATCACCCGTCGCTGTGGGGCGAGGTGATCCTGCTGCCGCCGGCCAGAGATCAAGAGCAAGAGAGCGAGCCCGAGACAAGCCCTGAAGAGCCGCTGCGCAACCCGTTGTTGACCCCGCGTCCCGAGCCGACCCAGACCCGCCATCGCCAGGAGGCGCAGGCAATCGCCGACGAAATCCGCCGCCTGATCGACGCTCGCCTGCCGGTCCAGGAGATCCCCGACGCGCCGGCCCGGGCGATCGATTACGATGACATTCTGTTACTGGTGCGCTCGCGTACCCACCTGCCCGAGTACGAGCAGGCGCTGCGCGAGAGGGGCATCCCCTATCTGAGCGGCAATCGCGGCACCCTGCTGCAAAGCATCGAGGTGCAGGACGTGCTCAACCTGCTTAACTGGCTGAGCATGCCGTTCGACAACCTGGCGCTGGCCGGCATCCTGCGCTCGCCGCTGTTCGCCGTTGACGACCGCGATCTGATGCAACTGGCCGCCGAGGCGCCGGGCAACTGGTTCGAGCGCCTGGCCGCTCTGGCCGCCGCTCAGCCACCCGACGCCCCGCTGCGCCGCGCCCACGATCACCTGCGCCGCTGGCGCGCCCTGGCCGGGCACATTCCGGTGCACGATCTGCTCGATCGCATCTACAGCGAGGCCAATGTCCTGGCCCGTTATCGGGCCGCCTTCCCGGCCCATCTGGTGCCGCGGGTCATGGCCAACCTGGTCCGCTTCCAGGAGCTGGCGCTGGAGATGGACAGCGGCCGCTATCCCAGCCTGATGACCTTCGCCCAGTGGCTGCAGGAGTTACGCCAGAACGACGACGATGCCCCCGACGAGCCGGCCGACGCCGGCCAGCAGGCGCGGGTACGCATCATGACCATCCACGGCGCCAAGGGGCTGGAAGCGCCGGTGGTCTTTTTGATCGACAGCGCCCGCGCCGAACCGCGCGGCAAGGCCCACGAGGCACTGATCGAGTGGCCGGCCAACGCGCCCCGCCCGACCCATTTTCTGCTGCGCCCGGCGAAGAGCTGGCAGGATCCGCTCAGCGAGGCGGTGATCGAGCGCGCCGAAAGCGCCGCTCGCCGCGAAGAGGCCAACCTTTTATATGTGGCGCTCACCCGCGCCCGGCAGCGGCTCTATATCTCCGGCAGCCTGCCCAAACGGGACGAAACCAGCAGCTGGTATCAGCAGATCGCCGGCGCCTTCGATCGCCCGCCCGACGAAATCAACAGTCCGCAAATCCTGGTCACCCGCAACGAACCCCCGGCGCCGGTGACACCGACACACGCTGCCCCGGCTGACGTCACACCCGAACCGGATCCCCGCCTGCACCGACCGCTGCCCCTCGCCGCCGGGGACGCGGCGCTGGCACCCAGCCAGCAGGATGAACCGAGCGGCGGCATCGGCGATGAGGACGGACGGACGCGGGGCATTGTCATCCACCGCTGTCTGGAATGGCTGTGTCAGGAACCGGATCTGCCCCGCGAACGCGCGCTGCAACGCCTGGCCGGCGAGGCCGGCGCCACGCAACTGGCCCAGTGGTGGGACGAAGCGCTGGCCGTCTTTTGGGCCCCGCAACTGGACAACGTGTTTCGCCCCGCCGCCGACGTGCAATGCCGCAACGAACTGCCGCTGCTCTATCGCCAGCAGGGGCGGACGATTAACGGCGTCATCGACCGGCTGTTGGTCGAGCCCGGCCGGCTCCGTCTGATCGACTACAAGACCCATCGCGCCGCGCTCGAGGATCCCGCCACCGTGGCGGCCGGTTATCAGGAACAGATGCGGCTCTACGCCGAGGGTATTCGCCAGCTGTGGCCGAATCATGAATTGCAGGTCAGCCTGCTGTTTACCGCCTCTGCGCAATTGTGGCCAATGCAGGTATAATTCGCCGCGCGTCCCGCCCGTCCGGGGACGTTTCCATCCTTACCCGCTAGCAACCGACAGGACAGACTATGAGCCAATCGCAGTACAGTTTCGATGTCAGCGCCCAGACCTTTCAGTCACAGGTGATCGATGCCTCCCATCAGGTCCCGGTGCTGGTGGATTTCTGGGCCACCTGGTGCGGCCCCTGCCAGAGCCTGATGCCGGTGCTGGAAAAACTGGCCACGGAGTATCAGGGCCGGTTCCTGCTCGCCAGGGTGGAGATCGATCAACAACAGGAACTGGCCACCCACTTCGGGGTGCGCAGCGTGCCCACCGTCAAGCTGGTCAAAAACGGCCAGATCGTCGACGAGTTCACCGGTGCCCGGCCCGAAGGCGAGATCCGCGTCCTGCTCGATAAGCATATGGAAGGCAAAGCGGACACACCGATGCAGCAGGCCATCGATCGCTATGACGCCGGCGAGCGGGAGCAGGCCCTGCAACAGATGCAGCAGATTATTCTTGATGATAAAGAAAACATGCAAAACCGGGTGCGCTTCGCCGAGGTGCTGATCAAAGAAGAGCGCTACGACGACGCCCGCCAGTTACTCGACAGCCTCTCTGTCGACTTCCAGATGAGCCCGGAAGTCTCCGCGCTCTATTCCAAACTGGAACTGGCCGAAACCCTGTCCGATTCCGACGACATCGAGACCCTCGAAAAACGGATCGAAGCCGATCCCAAAGACAGCGAGGCCCGCTATCAACTCAGCGCCCGCTACGCCGCCGAAGGCCGTCACGAAGACGCAATGCAACAGCTGCTGGAGATCGTCAAACGCGATCGCGCCTACAACGACGACGCTGGCCGCAAGGGACTGTTAAGAATGTTCGAACTGCTCGGCAACCAGGGCGAACTGGTCAGCAAATACCGCCGCCTCTTGGCCCAGGCCCTGAATTAGACGTTCATTTCAACGCAGAGGCGTTTATGCCCGTCGTTTGGGTGCAAAGACGCAAAGGACACGGAGAACGTAATAATTTTGAATTTTAAATGTTGAATTTTGAATGGAACCTGGCTCTGCAACTCAAAATTTAAAATTCAACATTCAAAATTATATCGCCTCAGTTCGGCATTTTGCCGTTGAGGATCGCGGCGAGGCGTTTGGGGGGCACGAAGCCGGGGACGACCTGGCCGGATTCGAACACCAGCGCCGGGGTACCGGAGACGCCGATCGCCTGGCCCAGCTGGAAATGACGGGTGACGGGATCGTCGCAGGTCTTGTTCGGAATCGCCTCACCCTGCTTGGCTTTGGTCAAAGCCGCTTTTTGATCGTCGGCGCACCAGGCGGAAACGGCCTTTTGATAGGAGCGGGATTCGAGGCCGGCGCGGGGGTAGGCCAGGTAACGGATCCGGATCCCCTGCTCGTTGTACTCATCGACCGCTTCATGCAGCTTGCGGCAGTAGCCGCAATCGATGTCGGTAAATACCGTCACGGTATGTTCGGCGTCTTTCGGGCCGAAGACGATCATCGACTCCTCGCCCAGCGCCTCAATGGCCGCGACCACCGACTGTTGACGGTACTCACGGGTCAGGTTGCGCTTGTTCTCGAGATCGATGACTTCGCCATCTACCACGTAACGCGCATCGGGGGATATATAAAACACCTGCGGCGGGATCGTGACCCGATACATGCCTTTGATCGGCGAGGGCTCGACATTCTCGGCTTTGACATCATCAAAACGATCCATGATCGCCTTGCGCGCCTGCTCGAGCTCATCGGCACCGGCGTGGGACATCAGCCCCAACAGGGCGGCGACAGCAACAACACGGGAAAATTTCTGCATGGGGAATAACAACCAGTAATAGTGAGAATAACGCGTGAGAGTATATCCGATTCACGCCCGACTATGGGCTATATGATGCGCAAAACGGGCAGAAGTTCCTTAAAGTCAGTGCTGAGTGCTGAGTGCTGAGTACTCAGAACTCGGAACTCATTAGCCCCTGGGATGATGTTGGGCGTGGAGTTCCTGTAAACGGACTTTGGCAATGTGGGTATAGATCTGGGTGGTGGAGAGATCGCTGTGACCGAGCAGCATCTGCACCACGCGCAGATCGGCGCCGTGGTTGAGCAGGTGGGTGGCGAAGGCGTGGCGCAGGGTGTGCGGGGAGAGCGGCTTGTCGATCCCCGCCCGGCGCGCGTAATCCTTGATCAGATACCAGAAGGTCTGGCGGGTCATGGAGTGGCGGCGATTGCTGACAAACAGCGCCCCGCTGAGCTGATCGCCGAGCATGGCGGGCCGTCCCTCCTGCAAATAGCGCTGCAACCAGCCCAGCGCCTCCTCGCCCAGCGGCACCAGCCGCTCCTTGTCGCCCTTGCCGGTGATCCGTACCACGCCCTGCTGCTGATTGAGCTGCCCCAGCTGCAGATTGACCAGCTCCGAGACCCGCATGCCGGTGGCGTACAGCACCTCCAGCATGCAGCAATCCCGCAGGCCCTTGGCGGTGGCGGTATCCGGTGCCTGCAACAGGGCGTCAACGTCCGCTTCACTGAGACTTTTCGGCAGCGGCCGCCCCAGACGGGGGGCCTCGATCAGGGCGGTGGGATCCTCGTCAATGCGCCGCTCGCGCCGCAACCAGGCATAAAAGCGGCGCAGGCAGGACAACAGCCGGGCGGTGCTGCGCGGACTGCGTTTGCATTCCAGCCGGTGGGCGAGATACCCCTGGATCTGTTCGCGGCGCACATTGAGCAGCGAATCGCGACAATGCTGCTGCAACCACTGGCCGAACTGACCCAGATCGGAACGGTAGGCCGCCAGCGTATTCTCGCGCAGCCCCCGCTCCATCCACAGGGCATCGAGAAACTGCTCGATCAGGGCCTGCTGTTGTACCGAATCACTCATGCGGACAGCGCCACGCCCTCGTGTTGCAGCAACCAGCGCTTGAGCCGGATCGGCTGACCGGCGGTCTTGCCGGCATAGCCGCCGATCCCCTGGCGCGCCACCACCCGGTGACAGGGAATATAGAGGGGAATCGGATTTTGCCGACAGGCATTACCCACCGCCTGGGCGCAACCGCCGATCTCCGCCGCCAGCTGGCCATAGGTTTTGACCGTCCCGGCCGGAATGGCCCGTAACGCCCGCCACACCCGTTGCTGAAAATCGCTGCCCTCAAACTGTAGCGGCCAGCCCAGCGGTGCCGCGGCATTGACAAAATAGGCATTCAGCTCGGCAGCCACCCGTTTTTCCAGTTGACTGCCCGGCCCCGGCAACGGTTTGCGCGCCCGCGCCGGCAAATCAATCCCCGTGATGAGCTCCCCGCTCAAGGTAACGGCCAGGGCGCCCGGCGGCACGGTGATCTGAAAGCGGGATGTGGTCATAGGTAAATACCCGAATTTACTCTGGTGATAACAAACCGTATTCTCCGCGGATAAGTGAACGGATGCCAGTTTAACTGGGATATTTCAAATATAGTTCAGGGGCGAACAGGATGGAACCACAACACACCCTGGAGGCCTGTGAGTCGTTCAGTCTTCATCGATCGTCGAAACGCAAAGGGGTAATCACAGCGATGCGAATAACCGGCCTCAAGCGCGATGCCTCATCCACCCGCAAGCATCCCGCTCTGGCGGTATTCCTGCTGCTATTGAGCACGACGGTTCACGGTCAGGTTTACAAGTATCAGGATGAAGACGGCGTCTGGCATTTCAGTGACAGTCCACCGGGGCAAAACGCAACCGATGCGACAATCGCTGCCGATGATTCACCCGCCATGCAACAGCAGGTGATCATTCACCGGCTTGGCAGCGACGAGGCGCCGGTTTTTGAAGTGACCAATACCCTCCCCGCACCCATTGAGCTGGCGTTCTCGGCGCGGGAAATGCAAAACATGCGCGCCGATCCGCCGTTGCCGCTGCGCAAGGTGATTGCCTCCGGGACCCGGGAACCGCTGACGCGGTTCGAGAAGATCGATCCGGCGCGACCCTGGGGTTACGCCTATGCCAGCCGCTATGTCCTCGGCGATCCGCAAGCCCAACATCGAAGCGGCAAACCCTATCTGCCACCCTATCCGCGGCAGAAGGACTTTGCCATCGGCCAGGCCTTCGATGGCGAGCGCAGTCACCGCCAGCACCCCCTGACCCGTTATGCTGTGGACATCCCCATGCCGGCACAAAGCGATATCGCCGCCGCCCGCAGTGGCCACATCGTCGAGATCAACACCGGCAAACTCGCCCCCGTGCGCCGCCAGCAGACTCACTATGTGCGAGTCCTGCATCAGGACGGCACATTCGGCCTGTATGCCCATCTGGATCCCGCCTCGATCAGAATGCTGCCGGGCACGCCGGTCGATCGCGGCCAGGTCATCGGCCAGCTGGCGGCCTCCGCCGACGGGGAAATACCGCACCTGCATTTCGCGGTACAGAAAAACACGGGGATGAAGCTCGAATCGATCCCCTTCGACTTTACCAGTCTGGAAGGGACGCCGGTGGAACCTAAAACGGATTTGCCTCTGCATCATCCGTTGTGAGCGCGGGGGTGTGATCGCCGCTGCGCCCGCCTTCCAGCAGCCACAGTTTTTGCAGCTCCTGACGCAACACCGCCTTGCGACTTTTATCCTCGGTCACCCGCAGCAGGTGATTGAACAGCGCCCGCGCATCCTCCACCAGGCCGGCCCGCGACAGGGCCACGCCAGCCTGATAGCGGGCGGTCTGCGCCCAGGGATCCATGGCATCGGCACCGATCAGCATGGCGGATTTAAGATAAAGGCGAGCCGCCTCGGCAAACTGTTCCTGGGACTGACGGGAATCGGCCATCCAGTAATAGAGTTCGCGTTTGCGGTTGCTGTCGGCGGTCAGCTCTTGCAGGCGGGCAAACAGATCCAGCGCCTCGTCGTGCGCCCCGGCGGTCTGCAGATCGAACACCACTTGCAACACCTGATCCAGTTGTTGCTCCTGTGGCTGCGTCATCGACGCCAACAGATCGTACAACGTCTGATGGCCCTGGGTGATTTCTCCCCCCAGCACCAGAATTCGCGCGCGGCGTAACTGCCAGATAAACGCCTCTTCGTCTTCGGGCACCTGTTCGATACTGGCCATCAGGGCCGAGGCACGCTCGATCTCCGAGCGCGCCAGCGCAATGTCCACCAGCTCCAGTCGCACGCTGAGCGGGATAGCTGCGAATTGCCGATACTGTTTGCTGTCGAGAAACAGCGCTTCCAGCAGCGCGGCGCCGTGCGAACGCTGGCGCATCAGGGCAAGGAACGCTTTCGCCGCGCGCTGGCGGCTGGCCGCGGTCTGTCCCTTGAGCATTAACACCGCGTAATAGGATCGGGCGCGCACCGGCTGCTTGCGCCGCGCCTGGGCCGCGGCCTCGAACCAGGGATCGTCGTCGCCGATCAGAAACTGTTGCTGATTCCCCAGATAGGTGGCCAGATCCACATAGGCATTCCAGAGGCTATCGGCGTTATAGTCGAACAGACCGGGCGGCAGCGGTCTGGAAGCCTGGGCGGCCAACACATGCTCCAGGGCGTTGGCCGTGGTGATCCGATCCCCGCTGCGTCGGGCCGCCTCGGCGATCACTGCCCATAAATGGTGCCGGTTATCGACCTTGACCCATTTGCCGCGCAAGTGGCGCAGGCCGGCCTGCATGACCGTCTTCGGCGCCCGCATGTCACCGCGCAACTGGGCCAGCAGCGTCAGCATGCCGGCTTCGGCATCCGCCTCGCCGGCCAGCAGTTTTGGCACCGACTCGGGCCGATGACTCATCAACAGAATCCGCGCCTGCAACAGGCGGTCTTCCCGGTTTTTGGGGGGATAGTCCTGATAAAACTGGCGACTGGCCAGATAGGCGTCTTCGGCCAGTCCCAGACGGATATAACTGGTCATCACCAGCTCCCGCCAGCGACGCAGCCACTCGTCCTCGATCGGCTCCATGAGCCAGATCAGCTCCTGCAACACCGACAGGGCCTGTTGCGGTTCATCCAGTTTCAGAAAAGCATTGGCCCGCTCGGTCATCGCCCAGCGTACGGCCTGCTGCGGCATGTTGCGCGGGAAACCGGTCAGCCGGCTGGCCAGTCGCTGCCATTGGCCGCTCTGGCGATAGATGCGCACCCGCTCGCGCTCCAGCGCCAGCCACTCGCTCTGTTGGGAAGGGATAGTCGGTTGCAACTCATCGAGCAGATGCAAGGCCAGGGTGGCGGCGCCGCTGTCGGCCAGGGCGCGCACCTCCTGCAGGGCTTCGTCGGCCGCCAGCGACGGCGCAATCAGCAACAACCACGCGACGAGCATGCCGCGCCAGCGCCGGGCCGGTCGAACAGCGGATTGCCGGCGCCGACGCAAAAAAACGGATAACCCGCCAGGGTTACCCGTTTTTGTGATTACCGGCGCGCGGTGGTTCAACCGGACAGCCATGCCGTAGCGGCTTACCTGGACAGCTTTTCCTTGATACGGGCGGACTTGCCGGAACGCTCGCGCAGATAATAAAGCTTGGCGCGACGCACATCACCGCGGCGCTTGACCTGGATTTCGGCCAGGGTCGGGCTGTAGACCTGGAAAACACGCTCGACCCCTTCACCGTAGGAGACCTTGCGCACGGTGAAAGAGGAGTTGAGGCCGCGGTTACGCCGGGCGATGACCACGCCTTCATAGGCCTGCAGACGTTCGCGGGTCCCTTCCTTGACTTTCACCTGAACCACAACGGTATCGCCGGGACCGAACTCCGGGATCGTCTTGTTCATCTGTTCCGCGTCTAACTGATCGATAATGTTACTCATGCTCGTCGCTCCCAAGCTCGTGCCTTGTTATTCAATATCCTGCTCGTGGATAAATTCCGCGAGCAAAGTCTGTTTGTCCTCATCCAGTTCGAGCGTCTCGAGTAAATCGGGACGTCGCAGCCAGGTTCGACCCAGCGCCTGTTTGAGCCGCCAGCGCTCGATGGCCCTGTGATCGCCACTGAGTAATACCGGCGGGACTTGCCTGCCTTCTATCGTCTCCGGCCGGGTGAACTGCGGAAAATCCAGCAATCCGTCCGAAAAAGAATCCTGTTGCGCCGAGTCTTCGTGGCCCAGCGCGTCGGGCAATAACCGGGTGATCCCGTCCATCATCACCATGGCCGCCAGTTCGCCGCCGCTCAGCACGTAATCGCCGATGGACCACTCCTCGTCGACCTCGGCATCAATCAACCGCTCGTCGATCCCTTCGTAGCGGCCGCACACCAGTATCAGATGCGAGTGGCGCGATAACTGTTCGAGCCCGGCCTGATCCAGTTTGCGCCCCTGCGGCGACAGGTAGATTACCCGTCCCGCGCTGTCGCTGCTGCCACGTGCATCACGAATCGCATCACGCAGTGGCTCGACCATCATTACCATCCCGGGGCCGCCGCCGTAGGGCCGATCGTCCACGGTCTGGTAACGGTCCGCGGTATAGTCGCGCGGATTATAAAACCCGACTTCGACCAGACCGCGACTCAGCGCCCGGCCGGTAATTCCGGACCCGATGACCGCGCTGAACATCTCCGGAAACAGGGTGACGAAATCAAAGCGCATGTCACTTTACCTTCATACCGTTGTCCGGCATGAATCAAAAATCCGGATCCCAGTCGACGCGTATCACGCCCTGCCCGATATCCACGTTTTTGATCACCTGTTCCCGGATGAACGGGATCAACCGTTCGTGTTTCTCGCCGTCGCCTTGCGACTCGACCACCAGCACATCATTGGCGCCGGTTTCCATCAGATTCGTGACCTGGCCCAGATCCACGTCCGCCAGGTTAATGACCCGCAAGCCCAGCAGATCCCGCCAGTAATACTCCCCCTCCTCCAGCGCCGGCAGTTGCTGGCGGGTGACGGCGATCTTGCAGCCCACCAGGGCCGCCGCACTGTCGCGATCCGGACACTGTTCCAGTTGCGCAATCAGGGTCTTGCCATGCTGCTTGCCCTGCGCCACCGGGTAGGGCCGCCATTCGCCCTCGATCGACAGATACCAGGGTGAATAACGCAGAATGTTGTCGCGAGGTTCGGTATGGGAATAGACCTTCACCCAACCCTGGATACCAAACAGGCCACTGATATGCCCCAACACCATCATGTCATCGGCATGTTGCATGGCCTGTTGCAGTCCTCCGCCCGGCACTGCCCGTCACCGGAATCCGGGCGGTATTACAGCATGTTACGCCGCAGTTGCCTGTTTCTGTTGTTCCTTGACGAGCTTGCTGACCCGTTCAGAGGCCTGGGCGCCCTTGCTGATCCAGTGCGAAATGCGTTCACTGTCCAGATTCAGACGCACCTCGTTACCGGTGGCCACCGGGTTGAAGAACCCCAGGCGTTCGATATAGCTACCGTCCCGGCGGTTACGGGAATCCGTGACCACGATGTGGTAGAAAGGGCGTTTTTTAGCGCCAGCGCGTGCCAGACGTATGGTTACCATCGCGACTTATAACCTCTTGAACCAAATAAATTGAGGCCGTCACGACTCGCGGCCGGACAGCCTTCCCGAAAAGAGGTGGGCATTGTACTGAAAATGGCGGAAAAGTGAAGGGCTTAGCGCCATTTTGCGGGGAAAATTTCACCGCCCGTGCGTATCGGGAATACTGGCAATCCCGGGGGAAGGGGGCCACCAAATAATATCCTCCTGTTGGAGCCGAGCCCCCTCGGCGATTCAACTCCGATGATTGCCCCCTCGCCCACCAATCGGCCAGGGGGCTGGCCTCCTACAACACCCCAACCAATCCCCCGTGGGAGCCGAGCCCCTCCGCGATTCAACTCGCCCGCTTACATCAGCCCCGGTGGCAGCTGGCCGCCCTTGAGGCCGCGCATCATCTTGGCCATGCCGCCGCCTTTCATTTTTTTCATCATCTTCTGCATCTGGGTGAACTGCTTGAGCAGGCGGTTGACGTCCTGGATCTGGGTGCCCGAGCCCCCGGCGATGCGCCGCTTGCGCGAGCCCTTGATCAGATCCGGCTTGCGCCGCTCGGCAGGCGTCATGGAGCGGATGATCGCCTCCATGCGCTTGATCTGCTGCTCACCGGCCGCCGCATCCAGCGCCCCCGCAGGCACATTGGGCATGCCGGGCAGCTTGTCCATCAGACTGGCCACCCCGCCCATTTTTTTCATCTGCTGGAACTGGGCGAGAAAGTCCTCCAGATCGAAGCCCTTGCCCTTTTTGAGCTTGGCCGCCATCTTCTCGGCCTCGGCCACATCGATCTTGCCCTGTGCCTCCTCGACCAGCGAGACCACATCGCCCATGCCCAGGATGCGCGAGGCGACCCGATCCGGATGAAACGGCTCCAGCGCGGTGGTCTTCTCGCCGGTGCCGAGGAACTTGATCGGTTTACCGGTGATCTGGCGAATCGACAGCGCCGCCCCGCCGCGGGCATCGCCGTCGGTCTTGGTCAGGATCACCCCGCTCAGCGGCAGCGCGTCGTGAAAGGCGCGCGCGGTATTGGCCGCGTCCTGGCCGGTCATGCTGTCGACCACGAACAGGGTCTCCACCGGATGGACCGCCTCATGCAGCCGACGCACCTCGTCCATCATGCTCTCGTCGATATGCAGCCGGCCGGCGGTATCGACGATCAGCACATCCTTGTGCTGGACCTTCGCCTGCTCCAGCGCCCGTTTGGCGATGACCACCGGGTCCTCGTCGCTGGCACTGGGACAGAAGCTGGCCTCCACCTGCCCGGCCACGGTCTGCAGCTGATCGATGGCCGCCGGGCGGTAGATATCGGTACTGACCAGCATGACCGATTTTTTCTGATTCTCCTGCAGCCAGCGGGCCAGCTTGCCGGCGCTGGTGGTCTTGCCCGAACCCTGCAGGCCGGCCAGCAGGATCACCGCCGGCGGCGTGACGCTCAGATCCAGGCCGTCGTTGGCCGCGCCCATCAGCGCCACCAGCTCGTCGTTGACGATCTTGATCAGCGCCTGGCCGGGGGTCAGGCTTTTGAGCACATCCTCGCCCAGCGCCTTGTCACGCACGTGGTCGGTAAATTCCTTGACCACCGGCAGGGCCACATCGGCCTCCAGCAGGGCCATGCGCACCTCGCGCAGGGTGTCCTTGATATTCTCCTCGGTCAGGCGGCCGACACCCCGCAGGTTGCGCACCGTCTGGCCGAGCCGCTCGCTCAGACCATCAAACATACTGCCTCACTTGAATTGAATCCGACCGCCGTGCAGGGCGGTCACAGGAGGATTATAACGTGAAACGACTACCCGCCGAGAGGCGATTGAGGTGACAGGTGGTGATGGCGCGGCGACATTCGTCGAAAATCTCGTCCTCGTCGCCCGGCTTGTTGTGGGAGATGTATATCTCGGGCCGGTGCTGCAGCTTGGCAATGTCCGCCGCCAGCAGCGAGGGGCAGTAATGGCCGGCGCGGCGGCAGATGTCGATATCGCGGTCCGGGAAGGCCGCCTCGACGATCAGCATATCCAGGCGGTCCAGCTGGTTGAGCCGTGCCCAGAAGGTGTCGTTGGTGGTGGTATCGCCACTGAAGGCGAACACCTGCCGGCTGTTACGCACGATATAGCCGACCCCGGGCACCGCGTGATTGACCGGCACCATCTCAAACTGAATCTCCCCCAGTTGCCGGGTTTCACCCGGCTGCATCGGCTGATAACGCAGCACCGGGCGATCGGGATGCGGCAGCGCCGCGAAGTCGGGCCAGATCACGTTGTTGAAAATGTGCGTGCGCAGGGCATCGAGGGTCTCATCCAGGGCGTGGATGGTGATCGGTTCATGCAGATGCTCGAAAACACTGTCGACCAGCAGGGGAATGCTGGCGATATGATCCAGGTGCGAATGGGTGAGGAAGATATGGCGCAGACCGCTCATCTGCTCCAGGGTCAGGTCGCCCACACCGGTACCGGCATCGATCAGAATAGCCTGATCCACCATCATGGTGGTGGTGCGCAAGCCGTCGCCAACGCCGCCGCTGCAACCTAAAACCTGCAACTCCATTTAAGCTTTAACTCCGCCAGGTTGAATCACTTTGTGCCCCTTTATATAACGATGCCAATGATGCCATGGCCAAGTAAATCAAAATGCTACCAGGGTCACAAGTCTAAGAGCTTGATAATCAGCCGTTTTATACGCTTAACGCCAATTCAAACCGGCAAACAGAACAAACCGCCCCCGAAGACAACCGGGCAGCCAGGCAAAGCGAACGGCAACCGCCGAATCGGTGTCGCCGGCAACGATGAATACTTCCTTCACCGATCGAGCTGTGCGATGATTTGCCCGTGATGAATTCCCTTGTACTGAATCTGTTACTGCCCGGCGTGGCCGGCATACTCCTGTATCTGCTGGCAGGCGGCCTGTTATGGCAACGTCTGCTCGGCGGCGCCGAGGCCCGGCAGGCAGCCCGTTCCCGCCCGTTACTGGTCGGTCTGGTGGCAGTGGTGCTGCACGGCATTATGCTCGGGCAACTGTTGTGGACCGATGCCGGCCTGGATGTCGGCTTCTACACTATTTTCACCCTGGTAGGCTGGCTGGTGGCACTGTTGCTGCTGCTGTCGGCGTTCACCCGCCCCGTCGAATCGCTCGGTATCATGGTCCTGCCGTTTACCGCCCTGACCGTGCTGTTGCGTCTGCTCAGCGATGAGCATCAGCACCTCTCCCATACGCTGACCCCCGGCCTGGAATTTCACATCCTGATCTCGATTCTGGCCTACAGCCTGCTGAGTATCGCCGTGGTGCAGGCCATCCTGTTGTATTTCCAGGAAGCGCATCTGCACAACAAACAGCCGGGCGGTATCCTGCGCGCACTGCCGCCGCTGGAAACCATGGAGACCATGCTGTTCCAGATGATCGGGCTGGGCTTTATCGTGTTGAGCATTTCGCTGATCAGCGGCGGCTTCTATCTGGAGGATCTGTTCGCCCAGCAGCTGGTACACAAAACCGTGCTGTCGATCATCGCCTGGATACTGTTTGCCATCCTGCTCTGGGGACGTGTCCAGTTCGGCTGGCGCGGACGGGTGGCCATTCGCTGGACTATTGCCGCCTTTATTGCCCTGATGCTGGCCTATTTCGGCAGCAAGTTTGTCATCGAACTGGTACTTAACCAATAGCAGATAGCAGGCAACGTGCCAGGCCCACGCGCCTGAAGCCTTGACACTCCCGGCCATGTCCTTCGTAATTCACTTACTCCCAATTCCGCAAGAGGTATCGCGTTCTTGAACGAATTACCCCTTGGTATGCTCATCGGCATACTCATCTTCCTGTTGATCATGTCCGGGTTTTTCTCCGGCTCCGAAACGGGGTTGATGAGCCTCAATCGCTATCGGCTGCGCAACCTCTCGGAGAAACAGCACAAGGGTGCGCAACTGGCCGAACGCCTGCTGACCCGACCCGATCGCCTGATCGGGGTCATTCTGCTGGGCAACAACTTCGTCAATATTCTGGCCTCGGCGATCGCCACGCTGATCGGCATCCGGCTGTTCGGCGAGTCGGGTATCTGGATCGCCACCATCGCCCTGACCATCGTGGTGCTGATCTTTTCCGAAGTCACCCCCAAGACCCTGGCGGCCTTTAACCCGGAACGTTACGCCCTGCCCGCCTCCTATCTGCTGGCACCGCTGCTGAAGATATTTTATCCGCTGGTCTGGGTAATCACGCGCGTATCCAACGGCCTGCTGCGGCTGTTCGGTGTCCGCCTTGATGAAGCCGGCCGCATGACCCTGAGCAGCGAGGAGCTGCGCGTGGTGGTCAGTGAAGCCGGCAGCATGATCCCCCAGCGCCATCAGGAAATGCTGCTGAGCATACTGGATCTGGAGAAGGTCAGTGTCGACGACATCATGGTGCCGCGCAACGAGATCGCCGGGATCGATCTGGCCGACGACTGGGAAGAGATCGCCAGGCAGCTGACCGAAAGCCAGCACACCCGCATGCCGGTCTACGAAGGCGATATCGATCACGTGATCGGCATGGTCCATCTGCGCCGTGCCGTGCGCCTGTTCCAGCAGGACGAGCTGAACAAGGAGAGCTTCCGGCAGATCATTCGCGACGCCTATTTCGTCCCCGAGGGCACGCCCCTGCACACCCAGTTAATCAACTTCCAGCACGAGCGCCGGCGCATCGCCCTGGTGGTCAATGAGTACGGCGACATTCAGGGGCTGGTGACGCTGGAGGATATTCTCGAGGAGATCGTCGGCGAGTTCACCACCGACCCGGCCGCCTCCAGTCGCGATATCCATATTCAGGACGACGGCACGTATCTGGTGGATGGCAGTATCACCATCCGCGAACTCAACAAGGCGCTGGAGTGGGATCTGCCCAGCGAAGGTCCCAAGACCCTCAATGGCCTGATCCTCGAATACCTGGAACATATTCCCGATCCGGGTACCAGTTTGCTGATCGCCAACTACCCCATCGAGATCGTCCAGACCACCGGCAACGCGGTGAAGACTGTGCATATCGATCCCAACTGGAAAATCGTCCCGCCCGCCACGGGGAAACCCGGCGCGAGCTGAAAACGACGGGCGTACCGCACCAGTCCGGCGAGTGGCTGCAAGGCCACAAATTGCCCACAGACGGTCAAAATCGGGACTATCCAGCGACGCAGTTGTATAATAACATTAATAACCAACTATAATTCTACGATAAATATAGATTTTTTATTTACCCAACCACGCCGGGAGTCGTGTCGTACGTGTCCAAGCTGACGCTGTCATTCAAAGGAAGCATTCTGCGTGTCTACCCGGTACTCAAGGGCAGCATGTTGATCGGTCGCGATCCCGGCTGCACCATCCATATCGACAGCCTGGCGGTCTCGCCGCAACATGCGCGCATCGATACCCGGGATCAGACTTCGGTGCTGGTAAATCTCGACAGCGAAGGCGGCACCCACGTCGGGCAGAACAGGATCGACAAGCATCTGCTCAAGGACGGGGATGTGATCCGCATCGGCAAGCACACCCTCGCCTACAAATACGAAAACGATCCCGACATGGCCAGCGTGGAGCAGCCGCCCGAGATTGAGGAGATCGCGCCGCCGCAACCGGCCGAAACCAAAACCGGCCATGAACCGCGTCAGGGCTGGCTGCAGATCCTCAATGGCCAGAATCTGGGCAAGACCCTCAGTCTGAATCGTTCCATGACCAACCTGGGCAAGCCCGGCGTCGCCACGGCGGTCATTACCCGGCGCAACGACGGTTACTTTCTTTCGCACCTGGAAGGCGATCATCCGCCGCAGGTGGACAACAAGCCGCTGGGCGAACACAGCCACAAACTGCAGGACGGCAACACCATCCAGATCGGCAACATCAAGATGCAGTTCTTTCTGGACTGAACATGACCGACTCCTCCGAGCGGCGGCACTTTACCCGGATTCCCTTCGACGGCGAGGTGCAGCTGATCGATCCCGCCGACCACCGGCAGTGGCAAACCGACGTGCTCGACATCAGCCTGCGCGGCGCCCTGATTAAACGGCCCGCCAACTGGACGGCGGATCCCGCACGAATGTTTATTCTGCAACTGCCGCTGGGCAACGAAGTCCAACTGGCTTTCAACGTCCGGGTTGTCCACACCGACAGCGAACAGCTCGGTCTCCACTTCGAGCAGATGGATCTGGACAGCGCCAGTCACCTGCACCGCCTGCTCGAACTCAACCTCGGCGACCCCGCCCTGCTCGAACGCGAACTGGCCGAACTGCTCGAGTCTGATTAATAGACGGTAATCGGGAATAAAATCTCACCGCAGAGACGCAGAGCACGCAAAGATAGATTTAACAGTGCAGATTGTGTACCACGCTTACCGCTGACTCAATCACCAAAGCACTGATGTCACCAAACTACACCGATTCAGTGCATTTAGTGTCTTCGGTGGTTATCGCTTGCCGCCCCGGGGAATAACGTGGAGAGGAATAATTTTAAATGCTGAATATTGAATGGGGGCTATCATTCAATTCAGAATTTAAAATTCAACATTCATAATTATTTTCTCTGTGTCCTCTGCGCCTCCGCGAACTCCGCGTTAATTAACCGAATCGTTTAAAAGAGATCCAACAGTTCTTCGAGGCGACTGACCGCGGTGATCTGCAGGCCGTCGATGGGTTTGCGCGGGGCGTTGCCTTTGGGGACGACGGCACGTTTGAAGCCGTGTTTGGCCGCCTCGTTCAAGCGGTCCTGGCCGTTGGGCACCGGGCGGATTTCGCCGGCCAGGCCGATTTCGCCGAACACCACCAGATCCTGCGGCAGAGTCTTGTTGCGCAGGCTCGACACCACCGCCAGGATCACCGCCAGGTCGGCGGCGGTCTCGGTGACCCGCACGCCGCCGACCACGTTGGCGAACACATCCTGATCGGCGCACACCACGCCGGCGTGACGATGCAGCACCGCCAGCAGCATGGCCAGGCGGTTGTGTTCCAGCCCGGTGGTCACCCGGCGTGGATTACTTAACTGACTGTCATCGACCAGCGCCTGCACTTCCACCAGCAACGGGCGGCTGCCTTCGAGCGTGACCAGGATGACACTGCCGGGCACCGCCTCGTCGTGGCGGGACAAAAAGATCGCCGAAGGGTTGTTCACCTCGCGCAATCCCTTATCGGTCATGGCGAACACGCCCAGCTCGTTGACCGCGCCGAAGCGGTTTTTCATCGCCCGCACCAGCCGATAGCGGCTGCTGGAATCGCCCTCGAAATAAAGCACCGTGTCGACCATGTGCTCCAGCACCCGCGGCCCGGCCAGGTTGCCCTCCTTGGTCACGTGCCCGACCAGAAACAGCGCAGTGCCGGTCTGCTTGGCATAGCGCACCAGTTGCGCCGCCGACTCGCGCACCTGGCTCACCGAGCCGGGCGCCGAGGTCACCTCGTCGGTATAGACCGTCTGAATGGAATCGATCACCAGCACCCGCGGTTGCTCCTGCTGGGCGATGGCCAGAATATCCTCGATGCGGGTCTCCGCCAGCAGACGCAGCTCGCCGGCCGCCAGCCCCAGCCGCTGCGCGCGCAGACCGACCTGCTGCAGCGATTCTTCGCCGGTGATGTACAGGGGCGCGAGCTGCTCGGCGAGACTGACCACGGTCTGCAACAACAGCGTCGATTTGCCGATACCGGGATCGCCGCCCAGTAACACCACCGAGCCGGGCACCAGCCCGCTACCCAGCACCCGATCGAACTCGCCGATCCCCGTGGCCACCCGGCTCACATCCTCGGCGCCCACCTCGGCCAGCCGCTGCACCCGCTGGCCGCTCGCCTCGCCGGTAAAGCCGGTAAAGCGTGCGCCGCGACTGCCGCTGCCCACCGCGGTCACCTCCACCAGGGTGTTCCACGCCCCGCAGTCGCCGCACTGCCCGGCCCATTTCGGTGCCTGGCTGCCGCATTCGGTGCAGGAATAGACGATCTTGCTCTTGGCCATCGTGGGTTATATATCCGCTCTTGAGATCAGGGGACATGGTAACATGAGCCAGCCTGTCGCGATCCCCACAGCCCGGCGCACTTGCCGCTTGCGGCAAGCGTCATCCGCCTGTCATGGCACACGAGGACAATCGACGGCACACTATTTGAATACCGGTACTGGAACAGAAAAACACGACAACCACATGGATGGAACTTTATGTCAGCCTTCAAGGATCGCATCGCCCATCAAAAAAAGCAGCTGGCCAGCCTCGCCGCCGAGCCGCTGTCCGCCCTCGCCGTCGAGGCGGCCGCCGTCTGGGAAGATCCATCTCAATTGGATCAGGTACTGCTGCGCGGCCTCGGCCAACTGCCCCACTGCCACATGCTCTACGCCATCGACACCCATAACATTTTGATCTCCGCCAACGTGGAGAACGACCAGCTCGATACCCAGTGGCGTGGCCTGGATCTCACCGGCCGGCCCTATTTAAACCGAACCCTGCCCTGGCAGGGCTTTACCCTGTCGGGCGTCTATACCAGCCGCCACAGCCTGCGTCCCTGCATCACCGCCATCCAGGCCGTGCGCGACGGTGACGCGGTCCTCGGCTTCATCGCCGCCGACTACAACGTCGACGATTTACACAGTCAGCGCCGCAATCCACCGGCCTCGGCCGGCTGGAGCCAGTACAAGGGCGACCCGGCGATCCGCGGCACCGTGTTCCAGCAACAGCGCACCATCAGCGCCATGGACAAGGTACTCGACGAAGTAATGAACAGCATCGCCGACATGCTGCGCCACCACGGCATCTTTCATGTCAAGATTCATTTCTCCAGCTCCCGCGCCTCTTTCTGGTCGCTGGACGATCCCTACGACTACAACATCCACATGCTGGATGAGATCGTCGATCCCGAACGCTGCCTCGCCTACCCGCGCCGCCCCGCGCACGAACGTACCCAGGTCAGCTTTGGTGACATCGGCCGCGTGCTGGATCAGTTCAAGGCCCTGCGTCACGCGGACGAAACCATCTACCTGCGATCCGCCTCCTTCAACGTCATCAACGGCATGGTCGGCCTCACCTTCTCCTGCGACGGCTCGCACTACATCCACTTCCAGCAGTTTCTGGACATGGACACCAGGTTCTGGTTCGGGGAAACGGCCGAAGCCGTTTGATAGAAAAGAACATTAACGCAGAGGCGCGGAGACGCAAAGGAACGCAGAGGTAGATTAAGCAAAATTGGCGGTTAGCAGTTCAATATTGTGGTGAGAAATATGCATACTGTCACCATAACTCCCCAAACAAGGGTTATTGCTGAAATGTTAAATGAGGAATATTAAAGTCGGTTGAGAATCGTTTGTATCATAAGCTGAGCTTCTCATCCGTATGAGCACAATTTCGGAGGTAATGATGCGATTAAAACTGTCCCTTCTGTCCCTGGTATTTTTCTTTATCACCGCATGCGCAGGCAACCCCGAGAGTACGGCTGCCCTGCAATGTGAACGTGGTTTGGAAACCGCCTACAAAGAGCTCGACTTTGCCAAGGCCAAGGGTCTTGGCGGCACGATGGAATACACCAAGGCTGCCAGCCTGCTGACAGCTGCCAAGGTACAGTTTGAGTTTGGAAAATACCCAAACTGTATCGACAAGGTTAAACGTGCCCGTGCCTATATCCGGGTATCACAGCAATAGTCCTGTTTTGACGTAAAACGCTTCACCTCAGAAGGATAGTTGTTTAATCAGGGAAGTCGTAAATCAGAAATCGGCCGATCAGGGTTGCGTGGGGCAACAGACATACTGTCGCCGGGCCTGCAAACCCGTTTTAGTTCGGCGGCGACGCGTTCGGGACGGGGGGCAAACATGGCGCCAATGACGCTGTAGACCTGATCGAAGCTGTCATCCTCGTAGGGAAGGGATTCGGCATCGCCCACCTCAAAGTGTATCGACAGTTCCTCCCGAGCGGCTCGGTCTCGGGCCTGCTCGATGAGGTTCTCGGCGATGTCGATGCCGTAGGCCTCGGCGCCGGCCCGGGCCGCCGGGATCGCCACCTGTCCTGCGCCACAGGCCACATCCAGGACCCTGGCACCTCGCCGAGCGGGATGGCGTTCGAGAAACTGAAGCGTACTGGGCGCCAGGGTCTCCGCCACATCCGCGTAGTTGCCGGCGCTCCAGGTCGCCTTAAGTTGCTGTTTCAGTTGCTCAAACTCCGGGAGCCCTTTTTCAGATACTCTGCTCATGGTCTTATCCTCCAATTCGCGCTGGATGGAGAGTATAAGAAGAATAACGCACTATTTTGCCAAGTCCAGCGGTAGCCAGACGTCAGTAACCCGCCTCGTCATGCTTCGATCACCCAGAATTCGCCCTGTATTCAACGCCTGAAAACCGGGGTCAAGGAGAGAGCAGTTGGCAGTTGGCAGTTGGCAGTTGGCAGTTAAATTGTGGCTGTAAATAAGTATCCTGCCACAGGAATTCATCTCTTTCCGCTCAACGGTTAAGCCAGGGGAAGCACAAGGCGCCAGCCTGTTTGAGCGCCTTATGATATGGGCTATATGGGGATCAGTTTAACGATGAAATATGCTCAATCACCTTGTTCTGGGTCTGGATAAGCTGATCGATCATTTCATTTTCATCACGCAGATCGCCGACCGCCTCAATCAAACCGGCCTGTATCGCTTTAAACAATTTAATAAGCTCAGATCGTTCAACCTCTCCGTCGCTTAACTTACACACCCAGATATCGGCGCCAGTGGCCGAAAGCTCCATCATCCGCTCCAGGCTCAAACTATCATTTGAAAAATATTTTTTAATTAACACATCACCACCTTCTATCATGAATGATGCAGTTAAAAGCGCCTCTTTGACCTCGCCGTGCGCATCTTCAGCTGCCGACGCATAGACCGGCGAAACAGATTCCAGCAAGTCCGACCACTTGCTACTCTCTTCCCCGCTTAACATGATTGCCGCCATCGGCGCTGTCACCAACAGCCTGTAGCTGGGGGCGCTCATTTTTTCCAGGTTTATTTCAGTATCTTGTGTTTCCATCTTGTCCTTCTTTTATCATCTAACAACGACACTGAGTCGAGGCACTAGCGACCGGGATAATATGAGGTCGATAGCGAATTGTAATGCAAATAGTTCTTTTTTGTCACCGACCTCTTTTACGAAATTGTAAATCAGAAGTCGGGAGTCGATAGTTTACGTTGGCAGTTAAAAACTTTGGCGGGTAGTAAGCAGACTGTCCACGGGATTGAGTGCAGCCAAACCCACCACTTCTCTATTGAAAAACGTCTTTTAAGCAGAAATTTCAATCGGAACTTCAGGAGATCATATTGTGTTAAGAATTTTCGCCGGCCCGGAGACTGTAAATTAAATTGTGTAACTGCTCAAAGTCCCATACCCTTGATAATAAAGGAAAAGACACATGAGCAGAAGAACAAAAACCAAAACCGATATCGACCCGCAGCTTGAAGCCCTGGTGAACAGTATCAAAACACCGGAGGAACTCGAGGACCTCACCCGCTTGCTGCGCCAAAAAACCTTTGAAGCTATGCTCGAAGGCGAGATGGATGACCACCTTGGCTATCCCAAGCATGACAAAGCCGGTCAGCATAGCGGCAACAGCCGTAACGGTTACAGCAGTAAAACCTTGAAGGGCGAGCTTGGCGAGCTGCCAATTGCCATTCCCCGGGACCGCAACGGGGAATTTGAGCCGCTCATTATCTCCAAAAACCAGACCCGGCTACCGATTTTCAACGACAAGATCATCATGCTCTACAGCAAGGGCATGAGCACGCGGGACATAGCTTCCACCTTGTTGGAACTGTACGGCGTTGAGGTCTCTCCTACGCTGATTTCACGGGTCACCGAGCAGGTGCTGGAACAGGTCCAGCAATGGCAATCCCGACCCCTGGATGAGGTCTATCCCATCGTCTATCTCGACTGCATCCGGGTGAAGATCCGTCAGGACAAACGCGTCATCAACAAAGCCATTTACCTGGCGCTGGGCATCAACCTGGACGGCCAGAAAGAACTGCTGGGGCTGTGGCTCGCGGAAAACGAGGGTGCCAAGTTCTGGCTGTCCGTGCTCACCGAACTGCAACAACGGGGCCTGAAGGACATTTTCATCGCCTCGGTGGATGGGCTGACAGGCTTCCCGGAAGCCATTAACACCGTTTACCCGAAGACCCAGATCCAGCTATGCATCGTGCATATGGTGCGCAACTCGCTCAAATTCGTCTCCTGGAAAGAACGCAAGACCGTTGCCGCTGACCTGAAAAAGATCTACGCCTCCCTCACTGTCGAGGAGGCCGAGCGAGAGCTGGCCGCCTTTGCCGAGCGCTGGGATGAGAAGTTTCCGTCCATCAGCACGGCCTGGCGCAAACACTGGCCGAATCTCATCACCCTGTTTAACTACCCGGATGATATTCGTAAAGTAATTTACACCACCAACGCTATCGAATCCCTCAATAGCGTTATCCGTAAGGCCGTCAACAACCGTAAGGTCTTTCCGAATGACGACGCGGCACTCAAGGTCGTCTATCTGGCCATGCAGGCGGCCTCCAAGAAATGGACCATGCCCATTCACCATTGGAAGGACGCCTTGAATCGTTTTATGATTGAGTTTCCGGATAGAATGCCGGAGCAGTTCTAACCGGGCAGTTACACAGAATTATTTACAGTCTCCCGGCCCGACCCGTTGGACAACTAAATCACGTTGAGAAATTAGTATACTGCCCACAGAATTCTGAACACTACCCTTATAACCGCCATTTCCTCGTCAAAAAACGCGTTTTAAGCTGATATTTCAGTGACAATCTTGAAATTTATATTTTCCCATCAAGTGCTTACGCTGGTCCGACCCCGCCAGACTATGAGCTGATTTAATGTGTCCGTGAAACTGGGGGAGGTTCATACTGTCCCCATATTTCCGTATATATAGCTCTTCGTACATTACTTGTCTCTCTTGATTTATTTTTTCTTGAAACGCGTTTACTTTTTCTCGTTACCAAGTTACTACATTGCAAGTCACATAATTAAAGGGTTCGGTGACAAGCTATAATTATTCGTATCTCCATGTGTCGCCAATCTTTTTTTATTTATATTTTATATTCTCACCATCTCTTTTTGGAATACGGTGTTTTTCAAGATAGTTGTCGCCTTTTCCGTTCTTAAGCCGCTTGCTGCACCCGCTCAGGGTTGAGGGCCGTCGGTCCTACCGCTACCCAGTTTCTCGTTCTGCCGGACCATCGCTGCGGGTTCCGCACCTTGGCCTGCTCGTAGATCCGATCACGCTGTTTCAGGATATCCCGGTCGTCGCCTCGATGCCGCTGCGCCGGCGTCACAAATTTCAGCGCACTGTGGCAGTGGCGGTTGTTGTACCAGTCGACAAATTTCAGCATCCAGTCACGAGCCTCTTCCAGCGTGGCAAATCCCTGCGATGGCCAGGCCGGACAATACTTCAGTGTCCGAAACAGCGACTCGGAAAACGCATTGTCGTTGCTCACTCGCGGCCGACTGTATGACGGCGATATGCCCAGATCCGCCAGCTTGATCCGCAGCGTCTGCGATTTCATCGGGCTGCCGTTGTCCGCATGCAAGACCAGCGGTTGGCGAAAGCACCGCTCGGCCAGCACGCTGCGCTGCACCAGCGGTGCGGCCAACTCGCCGGCCTCTCGCTCGTGGACTTCCCAGCCGACGATTTTGCGGCTGTAGATGTCCTCAATGAGGTACAGGTACCAAAACAGTCCACGCACCCGGCTGGGCATCCAGCTGATGTCCCACGACCACACCTGGTTCGGCCCGTCGGCCACATGCGTGGTCGGCGCCTTCGTTTTCTTCGGCGCCTGGGCCCGGCCCCGGTGATGCCGCTGGCCCGCCGCATGCAGTACCCGGTAGAAGCTCGACTCACAGGCGATATATTCACCCCGGTCCGCCAGCTTCGGCACGATCTGGCTCGGCGGCAGTGACGCAAACTCGGGTTCATTGCACACGGTCAGGATACGCTCGCGCTCCTCGGGCGTGAGCTTGTTCGCCGGCTCGGGCCTGATAGCATCAGGCCGTCGGTCGGCATGAACTTCCCCACCCTGGGTCCATCGCTGCAGAGTGCGTACAGTGATGCCGATTTCCTTGCAGGCCCGCGCCTTGCGGGCTCCAGCGCTCACCGCCTCCTCAATATAACCCACCAGTTTGCGCCGCTCCGGGAGCGAGGTCATCCTTCCTCGTCGTCCCCCCAGAGGGCGTTCAACTTTTTTCGCAGGGCCAGCAGCGCGGCGGTCTCTGCCAGCGCCTTGTCCTTGCGCCGCAGTTCCCGCTCCAGCTCCTTGATACGCTTTTTATCCTCGCGGGCCTGGGCCTTCTCAGCCTGTCGCCGACTGGCCGCCTGGTCCGCTCCGGTCTCACAGGCCGTGCGCCAGGCCTTCACCTGCTCGGGGTATAACCCCTTACCACGGCAATACTCACTCAGCTCCGCTTCACTCAGGCCGGCGGTCTCCACCACCACCGCCAGCTTCGCTTCACCCGACCAGTCGTCGCTTTGTTTTCCGTTTCCCGGCACCGGGACCCCCTGTTCTCTGGCTTGTTTTCGCCAATTATACAGGGTCATTTCGCTGATCCCTTCCTCTCGAGCCACATCGGCTACACTTCGGTTTTGCGGGGGCAACAGCATGCACATCACGGCAGCCTTGCGTTCTTCTGAATAACGGGGCATTTCTCGTCGCTTTCCACCCCCTGTCTTGGTTACTTTCTGATTCAGAAGAGGCGACAACTATCCTGACACAGGGGGGAGGCGACAACTATCCTGACACAGGGGGAATACGTCTGACAAAAGTAGCAACATATTTTGCGTAAACTCAATATGATTATCTATATCTACAGCTGATAAATCTGGATCATCCCCATGCGCAACACCATGCCTCCAACCAACAAGCTCTTTATCTATTCTAAGTCTCAATGTGTTAAATGGCGCCACATTGAAGCCGAGAAAATCAAAATTGCTACGTAACTTTTCATAATTCAAATTAGACCGAGATGATATAACTTCAGAATCGAAATTATCAAAGTTTTCGTCAATCAGATTTTTCAAATTATTAACGAAATCATATTCTGCCTTAGGTGAGTGATTTCTATCTCTCAGCCTTTGAAGTTCGGGCCTTAATATACCAACAAGCATTGGCCATGAAATATCACTAATTTTTTTATCTATACCCTTAAGTAGATTGACATAGATATTAATACACTCATTATAAAAACCTTCCCAGTGAGCATAAGACAGGACAATTGTCGCCTTTGAATTAACCCCATAACGCGAAAGATATGCTGTCTCAGTCATACGAACTTTTAGCTCAGAAAGCTCCTTAGCTCTTCTTATACGGTTTGCGTCAATCTCATCAATATAAAAACTTACATTATTCATCCGGTTTAAACCAAACCTCACCAAATGGAATAGTTCTCTGTATCCGAGTAGTACCTCTAAGCCCAGACTCACTTAAATTTACAACTTCTTGTTGTCTCCAAAATTGACCGATTTTTTCTTTTATATATGAATCTGGATCTTCCAAATTTTCTATATCTTCTTTGTTCCTAGCAACACCAACAAGAATCCCTTCTAACGCCCTAAGTGAAAAGCGTTTGGCAATTCCCTCATACGCTTCATCATGCGGAATAAGTGCGTCTTGCCCATTAACTTTGTATAAAATGTTTATAGCCCAAAAAACTTTATCAATTACGGGGTTTGGATCTTGGTCTATTAATATTCTCAATATTCCATGATCTAAAAATTCTTGCACATCAGAACCAGGCTCAAAATCCTCTGCTACGTGCACAATCGCCCTAACAAAATATTCGACATCCTTTTGTCTTGCTTTCTGTTCATCTGTTATTTTAAAAATTTTCGAGAAAGCATCTGATTGAGCAATCTCTCTTATCCTCCTGGTTGCATCGGGATTACCCAAAACCATAGAACAAGTGCGCACCTCTTGTTCATTTGCGTATTCACCGCCACGGTTCAAGCGTTGAAATAAATCAAACTTTGTCTTTGCGTCGCTAGGGTGCTTTAAAACCTGAAAATCAAGCCGTGCACGCCTAAAAAACAGCTGCAATGACTTCTCCAGTGAATTTTCGCCTTGTTCACCTGACCAACTAATTCCCTCAAGTGACGGAAGATAGGTAGATGAACTGAGAATAGATGCTGGGAGGGTTTTATCTGTCTTTTCTGGGTCACGTAGAACGCCCATAAATTCAAGAATAGTTGAAATTCTCTGAAGCCCATCAATTAGCTCCCATGTACCATCTTCTTTTTCGTACGCAAACGCAGGGGGCACAGGGATTCCTATAAGTATTGACTCTATAAAAGCTGTTTTTTTATCTATTGACCATCGAAATAGAGACTGTAAATAATTCTGTGTAACTGCCCGCTTAGAACTGCTCCGGCATTCTGTCCGGGAATTCAATCATAAAGCGATTGAGCGCGTTCTTCCAATGGTGAATGGGCATGGTCCATTTTTTCGATGCCGCCTGGATGGCCAGGTAGACGACCTTGAGGGCGGATTCATCGTTAGGGAAAACCTTGCGATTTTTGACCGCCTTGCGGATCACGCTGTTCAGTGATTCGATGGCGTTGGTCGTGTAGATCACCCGACGGATGTCATCCGGATAGTCGAACAGGGTAATCAGGTTGGGCCAGTGTCGCCGCCAGCTGGCACTGATCGACGGGAACTGATCATCCCAGCGAGCCGCAAAGGCGTCGAGCTCCTGCTCGGCTTCGGCCACCGTCAGGGAGGTGTAGATCTTTTTCAAATCCGCGGCGACCGCCTTGCGCTGTTTCCAGGCCACGAACTTCAGCGAGTTGCGCACCATGTGGACGATACACAGCTGGATTTTTGTTTTGGGGTAGACGGTATTGATCGCCTCGGGGAAGCCGGTCAGACCGTCCACGGCGGCGATAAAGATATCCCGGACACCCCGCTGCTGGAGTTCGGTCAACACGGACAACCAGAACTTAGCCCCCTCGTTCTCATTGAGCCAGAGCCCCAGCAGTTCTTTCTGGCCGTCCAGGTTGATACCCAGCGCCAGATAGATGGCCTTGTTGCTGACCCGCTTGTCCTGGCGGATCTTGATGTGGATGCAGTCCAGATAGACGATGGGATAGATCTCGTCCAGCGGTCGGCACTGCCACTGCTGCACTTCCTCAATCACCTGCGCGGTGACCTGGGAGATGAGCGTAGGGGAAACCTCGACGCCGTAGAGCTCTAGTAGCATGGCAACGATATCGCGGGTACTCATGCCCCGACTGTAGAGCGCCAGGATTTTATCGTTGAACATCGGCAGACGCGTCTGCCCCTTGGGAATAATGAGCGGCTCAAACTCGCCGTTACGGTCTCGAGGCACATCGAGGGTCAGTGCGCCCTGTTCGCCTTTGAGGGTTTTGGCGCTATACCCGTTACGGCTGTTGCCGGTGTTGTGGCCGGCTGTGGCGTGCTTGGGATAGCCGAGATGGTCAGTCATCTCGCCTTCGAGCATGGCCTCAAAGGCTTTTTGCTGAAGCTGCTGGGTCAATGCGGCAAGCTGTTCTGGCGTTTTGACTGCCTTGACCAGTTCTTCAAGCTGCGGGTCGATATCGGTTTTGGTTTTTGTTCTTCTGCTCATGTGTCTTTTCCTTTATTATCAAGGGTATGGGACTTTGAGCAGTTACACAATTTAATTTACAGTCTCTCGAAATAGTCTTTGAAACTCAGGGATAATATCAAGCTCTTCCTGAGAATACATTGAAGCAATTTCACCAATCGAAATCTGAAGACTATCTGTAGTCACAGATCTCTTTGCTGTTTCGAGTTCATCTCTTAGCATTAATTATTCCTTGTATGTATGACTTACACAGTCATGCTATATAAACAGTCCCATAATCCTATCAATCCTATCAATCCTACTTGTAATTACCATCCCCCACCGCTGAGAAGTCTGTGCCACCACAAACATACCATACGGGTTCAGATCTTGCCTTTTGCGTTACTGATTGAACCCCAGACATTCAACACATCATTCTAACTCTCATCTACTGGCTGACTCTCTTCAGCCACATCCTCTGAAGCAGTATCTTCGTCCAAATTACCTTCATTCGAGCTCACTTCCTCATTCTCCAGGGCCGGATCCGTTTTTCTGATTTTTGGCGGTGGCGCAACCCATGCCTGGAGTCGCTGGCCTGCCATCTCATAGAAATATGGGACAATTTTCTCGATCTCGTCTATAAACACCTTGTTTTTGGCGAATTTCCCGGCCAAATCCGCCATGTAAAAGACTTCAAATACTGTGGGAACAACATCGGAATTACTTGAGTTTAATACATCAGGATTTTCCATAACCTCAGATAGCGGAGCCTGCGTATCTTCCGCCCGACCGGGACGCAATGCTTTTATATAAATATCTTTATCGTTGATATTTTTAAGCTGTCGGGTCAACCAGTTTACTCGTGCGCTTGCACGTTTTTTATCCTGCGGGGCGCCTAATCGCATGGCACATATTATCGTCCTTGTCGCCAGATCGGCGGTAACATCAAGGTCGGCTGCTGCATCGGGTATTTCAAGATCACAGCTCAGAGTCTTATGCTTGACCAGATCCTCGACATCATCTCGCAATCTTTGCTGGGGGTCTGTTCGGTGAGAACGGGACAATCGCAATTTTACCGGTCGACCGAGTTTACGGCTCATTACAAGACATAAATCACGCTGTTCCTGATGCCAGCTTGAAACGGTATTTTCCACCTCGTCTGACGACTTGTTCAGGGTGGCATTACTCTTGACCTTTCCGATCACATCCTTCCATTCACGGTTCATGCTTGTAAACCGGCTGACGCCGCTCTTGTCATGACTTAGATAGCGAACCACCTCTTCGAGCACAAACTTTTGATCCTCTGATTCGATCTCGTCGCTATCAAGAAGCAATGTCGCCTGAGTCAACAGATACATCCAGGACCAGTGATACAATCCGACACTTCGGGTAAGCGTTTTCGGGATTTTGACGGGATGATGCTCAGGCAGTGCGACAAACTGATTTGTAATCGTAATTACGGCATCGATATTATTTTGTTTTGCCAGCTGTAAATACGCGGAGAGCTGTTCCTCGTTCACCTCGGCATTTCCAATTTTCGCCTCAATCAGCGCTTTCCATTGGCTTTTTCCGGTATTGAGGACCAGTAACCCGTCGGGCCTGTCTTTCTTGTCTTTTATATTTTTGACTGAGGTATTGTCTTTGAATACGACCTCTGTCCAGGTATCAAGATCTGCACGATTACCAACCCTTACACCCACAGAGCCCAACATCACCTTGCGAAATTCAAAAACCCCGCGCATTGCCGCCAGGGCAATTGAAGCCGCACGTTGTTCTCCATTGGAATCAGCGGTAACAGGGATCAGGCGAGCTCTTTCACCTGTTTTCAGGAACTCAGGTAACTTGCTCATTATGATTTTCCCCAGTTGAGAATTTAAGGGTGTGAACCCTGCATGGCTTCGGTATCGGTCCTGTTCGAGCAGAGCATGAGTCTATGTCCTGACAAAGTGTAGATCATTCTGAACGCCTATGCTGCCCTTGGCTCACCAGAATTTCCGCATATTTAGGGTTTTCCCGGTTCTATCTAGTCTGTTCCCCATCCCGTCAGACGCCGCCGAGCATCGCAGTGGAAGGAGGATAGCCCGCAGGGTGCGCGCATGGACGCGCGCACTCGCCAGTCGGCACACGGACGTGCCGTCTGGCGAGCCCGACTGGAATGAGAAGCGCAGGGAACCGGTGTAGCAATTGGTAAATTGCTACACCGGCGGCGTCTTTCGGGCGCGTTTTCTTTGGTTCTGTTTCTTTGTCGCGTGACAAAGAAATGAACCCGAGGCGCGCTGGCGGGTCAGCGCTTTCAAGATCAAGCTCGCCCGCAGGGCGATCATTTAGATAAGGGGTTCGTTTCCGAGAGTTCGTCGCCGACGGAGTCGCCTCCCACAAGCCCCCCACACACAAGTTGCCTCCCACAAATGCCTTCCACAAGTTACGATGAGGCGATCCGATTCAAGCCCCCTCTCCCTAACCCTTTCCCCAAAGGGGACAGGGAACAGGATCAGCTTCACTCGTGAGTATATTCAAACCCCACCCGCGAGGTCACCTTGCACAACAACTCATAGCCAATCGTCCCCGCCGCTTCGGCGATCGCCTCCACCGGCAGCCCCTCGCCCCAGAGGATCACCTCATCGCCGATGGCCGCCTTGGGACAGTCGCGCAGATCCAGGCAGAGCATGTCCATGGAGACCCGTCCGACGATGGGTACCCGCTTGTTGTTCAGTAACACCGGCGTGCCGCTGGGTACGTGGCGCGGATAGCCGTCGCCGTAGCCGATAGCCACCACCCCGACCGGCATCGGTTCGGGGCAGCGCCAGCTGCCGCCGTAACCGATCGGCTCGCCCGCTTTGTGCGTGTTAATCGCGATGAGCTGCGCGCGCAGGGTCATCACCGGGCGCAGATCGTGCTGTTCGCCGATACTATTATTAAAGGGCGAGACGCCATAGAGCATGATCCCCGGCCGCGCCCAGTCGCTGGCGCTCTGCGCCCAGCCGAGCAGCCCGGCCGAATTGGCGATGCTGCGCGCCGCGACACTCAGCTCATCGAGGCTTTCGAAGCGGCGGATCTGCTCCAGGGTGTAATCGTCGTCGCGATCGTCGGCATTGGCCAGGTGGGTCATCAGTCGCACCGCCCCGACCCGCGGGCAGCTGAGCAGGCGGGTGAGGATCGCTGGCACCTGTTCCGGTGTGACACCCAGACGATGCATGCCGGTGTCGACCTTGAGCCAGACGGTCAGCGCCGGCCCCGATGACGCTTCCAGCATGTCGATCTGCGCGGGATGATGGATCACCGGCTGCAGCTGAAAGCCGTCGATCAGCCGCAACTCGTCGGCCCGGACGAACCCTTCGAGCAGCACGATCGGTTGCGGGATCCCCGCCTCGCGCAGGGCGATCGCCTCGTCGAGACAGGCGACGCCAAAGGCGTCGGCATCGTTCAATGCCTGGGCGACCTCGATCATCCCGTGGCCGTAGCCGTTGGCCTTGATGATCGCCATTAACTTGCTGTCCGGGGCGTGCCGGCGGGCGATGGTCAGATTGTGTTGCAGGGCGCGCAGGTTGAGGGTGGCCCGGGTCGCTCGGGTCATCCACCGGGTCCTTCGAGGTAGTTGTCCCCGGAGATGTAGTTTTCGAATTTGGTGTACTGACCGAGGAAGGTCAGCCGGGTGGTGCCGATGGGGCCGTTACGCTGTTTGGAGATGATGATCTCGGCGGTGCCCTTGTCGGTGCTTTCCTCGTTGTAGACCTCGTCGCGATAGATAAACACGATCACGTCGGCGTCCTGCTCGATGGCGCCCGACTCGCGCAGGTCCGACATGACCGGGCGCTTGTTGGGCCGCTGCTCCAGCGAGCGGTTGAGCTGCGAGAGCGTGATCACCGGCACGTTGAGCTCCTTGGCCAGCCCCTTGAGGCCGCGCGAGATCTCGGAGATCTCGGTGGCGCGGTTTTCGGTGCTGCCGCCCACCTGCATCAGCTGCAGATAGTCGATCACGATCAGGCCCAGGTCGTGCTCGCGCTTGATGCGCCGCGCGCGGGAGCGGATCTCCATGGGAGTGAGTCCCGGCGTGTCATCAATAAAAATCGGGGCCTCGTTGAGTATGCCCACCGCCGAGGTCAGCCGCGGCCAGTCGGCGTCGTCCAGCTTGCCGGTGCGGATCTTGTGCTGATCGATGCGTCCCAGCGAGGACATCATGCGCATTACCAGTTGCTCGCCGGGCATCTCCATACTGAACACGGCCACCGGCGTCTGATGCTTGATGGCGGCGTTCTCCACCAGGTTCATGGCGAAGGAGGTCTTGCCCATGGAGGGGCGCCCGGCGATGATGATCAGATCGGAATTTTGCAGCCCCGAGGTCATGTCATCGAAATCGGTGTAGCCGGTCGGTACCCCGGTATAGGCCGAACTGCTCTGGTAGAGGGTGTCGATGCGATCCACCGCCTTGACCAGCAGCTCCTTGATACCGACGTAACCTGAGCGGTTGTGGGCGCCCTGCTCGGCGATGTCGAACACCGCCTTCTCGGCCTGATCCAGCACCTCGGCGCTGCTGCGCCCCTCGGGGTTATAGGCCAGGTTACCAATCTCGGTGGCCACCCGGGTCAGCTGGCGCAGCACCGAGCGCTCGCGCACGATGGCGGCGTAGGCCTTGATGTTGGCGGCGGTGGGGGTGTTCTTGGCCAGCCCGCCCAGATAACTCATGCCGCCGGCGGCATCCAGCTGGTTGCGCTGTTGCAGCCATTCGGAGAGGGTCACCACGTCGCAGGGGTTGGCTTCTTCGGCCAGGGCGGCGATGGCGCTGAAGATCAGGCGGTGATCCCGGCGGTAGAAGTCGCTCTCGTTGACCTGCTCGACCACCTGATCCCAGCTGCTGTTGTCGATCATCAGCCCGCCGAGCACGGCCTGCTCCGCCTCGATGGAGTGCGGCGGTACCTTGAGTGCGTCTGTCGCCTGATCCGAGCCGGCGACCGAATAAATAGCGTCAGGCATGATGATTAATCGTTATAGTCCCATCGCCTTCGGGCCGCCGGGGCGTGAGCGCCCGGACCTGCCGAAGAAAAATTTAGCCGGATGATTGACCCTGCCTCCGCATCGCGGAGGCCCTGAGCATAGCACAACCCCGCCGCCGATCGGATCGCTTCGAAAGGGGTTTATTTGGGTTGATGGGCTTGACAGGCGATGGCGCACGGCAGCGTTGTGCCGTGCGTCACAGAAGACCTCAAGACGGGCGGGACGGGCCCCGCCCGGGGATCGCCTATTCGGCTTCGACCACCAGGTTGATCGGCTGCATCACCTCGGCGTGCAGCTGCAGCTCGACCTGGTATTCGCCAGTCAGACGAATCGGGCCTTCGGGCAGGTTCACTTCGCGTTTTTCCAGCTCGACGCCGGCCGCGGTCACCGCGTCGGCGATGTCGGCCACGGCCACGGAGCCGAATAGCTTGCCTTCCTCACCGGCGTGAGCCTGGATGGTCACCTGACCCAGTGCGGCGATCTGCTCGGCACGGGCCTGGGCGGCGGCCAGCGCTTCGGTGGCGGCTTTTTCCAGCTCGGCGCGACGCGCTTCGAACACCTCAATGTTCTCTTTGGTGGCCGGGACCGCTTTTTTCTGCGGTACCAGATAGTTGCGGCCATAGCCCGGGCGAACGTTAACCTTGTCACCCAGGGTGCCGAGGTTAGCTACGTTTTCCAGCAGAATCACTTCCATTTTTATTACCTCAATACCTGTCGCTAATGTTACGTCGGTTAGATGTTATCGTTTGTTCAGCTCGCCGCCCCGGGTAGCCGGCGGCGAATATCAATCCAGTTATCCAGTATGCCCAGCATGGCGACGGCGATCGCGCCATAGGGCAGTGTAAACAGTAAAACGATATACAACGCCACCACCCAGGGCTGCCCGTTCGCGGTGCGGGCGGCCAGTTGATGGCCGATGGCCAGTCCCTGAAACAGAAATACAGTCAACACCACGATGGCCGCGTTGACCAGCCACTGCCCCGCCAGGCCACCCACAAACTGGGCCAGGGCCACGATCACCAGGCCAATGCCGGCGGCCAGGGTGCCCAGACGCAACTGGTGGAACTCGTGCGGGCTGCCAACTTCGAACAGCCTGGCCTGCCAGTAACGCCCGATCAACACCCCGATTGCGGCACTGAGCACCAGCGAGGCCAGCAACGCACCGGTCATCACCCCGGCCACCTGCTGCAACAGTGCGCGAAACGCCGCCTCGTCCGGAAACTCGACCCCCGCCTCCTTGAGATCCGGGATGATCCGCTGATCGAAATAGGCGCTCCACCACTGGGCGGGATCGCCCAGCAACAGGAACATCAGCCCGATCCCGATCAGCCCCGCCAGTCCGGCCAGGCCCAGCGTCTGGGAGAGAGACTGATGCTGGCGCAGCCACTGGGCCGCCAGCCAGGCCGGCAGCCAGACCGACAGCGCATAACCGATGCCGTAATGCGGACTGCCGATCCCCATTCCCAACAGCGCCAGCGCCGCGGTGGCGCCAAACACAATCAACAGACTCTCGCGGCTGGCCTGGGTCAGGGCCACCAGGGCCACGACCCCGGCGCCGAGATAGCCGAGCGGCCAGCTCAGCGGGAAAAACAGCAACGATACCACCGCCAGTCCGACCACCGCCAGGATGGCCTGGAGCGGACCGCGCATGGCATAACTGGCCAGCGACTGCAGCATCATCACAGGGCCTGTTCGCCAGCGAACAGCGCCAAATCAGTTCTTGTGCGCGTCGCTATACGGCAACAGGGCCAGATACCGGGCACGCTTGACGGCCGTGGACAGCTGGCGCTGAAACCGGGCCTTGGTGCCGGTAATGCGACTGGGAACGATCTTGCCGCTTTCGGTGACATTGGCCTTCAGCAGGCCGAGATCCTTGTAATCGATCTCCTTGATGCCTTCGGCGGTAAAACGACAGAATTTCTTGCGACGGAAAAAACGGGCCATAGTATGAATCCTTAAGTGTCAGCTGATGAATCGTGAGGCAATGCCGGCTCAGGCCGCGCTTGACTCGCTGCTCTCTTCTTCCCGCTCATCTTTGCGGGCCATCGGCGAAGCTTCGGTAATCGCTTCGTCGCGACGGATGATCAGATTGCGAATCACGGCGTCGTTGAAGCGGAAGCCGCTCTCCAGCTCATCGCGGGTTGCCTGATCGCATTCGATGTTCAGCAGCACATAGTGCGCCTTGTGAACTTTTTGAATGGAATAGGCCAGCTGACGACGGCCCCAGTCTTCAACGCGGTGGACCTTGCCACCGTTGCCTTCCACCAGATTGCGATAGCGCTCCAGCATGGCGGGGACCTGTTCACTCTGGTCAGGGTGGACCAGAAACACGATTTCATAGTGACGCATCGACATCTCTTCCTTTCGGTTAAAAGCCCCCCGTCGAACCTCTCGGCCGTGGTGGAGCAAGGAAACCCGCCGGCCTGTCGCAAGCGGGTTGTGTAAAGGTGGCGCATTTTACGCAAGCGGGGGACGCTTTGCAAATCAAGGAGCTAGAGTTCTGAGTTCTGAGTCCTGGAACCTGCACTCCCCCTGTGGGAGCGGGCTACGACCGCGAGCCCCACCCTCGGCCAGAGTCGCGCCCGTGGGGCGCTCCCACCCGCCCTTCGGGCAGGGACGAGGCCCGAGTTACGAGGGACGAGGAAAAGATTGCCGGATCCGCTTACGCTTGATCCGGCCTACCTCACCTAGAAACCACCCCCTGGAACCTAGCCCCTCCTTTGTCGCAACGCCTCATAGAGACAAACCCCGGCACTTACCGACACATTCAGACTCTGTACGGTGCCGATCATCGGCAGTTTGACCAGCTGATCGCAGTGTTCCCGGGTCAGCCGGCGCAGGCCGCGCTCCTCGGCGCCCATCACCAGGGCCAGCGGACCGCGCAGATCGGCCTGATAGAGATCCTGTTCGGCGTCCAGATCGGTGCCAACCAGCCAGATCCCCCGTTCGCGCAGCGCGCGCAGGGTGCGGGCCAGGTTGGTGACCTGGATAAACGGCACCACCTCGGCGGCGCCGCTGGCCACCTTGCGCACGGTGCTGGTCAGGCCGCAGGCGCGATCTTTGGGGGCGATCACCGCCTGCACCCCGGCGGCGTCGGCGGTGCGCAGGCAGGCACCCAGATTGTGCGGATCCTGCACGCCGTCCAGCACCAGCAACAACGGCGGGGTGTCGAGCCGCTCGAGAAGCGCCGTCAGGCTGCGCTCGTCGCCGGGGCCGGGCAGACGGGCCACGGCGGCCACCCCCTGATGGCGGCCGTGGTCGGTCAGTTCGTCCAGGGTCTGACGTTTGACCCGCTCCAGCGGCAGGCCCGCGGCGCGCACCTGCTGTTCCAGCTGCCGGGCCCGCTCATCGCGCCGATCCTGCTCCAGATAGACCTGCTCGATGGTCTCGCTGTCCCGGCTCACCGCCGCCTGCACGGCATGCAGGCCGAAGATCACGTGTTTGTCGCTCATCTGGCGTGCAGATCAGTCCGCCTGGGGGCTTTTGCCGGCGCCGGTTTTCTTCTTGCCGCCGCGCCGGCGGCGGCGGGACGATTTCTTGCCGCTCTTTTTGCCGGGCTCGTCGGCGGCTTTTTTGCCGACCGACTTCTTGCCCGAGGTCTTTTTCTTGCTGGCGGTTTGCTTCTTGCCGGCCGATTTCTTGCGCGAGGTTTTCTTGCCCCCGGCGCCTTTTTTGCCGCCGCCCTGACGCTCGGGCAACTCGCCGCGGAAGGTTTCGCCGCTGAGGCTTTCCAGCAGGGCGAAATCCATCTTGCGCTCTTCGAGATCGACCCGCGCCAGTTTCACCCGCAGGCGATCGCCGAGGCGGAACATCTGCCGCTGGCGTTCGCCGATCAAACGGTGATGGGCCGGATCGAAATGGTAATAGTCATTTTCCAGACTGGTGACATGCACCAGTCCCTCGACAAAGACCTCATCGAGTTCCACAAACAGGCCGAAGCTGGTCACACTGCTGATGGTGCCGGTGTACTCCTCGCCCACCTTGTCCAGCATGAACTCGCACTTGAGCCAGTCCACCGCATCGCGGGTCGCCTCATCGGCGCGCCGCTCGGTCTGGGAGCAATGTTCGCCCAGCCGGCCCATGGCCGTGTGGTCGTAACGAAACTCGCCGCTCTTTTTGCGTTTGAAGAAGCCGGTCTTCTTGTGTTGCAGGACATGGCGAATCGCGCGATGCACCAGCAGATCCGGATAACGGCGGATCGGCGAGGTAAAGTGAGCATAGGCATCGAAGGCCAGACCGAAGTGGCCGAGGTTGTCGGGAGTGTAGACCGCCTGCTGCAGGGTGCGCAGCATCACCGTCTGGATCAGATGCGCATCGGGGCGTTCGGCGATCTGTTCCAGCAGTTTGGCGAAATGCTTGCTTGCCGGTTTGTCGCCACCGCCCAGCTTGAGGCCGAACTCGCCGAGAAATTCACGCAGAGCCTCGAGTTTTTCCGGCTTGGGGCCTTCATGGACGCGGTACAGGGCGGGAACCTTGCTTTCCAGCAGGAACCGGGCCGTGGCCACGTTGGCGATGATCATGCACTCCTCGATCAGCTTGTGCGCGTCATTGCGCTGGGTGGGCACGATGGATTCGATCTTGCGCTCTTCACCGAAGACGATGCGGGTCTCGGTGGTCTCAAAATCGATGGCGCCGCGCTTGCTGCGCCGTTGGCGCAGGGCGTGATAGAGCTGATAGAGGTTATGCAGCGCCGGCAACAGATCCGCGTATTGACGGGACAGTTCCGGATCCTCGTCCTGCAGAATGCCCCCCACTTCGGTATAGGTCATCCGCGCATGGGAGTGCATCACGGCCGGATAGAAGCTGTAACTTTTGAGGGCGCCCTGCTTGTCGAGCTGCATGTCACACACCATGCACAGGCGATCCACCTTGGGCTTGAGCGAGCAGAGGCCGTTGGAGAGGATCTCCGGCAACATGGGAATCACCCGCTCGGGGAAATAGACCGAGTTGCCGCGCTCGATGGCATCCTTGTCCAGCGGTGTTTCGGGTTCGACATAATGCGAGACGTCGGCGATCGCCACCAGCAAACGCCAGCCCTTGCGGTTGGGTTCACAGTAAACCGCATCGTCAAAATCGCGCGCGTCTTCACCGTCGATGGTGACCAGCGGCAGATGCCGCAGATCCTCGCGACCCTGCTTGTCCTCCTCGCGCACCTCTTCGCGCAGTTCGGCGATCTGCGCCTCGGTTTGCGGCGACCAGACCTGCGGCAGGCCGTGGGAGCGAATGGCAATATCGATCTCCATGCCCGGCGCCATATGCTCGCCGAGCACTTCGACCACCTGGCCGATGGCCTGGCGAAACGGGGTGGGTGGCTGGACGATCTCCACGCTGACGATCTGGTTCTGTTCGGCCGGGCCCATATTCTCTTTGGGCACCAGAATATCCTGGGTAATGCGCTTGTTGTCCGGGACCACAAAGGCGACGCCCCCTTCGACAAACAGGCGCCCGACCATGGTCTTGTGGGCCCGCTCCAGCACCTCGACCACCGCCCCCTCGCGGCGGCCGCGGCGATCGATGCCGGCCACACGGCCCAGCACCCGATCGCCGTGAACGGCGACCCGCATTTCGCGCCCGGAGAGGAACAGATCGTCGGAGCCGTCATCGGGGATCAGAAAGCCGAAGCCGTCGGGATGGCCCTGCACCCGGCCGCGGACCAGGTCCATTTTACTGATCAGGCCGTATTCGCGTTTGCGGTTAAACAACAGCTGGCCGTCGCGCTCCATGGCCCGCAGCCGGCGGCGCAGGCCCTCGAGCTCATCGTCGCTTTCCAGCTTGAGCGCCTCGGCGATGGCTTCACGCGACATGGGGTGCCCGGTTTTTTCGAGCAGATCCATGATGTATTCACGGCTGGGGATGGGGTTTTCGTATTTTTCTGCTTCGCGTTTAGCGTAAGGGTCGTGCTTGTCGGAACGTTGAGTCATGTAATCTTCTTTCTCTCGTTATTTTGTATTCGGTGAGACAATTGGTCTCGTCACCGGCGAATTATGCGTCATTTATCGGAGCAGTGCTCGTGATTGACAATCCCGGGGACTCTCTGTAAAGTGCGCGGCTTCTGAGCCGAGGTGGCGGAATTGGTAGACGCGCTAGCTTCAGGTGCTAGTGGGGGTAACCCCGTGGAGGTTCAAGTCCTCTCCTCGGCACCAATTCTCTCATAAAAGCCCCCTTTCGGGGGCTTTTTTGTTTCTTCCGAAACAAAGTACCATTCTCCCTGTTTGTCTTTCGGGCAAGCATCCCCCCCGGTGCTACACTTTGATAACCTCATTCTCACAGGACGCATAGCGAGCGATGCGCGAATCGGATTTGCACCATATTATTATCGTCGGCGGCGGCGCCGGCGGCCTGGAACTGGCCACCCGCCTGGGCAAGACTCTGGGTAAAAAAGGCCGCGCCCGGATCACCCTGGTGGACGCCAATCGCACACATATCTGGAAACCGCTGCTGCACGAGGTGGCCGCCGGGACCTTTGACGCCTATGAAAACCAGATCGAATACCTGGCCCAGGCGGCGCGCAACCATTTCGAGTTTCGCCTCGGGCGCATGGACCGGCTGGATCGCGCCGCGCGCACCATTTATCTGGCCCCGACCCTGGATGCCAGCGGCAACGAAGTCATTCCCCGACGCGAGTTTCAATACGACACCCTGATTATGGCTGTCGGCAGCGTGAGTAACGATTTCGGTATCGAGGGCGTGCGCGAGCACTGCCTGTTTCTGGATACCAAGCAACAGGCCGAATCGTTCCAGCACCTGCTGCTGGAGAACTTCATGCGCGCCAGCACCCATCCCGATGCGACGCAACAGGGCCAGCTGGATGTGGTGATCGCCGGCGGCGGCGCCACCGGCATCGAACTCTCCGCCCAGTTGCACAAGGTCTCGCGGCTGATTACCGCCTACGGTATCGATCAGATCAATCCGGCCGATGTGCGCATTACCATTGTCGAAGCCGCCGATCGGATCCTGCCCGGCCTGCCGCCCCGCCTGTCGCAGGCCACCGAGATGGAACTGGACAAACTCCATATCGCCGTGCTCAAGGGCGAACGGGTGGTCAAGGTCAGCGCCGAAGCGCTGTATACCGAAAGCGGGCGCGAGATCCAGGCGCCAATCAAGGTCTGGGCCGCCGGCATCAAGGCGCCCGATTTTCTCGCCGACATCGACGGTCTGGAAACCAACCGCGCCAATCAACTGGTCGTCGACCAGACTCTGCAAACCACCCGCGATGAGAATATTTTCGCCTTCGGCGATTGCGCCGCCTGCCCCTGGCCACAGATGGAGACCAATGTGCCGCCCCGGGCCCAGGCCGCGCATCAACAGGCCGCCGTGCTGATCAAGAGCATGAAGCGTCGTCTGGCGGGCACACCGTTGCCGACATTTCACTATCGCGATTACGGCTCGCTGGTCTCGCTGGGCAAGTACAGTACCGTGGGCAACCTGATGGGAAATCTGACCGGCAGCATCATGGTCGAGGGCTTTGTGGCGCGGATGGTTTACCTGTCGTTATACAAGCTGCACCAGTTCGCGCTGTTCGGTTTTTACCGCACCATGATGATCTCCATCGCCAACCGCTTCCGGGCCACGGTCGAGCCGGAGATCAAGCTGCACTAGGTACAAAGCGGCAAACGGCAGGGCTCCTTACTTTTTAAATTCTACTGGAAATAACGCAGAGGGCGCAGAGGCGCAAAGGACGCGGAGTAAAGCATTGTTAAAAACGTCATTGACCATCATCGTTAAACAAACTGGTCGTGTCGCGCTAATAGTCATTCTGCTGAGCGGCGCCCTGATTCAACAGGTCAATGCGGAGACCCTGCGGGTGGCGGTGGCGGCGAATTTCAAGACCACATTGGAGGCATTGGCCCGTGACTTTGAAGCCAACAGCGAACATCGGCTGGTACTCGCCAGCGGCTCGACCGGCAAGCATTACGCGCAGATCCTCAACGGCGCGCCGTTTGATCTGTTTTTTGCCGCCGATGTGCGCCGCCCCGCGTTACTCGAGGAACAACAACGCAGTGTCCCGAACAGTCGTTTTACTTACGCGCTTGGCAAACTGGCGTTATGGAGTCCAAAAGCGGATTACGTGGATCGCGAAGGCGCGATACTGGCGAGCGGCGATTTCCGGCGGCTGGCGATGGCCAATCCGCGCCTGGCGCCTTACGGACTGGCGGCGAAACAGGTGCTGAAACGACGCGGTTTGTACGCGACATTGCAGCCTCGAATTGTGCGCGGCGAGAGTATCGCCCAGACCTTTCAGTTTGTCGCCAGCGGTAACGCGCAGCTGGGCTTTGTCGCGCTGTCGCAACTGCAAGGCACGGGCATAAGCAAACAGGGCTCGAGGTGGACCATTCCCCAATCGCTGTATGATCCGATCGAACAGCAGGCGTTGATGTTGAACGACACGCCGGCCGCCCGGGCGTTTATCACTTATATAAAAAGTGAACCCGCCGGCCGGATCATGCGCCGGTTCGGCTACGCCGCCCCGTCACAGGAGAGGGAATGATCAGCGCTAACGACCTGCAGGCCCTGTGGATCACGCTCCAGCTGGCCACCCTCACGACGCTGATATTATTGCTGCTCGGCACGCCGCTGGCCTGGTGGCTGGCCCACAGTCGTCGGCGTTTCAAACCGGTGATCGAGGCGGTGATCGCCCTGCCGCTGGTGCTGCCGCCCACGGTGCTCGGGTTTTATCTTTTGCTGGCGCTGGGACCGCGGGGGATCTTCGGCCAGACCGCCGACGCGCTGGGACTGGGTTCGCTGGCCTTTACTTTCAGCGGGCTGGTGATCGGTTCGGTGTTCTATTCCCTGCCGTTCGTGGTACAGCCGCTGCAAAATACCTTTGCCGCCATCGGTCGCCGGCCGCTGGAGGTCGCCGCCACCCTGCGCGCTTCTCCACTGGATCGGTTTGTCAGCGTGATCATTCCCCTCGCGCGCCCCGGCTTTATTACCGCCGCGATTCTCGGCTTTGCGCATACGGTCGGGGAATTTGGCGTGGTGCTGATGATCGGCGGCAACATTCCGGGCGAAACCCAGGTGCTGTCGATTGCGATTTATGATCATGTCGAGGCAGTGGATTACGCCAGCGCCCACTGGCTGGCCGGCGGGCTGCTGCTGGCCTCGTTTGTGCTGTTGTTGCTGGTTTATCGCTATAACCGGCGTCTGCAGGTACTGCCCGCATGACGCTGCAGGCCCGCTTTCAACTCACCCGCGGAGATTTCACGCTACAGGCCGAATTCAGTGCGCCGGCGCAGGGCATCACCGCCCTGTTCGGCCCGTCGGGCTGCGGCAAGACCACCCTGTTACGCTGCATTGCCGGCCTGGAGCCGATGGCCCGCGGCAGCGTGAAACTGGATCATACCACCTGGCAGGACGAAAACACCTTTGTGCCGGTGCACCGGCGCGGCATCGGTTATGTCTTTCAGGAGGCCAACCTGTTCGCGCATCTGTCGGTGCGCGACAACCTGCTCTACGGCTATCGCCGTAGCGGCGGCGAACAGGCCGGCGTGGATCCCGACCACATTGCCGACCTGTTAGGTATCGACAGATTACAGGCACGTTCTGCGACAAATTTATCCGGGGGCGAACGCCAGCGGGTGGCGATCGGTCGCGCCCTGCTGTCGGCGCCGCGATTATTATTAATGGATGAACCGCTGGCCGCGCTGGATCGCGACAGTAAAAACGCCATCATGGCCTGCCTGCAGCAGCTGTCGCAGGCGCTGTCGATCCCGGTGCTGTACGTCAGCCACGATCACAGTGAAGTGGCGCAACTGGCGCAACAGATGATCATGTTAAACGGCGGCCGGGTCCAGGCCACCGGCAGCGTGATCGAGTTGTTAAACCGGCTCGATCTGCCCCTGGCCCATGCGCCCGATGCCGAGACCATCGTGGAAGCCACGGTCGACGCGCACGATGATCAATACGGTTTGAGCTATCTCGAGTTCGCCGGCGGAAGACTGACCGTCACACAGGCCGACTTGCCGGTGGGTCAAGCGGTACGGGTGCGTCTGCAGGCGCGGGATATCAGTCTGACCTTGGCGCAACAAACGGACACCAGCATTCTTAACATCTTTCCTGTCACCGTCGAGGCCGTCGCCGAAGAGCCCCCGGCCCAGCAACTGGTCAAACTCAATGCCAACGGCGCCAGCCTGCTCGCTCGGATCACCCGCAAGTCCGCCGAGCATCTGGGATTGGCAGTTGGCAAGCAGGTTTATGCGCAGGTGAAAAGCGTTGCACTGGTATAAGTTCTGAGTACTTAGTACTTAGTACTTAGTACTTAGTACTTAGTACTCAGGGTGTAGGTCAGGTTGCGCATAGCGCTACCTGACATTCCATCTATCGGGCTATTTTTTACTACGAAGACACGAAGTCTCGAAGTGGATTAATTTTTTCTTCGTGCCTTCGCGTCTTCGTGGTAACGCTTTTATAAAAATTCATACACGGTTTACCGTGCCAACCCATCACATCTCTGCAGGAGCGGCTGCGCCGCGACAGACCTCGCCGATTGCACGGGCTTTTATCGCGCCAAAGGCGCTCCTACGGTCCATGAGACAGGCTTTATTCTTTCTATCTCGGTATCGACCTTAAGGGATAGTATCTAGCTATTTTTACCACGAAGACACGAAGTCTCGAAGCGGATGAATTTCTCCTTCGTGTCTTCGCGTCTTCGTGGTGAGATTTTTTATAAAATCCAGGCATCATGCAGGCCTCGCCAGACCGGATTGCCGGACACCGCTTCGCTATGTCCGGCCTACCTCTACTGTTTAACGGCCGTGAAGCCGTTAAACATCGTACGGATGACGGAGAATGATGGTTTCGCTGCGTTCGGGGCCGGTGGAGATGATGTCGACCGGGGTGCCGGTGACCTCCTCGATACGCTTGAGATAGGCCCTGGCGTTGGCCGGCAGGTCGTCGTAGCTTTTCAGACCGACGGTGGATTCCTGCCAGCCCGGTATGGCTTCGTAAACCGGTTCGCAGCTTTCAAATGCTTCGGCGCCGACCGGCGGGGTGTCACGGACTTGACCGTTACAGTTGTAGCCCACACAGATCTGAATCTGATCCAGACCGTCCAGCACGTCCATCTTGGTGATGCACAGTCCGCTGACACTGTTGATCAATACCGAACGGCGCAGCGCCACGGCATCGAACCAGCCGCAACGACGCGGGCGACCGGTAGTGGAGCCGAATTCGTGACCGCGTTCGGCCAGCCGCGCGCCGACTTCATCCATTAACAGATTGCCGTCGTACAGTTCCGTGGGGAACGGGCCGGAGCCGACCCGGGTGGTATAGGCCTTGGTGATCCCGAGCACGTAATCGAGATTGCGCGGGCCCATGCCGCTGCCGGTACTCGCGCCGCCGGCGGTGGTGTTGGACGAGGTGACAAACGGGTAGGTGCCGTGATCGATATCCAGCAACGCCCCCTGGGCACCTTCGAACATGATGTTGTTGCCGGCCTGCATGTGCTGGTTAAGCAATTCGGGAATATCCGCCACCAGCGGTTGCAGCTCTTCGCGCATGGCCAGGCTCTGGTCCAGCACTTGCTGGAAGTCGACCGGTTCGCTCTTGAAGTAATGTTGCAAGGCAAAATTATGATAATCGAGTACTTCGCCGAGCTTGGCCGCAAAACGTTCGCGGTGAAACAGATCACCGAGACGCAGGCCACGGCGGGCGACCTTGTCCTCGTAAGCCGGGCCGATGCCGCGGCCGGTGGTGCCGATGGCTTTTTTGCCGCGCGCCACCTCGCGGGCATGATCCAGTGCCACATGATAGGGCAGGATCAGCGGACAGGCTTCGCTGATGCGCAGTCGCTCCCGGGCCGGGACGCCTTCGTTCTCGAGCATCTTCAGTTCATCGAGCAACGCTTCGGGCGAGAGCACCACGCCGTTACCGATCAGGCACTGCACGTTTTCGCGTAGCACGCCCGACGGGATCAGGTGCAGCACGGTTTTCTTGTCGCCGATCACCAGGGTGTGGCCGGCATTGTGCCCGCCCTGGAATCGCACCACGGCGGAAGCCCGATCGGTCAACAGATCGACGATCTTGCCTTTACCTTCATCTCCCCACTGGGTCCCGATAATGACGACATTCTTGCCCATGACTTCAGCCTGTTGTAGTTATCAAATCGTTGTAATCTGCCATGCCTTGCCGTCCCTGACCAGCTTGCGATCACAGCCCAGTTGCTGCGGATCACTGTTGTCGCCCGGCAGGGCGCTGATCACCCGCTCTCCCTGCCGGCGAAGTTGTTCAATCGTGTCACGCAAACCGGCGTCATTGTCACCCGGTGCGTAAATCGCACCGGGCGTTGCGCTTTGATCTTCGCCCAGATCGATCAGCGTCTTGAGATCCGTGCTGAAACCGGTTGCCGGCCGAGCACGACCAAAGACCTGACCGATATCATCATAGCGTCCGCCCTGGGCGATGGACTGGCCACAACCCGGTACATAGGCGGCAAACACGACACCGGTGTGATAATTGTAACCGCGGAGCTCCGCCAGATCGAAATGCAGCGGAATGGATGGCTCGCAGCTTTTGATCTGTTCGGCCACGGCCTGCAGGTTATCCAGTGCCTGGCTCACGCCCTCGCCGGCGAAGGCCAGTAGACGACGCGCCTCCCCGATGACGCTCTCATCACCGTTCAGTTGCGCCAGTCCCAACAGCCCTTTGGCAATCTTCTTGTCGACAGCACTTTTGTCCAGCAACTGTTCGATCTCGGGAATGGCCTTGCGTTGCAAGGCATCGAACAGTTCACTCTCCTGTTCAGCCGACAACTGTGCCGCGCGCACCAGTTGCCGGTAGATACCCACATGACCCAGATCAAAATAGAGATCACGAATATTGCTTCGCCGCAGGGTCTCCAGCATCAGGCGGAACACTTCGACGTCGCTTTCGCTGCCGCTGTGGCCATAGAGTTCGGCGCCCACCTGGATCGGGCTGCGCGAACCGGCGAAGCCGTCCGATCGGGTGTGCAACACCGAGCCGATATAACACAGCCGGGTGGGACAATCTTTTTTTAATGTATGGGCATCGATGCGCGCTACCTGCGGCGTCATGTCGGCGCGCAGGCCCATCAGTTTGCCGGTCAGCTGATCGGTCAGCTTGAAAGTCTGCAAATCGAGATCGTGGCCGGTGCCGGTCAGCAATGAATCGAGGTATTCGATCATCGGCGGCATCACCAGCTCATAGCCCCAGCCGGCATACAGATCGAGCAGCCGCCGACGCAACGCCTCGAGCCGGCGCGCCTGTTGCGGCAGGACCTCCTCGATCCCTTCCGGTAACAACCAACGATCGGATTTCATTCTGTACTTAACCCTTGATCAGATAGATCAACAACGCCCCACCTGTCATGGCGGCCAGCCCGATACGCCGCAAGACGCGGTCGCTCATCTGGGCCACCATTAACAGACCACGACGAAAAGAGGCGGGACTGAGCGCCGGTGATATCCCCTCGATCACCAGCACCAGCGCGATTACCAAAACCAAGTCCTGCCACATGAACGACGCCCGAAAGAATGGTTAGTCAAACGTTATCGGCGTGTCACTTGCCAGCGGGATTGTTGTTCTTGAAATATTTGAAGAACTCAGAGTCCGGTTCCAGCACCATCATATTGCCGTCACCCACCAGCGATTTGCGATAGGCATTGAGGCTGCGGTAGAACGAGTAGAACTCTTCATCCTCCGAAAAGGCGTTGGCATAAATGCCTGCCGCTTTGGCATCACCCTGACCACGAATAGCCTGGGCCTCGCGATAGGCGTTGGCCAGCATGACCGTCTTCTGGCGTTCCGCCTCGGCGCGGATGCGTTCCGCCTCACCTCGACCGGAAGCGCGCAGTTCCTTGGCTTCCTTCGCACGCGCCGAGCTCATGCGTTCGAAAATATTCTCGAACACCCGTTCGGTCAGCTCGATGCGCTTGAGACGGACATCGACGATCTCGATACCGAAACTCTGAACCCGTTTATCGGCCTTCTTGGTAATACTGCGCATGATGTTATCCCGCGCGTCGGAGATGACTTCCTGCAAGGTGCGCTCACCAAAGGCGTCCAGCAAGCCCTTGTTGACAATCGACTGAAACTGCATCCGAGCACGACTCTCCATGCCCTGCATGGTCTTGTAATAGGTCTCGACATCATCGATGCGCCACTTGACGTAGTAATCCACGATCAACGGTTTCTGTTCCTGGGTCAGATAACGCTGCGGGGCGGTATCGGCGGTGATAATCCGCTTCTCATATTTGCGCACGTTATTCACGAAAGGCCACTTGAAATGCAGCCCCGGTTCAAAGTCAGCTTTTTTCACCTTCCCCAACGCAAACTGGATCGCCAGTTCGCGTTCGCTGACCGTGAACATGGAGTTACTGGCGATCAGGCCAATGACAGCCAGCACGACGATAGCGGCGATAAGTTTCGGGCTCATTGGCGTACCTCCCGCGAGCGGTTATCACGCTCACGCATCTGATCCAGTCCAAATTCCTCGACTTGCTCCTTGAAGGGACCGGAACCGGACTGTGAGTTCGTATCACTGTTTTTCGAACGCTGCATGATCTGATCCAGCGGCAGATACATCAGGTTATTGCCGTTTTGCAGGTCGATCATGACTTTCGGATTCTTGCCGAGTATCTCTTCGATCGCCTCCAGGTACAGACGCTCGCGGGTGACCACGGGGGCCTTCTTGTACTCGACCAGAATATCCGAGAAGCGTTCGGCATCACCTTCAGCCACCGCGATTTTCTGATCCCGGTAGCCCTTGGCCTCTTCCAGGAAGCGCTGTGCCTGACCCTCGGCACGGGGCAGAATGTCGTTCGCGTAGGCCATGGCCTGGTTCATGAACTTTTCCCGATCCTCGCGCGCGGCCGCCACATCATCGAACGCCGCCATAACCTGGCTCGGTGGTTGGGCCTTCTGCATGTTGAAACCGCGTACCTGCAGACCGGTTTCATAACTGTCGAGAATGCCCTGGATGCGGTCCCAGGCTTCGGAGGCGATCTTGTCGCGTCCCTGGGTGATGATGTGTTCCATGTTGTTGTTACCGACGATCTCGCGTACGGCACTTTGCGTGACGTGTTTTAACGAGATTTCCGGGTCACGAACGTGATACAGGAAACGGCGCGAATCGCGCACGTTGTACTGCACCACGAATTCCATATCGACGATATTCTCGTCCTGGGTCAGCATCAGGGCTTCCTGGCTGCCTTCACCGATATGCACCGAGCGCACATTGGACACGTCGACGATCTCCACAGTGTCGATAAACCGCGGATACCAGTGCGGGCCCGGCGGCTGGATGCTCTCGAATGCACCAAAGCGCAGTACCACGGCCTCTTTACCTTCGTTGACGATGTAGATACCGGACAGGGCCCAGATCGCCACCAGCACCAGGGCAATGAAGCTCAGGCCGATCGAGCCGCCCGCACCGGGGATGCGGGGGCCACCGCCACCGCCTTTACCGCCGAACAGACCGCCGAATTTGGCCTGCAGCTTTTTGATGACTTCGTCGAGATCCGGGGGACCGCCCTGCGGGTTATTGCGATTACCCCAGGGGTCCTTGTTGTTTGAACCACCAGGTTCATTCCAGGCCATGTGATGCTCCGTGATATGTGTTCTGAATCAGCGTGCGGTTTAATTCAGGGATTGTGGATTTTCAATGTGACCGAGGGGCAATTCTATGGGGCTTCGCTACCTGCCGCAAGGCGTAACGCCTCTTCGTCCTGCGCCAGATAGGTCGCTATGCCGTGGTGTTTGTCCAGCGACTGCCACTCGGGCCGGGGCATTTCCACCGTCATCAGCCAGTTACCCTGCTCGTCCACCTGCTCGCGGTGCACCTTGCCGACTTCATGCAACAGGGCATGCAGTCGGCCCTGGGTCACCGGCAACAGCAGCTCGTGGCAGATCCGGCCCCGGTCCAGTCGCGCGGCCAGCGCCTCGCGTAACTGTTCCAGTCCCGCCCCGCTTTGCGCCGAGATCCAGACCCGCCAGGGCAGGCCCCGCTCGTCATACTCGATGTGCGGCGGCGTGTCTTCCAGGCGGTCGATCTTGTTGTAGACCAGCAGCTGCGGCACCGCCCGGGCCTCGATCTCGCTCAGTACGGCGTTGACTTGCTCAATATTGGCCTCCCGCTCGGGGCTGGAGGCGTCCACCACATGCAACAGCAGATCCGCGTCGCGGGTTTCCTGCAAGGTGGAACGAAATGCCGCCACCAGATCGTGGGGCAGATGGCGGATAAAGCCGACCGTGTCGGCCAGGATTAGCTTCTGCCCGTCGGCCAGCTCCAACCGGCGCAGGGTCGGATCGAGAGTGGCGAACAACTGGTCGGCGGCATAGACATGGGATTCGGTGAGCCGGTTGAACAGCGTCGATTTACCGGCATTGGTATAACCGACCAGCGAGACCGACGGAATCTCGGCCCGCTTGCGGGCGCGGCGGCCCTGCTCGCGCTGGCGCTGGACCTTTTCCAGGCGCTTGTTGAGCTGGCGAATGCGATCGCCGATCAAGCGGCGGTCGGTCTCCAGCTGGGTTTCGCCCGGACCGCGCAGGCCGATGCCGCCCTTCTGGCGCTCCAGATGGGTCCAGCCGCGCACCAGGCGGGTGGACAGGTGCTTGAGCTGCGCCAGTTCAACCTGCAGTTTGCCTTCGTGGGTGCGGGCGCGCTGGGCGAAAATATCCAGGATCAGGCCGGTACGATCCAGCACCCGGCAGTTGAGCAATTGTTCGAGGTTGCGCTCCTGCACCGGTGACAGGGCATGGTTAAACAGCACCAGATCGGCGTCGAGCGCCTTGACCGTGTCGCGAATCTCTTCAGCCTTGCCGCTGCCGACAAAATAGCGGGGATGGGGAACAGCCCGGGAACCGGTCACCACAGCGACCGGCTCGGCGCCGGCGGAGAGAGCCAGTTCCCGGAATTCCTGCGGTTCTTCCTGCTGCTGTTCGGCTTGCAGGGCCAGGTGAACCAGAACCGCCCGTTCACCGGCTTGTGGACGTTCAAACAATCATTACCACCCTCACCAACACCGGGTTGGTGACTTCAAGCATTACCTTCATGCTCCTTGATTTCTTCCGCCACGGGCAGCTTCACATTGCGCGCCGGCACCACGGTGGAGATCGCATGTTTATAAACCATCTGATTAACCGTATTTCGCAACAACACCACAAACTGGTCAAATGACTCGATCTGTCCCTGCAACTTGATTCCGTTTACCAGAAAGATTGAAACGGGAACGCGTTCCTTACGCAGTGCATTGAGAAACGGATCTTGTAAGGACTGTCCTTTACTCATCGTTATTATCTCCGAATTTTATAGTTATTTTCTCAGACGATCGGGTCTGTTCTTATAACCTTATAAATAATCAATCAAAATACAAATTCATCTTAGCACACTCATTCTGTATCAATGGGTGAGCAACGTAACCATTTCAAGACCTGATCCCCGCTTTTTTGATCCAGGGCGTCGAATGTCCGGACCCCCGGCTCGCTGCGCAGCCAGGTCAGCTGGCGCTTGGCCAGCTGGCGCGTCGCCGCCACGCCCTGCTCCTGCATTTGAGTATAGTTGATCCTGCCCTGCAAGTAGTGCCACAGCTGGCGATACCCCACGGCCCGGATCGCAGGCATCTGCTCGTGCAAATCCCCGCGCGCAAAAAGGGCTTCGACCTCGTCGACAAAACCCTGCTCGAGCATCCGGGCAAAACGGGCGGCGATGCGTTCATGCAATACCGCCCGATCCGAGGGAATCAGTGCCAGTTTGACAAACTGCCAGGGCAACGGTTCATTTTGTTGCTGAAGATCGCTCAGGGGCACGCCGGTCAGCTCAAAAACTTCCAGGGCGCGTTGAATACGCTGGGGATCGTTGGGATGAATGCGCCCGGCGGCCTGCGGATCCACCTCCCCCAGCCGGGCATGCATCGCCGCCCAGCCCCGTTCAAGCGCCTCCTGCGCCAGCCGCGCGCGCAGCGCGGCATCGGCCGCCGGCAGGCGGGCGAGGCCGTGGATCAGGGCGCGAAAATAGAGCATGGTGCCGCCGACCAGCAGGGGAATGCGCCCGGCGGCGGTGATCTCGGCCATTTCCCGACGGGCCAGTTCGGCAAAGCGGGCCGCCGAACAGGCCTCGGCCGGATCCAGAAAATCGATCAGCCGGTGGGGCGCTTCGGCCAGCACCTCGGGTGCCGGCTTGGCCGACCCGATATCCATGCCCCGGTAGACCATCACCGAATCGACGCTGACGATCTCCACCGGCAATTCCCGCACCAGGCGCACGGCGAGCTCGGTCTTGCCCGAGGCGGTCGGCCCCATCAGAACGATCGCCGTTGGCCGTTCGCGCGTCGGGGCCATCAGCGCGCGAACAGTCCCTGCAACATGCGGCTGTCCCAGCGCACCCAGTAACGAGCCGGGCGCGCGTGCGGCTGCCAGCGCAGGGCATCGCGGACCAGCGCCTGTTGCTGTGCCGCGCTCCAGGTTTGATGGCGACTGATCGCCTTTGCCAGCGCCTGCGCCGCCGGTTCCCCCGCCCGGGCGGCGGCGACCAGGTCGGGCAACAGGGCGGCGAGGTCAGTCTGCGCACCCAGCGCCGGGATCTGGCGCACCCGCACCGCCGTCTCGCTGATCACCGTCAGATCAAAACCGCAGCCGGCCAGCCACGCCTCCTGCTGCTCCAGCCACTGTACCGCCGCCGCTGACAGTTCCAGCGTTTGCGGGATGAGTAACGGCCGGGCGGGCAGCGGCGTGTCGGCGAGCCGTTCGGCCAGTTGCGCGCGGCGCACCGCCTGACCGTTCACCAGCAGCAGCCCGCCCTCTTCCGCCACGACCAGATAGCCCTCTGCCAGCGCGGCAACGATGTTCCAGTCGCCGGCGACCTCGCGCGTCTCGTCCTCACCGGACCCGGCGGGAGCCGGCGAGCCGTCCGCGACCGCTTCGCGGATTTGCCACGTCGCAGGAATATTGCCTTCCGCCGGGGTATAAAAATCCTCCCGTTTCGCTCCGGACGCCGGCGCCGGGGCGACGGCCGCCGGCGCGGCGCGATCCAGTGCCTCGCTGACCGCGTGCGCCAGAAAATCATGAATCCGGCGTGCTTCATGGAAGCGGACTTCATGTTTGGTGGGATGCACATTAACGTCCAGCTTGAGGGGATCCAGTTCCAGATAGAGCACCCAGGCGGGATGGCGGCCGGGATAGAGCCGCGGCTGACAGGCCTGGCGCAGTGCATGGTTGATCAGCTTGTCGCGCACGCTGCGCCCGTTGACATAGACATACTGCAGATCGGCCTGGGCCCGGGCCGCCTGCGGTCCCCCCAGCCAGCCGCTCAGGCGCAGCCCCTCCTGGGAAAAATCCAGCGCCCAGGCCTGGCGATAAAAGGCCTTGCCGCACAGCCGCTCCACCCGGCGGGCACGCTGCGCCGGCTGCGCGGCCGGCGGCAGACGGAAAATTTCCCGCTGGTTGTGCGTGAGGGTAAAACCGACCTCGAAACGGCTCAGGGCCAGGCGCTTGAGCATATCCTCGATGTAGCGATACTCGGTGCGTTCGGTACGCAAAAAGCGCCGCCGCGCAGGGGTATTATAAAAGAGTTCCGAGACGCTCACGCTGGTGCCGACCGGATGCGCGGCCGGCGCCAGCTCGGGCGGCGTATCCCGTCCGCTGAGACTCAGACGCCAGCCCGACTCGGCCTCGCTGACCCGGGATTCAATCGTCAGGCGGGCCACCGAACCGATACTGGCCAGCGCCTCGCCACGAAACCCGAGGCTGGCGATATTCTCCAGATCCGCCAGCGAGGCAATCTTGCTGGTGGCATGCGGACTGACTGCCAGCTCCAGCTCGTCGGGACGAATGCCGTAACCGTCATCACTGACCCGGATCGCCTCCAGCCCGCCCTGGCGAATCTGCACCTCGATCCGGCTGGCCCCGGCATCCAGGGCATTTTCCACCAGCTCCTTGACGATCGACGCCGGCCGCCCCACCACCTCCCCGGCGGCAATCTGGTTGGCCAGGGTCGACGGCAGGCGCTGGATCATCGCATCGGGCTGATAACGGCGGGCGGGTTGCATGCGAATAGCTTAACCGCGTTATTTAAAAAGGGGAACTGGCTTCGTGACGAGACCGGGTTTAAAAACGCGGATGACGCAGAGGCGGGAGATATATAATTTTGAATTTTGAATTTTGAATTTTGGATTGTGGATCTGTTAATTCAGAATTCAACATTCAAAATTCAAAATTGCTTTTCAGATCACGGGGATCTGCAGCACCTCGCCGACGCGCAGCAGATTATCAGAGAGGCCGTTGTGCTGTTTGATGGACGAGACGCTGACCCGGTAGCGGGCGGCGATACCGGACAGGGTGTCGCCACGGTCGATCCGGTGACGTTGCGGCTTGCGTTCGGCCAGCACGGTCCCGGCCGGGGCATGGCGGGCAAAGTAGCGTTTCACCCCGGCGAAGATGGAGCGGGCCAGTTCGCGCTGATGGGTGGGGCTGCGCAGTTTACGCTCTTCGGCGGGATTGGAGATGAAAGCGGTTTCCACCAGGATCGACGGCACATCGGGCGCCTTGAGCACCCGGAAACCGGCCTGTTCCACCTGCCGCTTGTGCAGACGGTTAACCTGCTTGAGACTGCCGAGCACTTCGCTGGCGACCCGGTGACTCTCTTCAATCGTGGAGTTCTGCACCATGTCCACCAGCACCATCTTCAGCAGATCTTCCTTGTCGTCCAGACTGACCCCGCCGATCAGATCCGCGCTGTTTTCGCTTTCGGCCAGGAAGCGGGCTGCCTTACTACTGGCGCCGCCGTCGGAGACCACATAGACCGAGGAACCGTGCGCACGACGATCATGGAAGGCATCGGCATGGATAGAGATAAACAGATCGGCCTGGGCGCGCCGCGCTTTTTCCACCCGTTCGCGCAGGCTCAGATAATAGTCACCAGTGCGAATCATGACCGGTTTCATCCCCGGCGCCTGGGCCACCATCGCTTCCAGCTTGCGGGCCACGGCCATGACCACATCCTTCTCACGCGTGCCGCGCCGACCTAGCGCGCCCGGATCCTCACCGCCGTGACCGGCATCGATGGCAATGACGACATCCCGCGGTTTGCCGTCATTGACCGACTTGGTTACCGTCGGCGCACTTTGCTCGCTTTGCGGCTGGTGCAAGTCGATCACCAGCCGGTGACCGTATTCGCGCTGTGGTTTGAGGACAAAACTTTTGGGTTTGACCCGGGATTTGAGATCCAGCACAAAGCGCAGCTGATCATTCTCGCGGTGGGCATAACGGATATTTTTAATCAGCGCGCCATCATAGGCAAAGCCCGGCAGGGTGCCGGGAAAACGGGCCTTTTTCAGATCCACGACCACCCGATCCGGGCCTTCCAGGGAAAACAGGCTGTGGTCCACCGGCTCGCTCAGGTCCAGCACCAGCCGGGTATGATCCGGGGCCGGCCACATACGCACGCCTTCCACTTGCACCTCGGCCGCTGTCGCGGTGAACGGCACAATCGAGAGCATCAGCAGTAGCAACGCCTGAGCTGGACGCATTTTCCCCTCCCGTTTTACCTGTCTTTAATTATTGTGCCGGGCCGGGAAAGAAATCAAGTAAAAAATGATATTTATTATGAAGATAGCCTGGTTTTCTAGAGTTTTTTCGAGAAAATTCGGTCAAAACGGCTCCAGCCGGGCCAGCAGTGCCTCACCGGCCTGGTCGTGAGCAATCAGCCGCGCCTGGCGACCCTCGCCGCTGGGTTCCAGATAGACCTCCACATCGGGATGGGGCAGATGGCCCGCGCCGCGCTCGGACCACTCCACCAGACAGAGGGAGTGACCATCCAGGTAATCCCGAAAGCCGAGGTATTCCAGCTCTTCGGGATCCCCGAGCCGGTACAGATCGAAGTGAAAAACCTTTTTATGATCAAAGTAATAGGGCTCGACCAGGGTATAGGTCGGGCTTTTGACCGGACCTGAGTGCCCCAGCTCCTGCAGCAGGCCGCGCACCAGGGTGGTCTTGCCGGCCCCCAGCTCGCCGTGCAAAAACAGCAGACAGGGCGCCACGCAGAGGCGGGCCAGCCGCCGGCCCAGTTGCAGCGTGGCCGCTTCGTTTTCGAGGTACTGTTCCATTGATCCAAGCTTAGCGGAATTTATCGCCCAACGGCATGCACCGACGGTAAAGAATTTATTCGTCGCAATCACCCATTGACGAGCCGCCGCAACGGGCCGAACAGATCCCCGGCCAGCAGGCCACGTTCACCGGCGGCTTTGGCGCCCTGATCCGCCGCCGAGGCATGCAGGCAGACGCCCAGTTGCGCGGCCGTCGCCGGCGCCAGCCCCTGGGCCAGCAGGGCGGCGATCACTCCGGTGAGCACATCGCCCATGCCGGCGCTGCTCATACCGGGATTGCCGGCAGTGCAGACGCTGTTACCCGCGTCAGTGCTGACTAACGTTCCGGCCCCCTTGAGCACCACCGCCCCGCCGAACTGCGCCTGCAGGCGGCGCACCGCCGCCAGCCGATCGACCTGCACCTCGGCCGGGGTCAGGTTCAGCAGGCGCGCGGCCTCGCCGGGATGGGGGGTGAGAATCCGCTGCCCGGCCCACTGCGGGTTCTCGGCCAGCAGATTCAGCGCATCGGCATCCACCACCTGCGGCGTGTCGCGCGCCGCGATCGCCTGCCAGATCATCCGGCCCCATTCGCCCTGCCCCAGACCGGGGCCCACCGCCAGCACCGTGGCCTGATCGATCAGCGCCTGCAGCGCCTGGCTGTCTTCCACACCGTGGCACATCAGTTCGGGCCGGCCGCTGTTGAGTGTGGCCGCATGGACGGCGCGGGTGGCAATACTCACCCGCCCGGCGCCGGCGCGCAGAGCCGCCTCGCCGGCCAGCCGGGCCGCGCCGTTCATACCCTGCTCCCCGCCGAGGATCAGCACATGGCCGTACAGCCCTTTATGGCTGTTGCGCGGCCGGCGCGGCAGGTGCTGGCGTAAGGCTTCAAAGTCGAGCCGCCGGGCCACCGGACTCACGCGCGCCCGCACGCTGGCTGGCAGATTGAGGGAGGTGAATACCAGCTCGCCGACATAATCGGATGCATCACCGGTCAACAGCCCCGTCTTCAGACCGATGAACGTGAGGGTCGCATCGGCGCAAACCGCCCGGCCGCCTGCCTGACCGGTGTTGGCGTCCAGACCGGAGGGGACATCCAGCGCCAGGACCGGCTTGCCGCTGGCATTAAGCCAATCGATCGCCGTGGCGTAGGGCTCATTCACCGGCCCCTGGACACCGGTTCCCAGCAGGGCATCGACCAGCAGATCGAGATCCTCGATCGGTTGCGATGCAAACGGCTCGGGAACCACCTCCATGCCCTGCAGCCGCTGCAGGGCAGCCAGGGCGTCGCCGCGTAATTTGTCCGGATCCCCGACCTGCAGCACGCGGACCTCGCGCCCGTCGGCCTGCGCCAGCCGGGCGACCACGTAGCCATCGCCACCGTTATTGCCGGTGCCGCATACCACGGCGATGCGGCGCGCCTCGGGCCAGCGCCGCGTGAGCAGCCGCCAGGCGGCCTCGCCGGCGCGCTCCATTAATATTGAACCGGACATGCCCTCTTCCTCGATGGCGATGCGATCGAGTTCGCGGCACTGGTCGGCGGTATAAAGATCATGCGGCAGATGAGTCATAAGGCTATGATTATGATCATGAGTCAGCAGCAAAACAAGCAAGCCGCGCACAAACCCGACTGGTCGACGCTGGCGGCTGAGATCAAACAGTGGGGCGCCGAGCTCGGTTTTCAGCAGACCGCCATCACCGATACCGATCTGGGCGAGTATGAAACGCGTCTGCAGCGGTGGCTGGCCCGGGATTACCAGGGCGACATGCAATGGATGGCCGAACACGGGACAAAACGCAGCCGGCCGGGCGAACTGGTCCCCGAAACGTTGCGCATTATCAGCGTGCGCCTCGATTATCTGCCCGAGGAGACGCTCGATCTCAAGGCGCTGCTGGATCACCCCGACAAGGCTTATGTCTCGCGCTATGCGCTGGGACGCGATTATCACAAGCTGATGCGCAAGCGCCTGCAACAGCTGGCCGATCGTATCCAGCACCGGATCGGGCCCTTCGGTTATCGCGCCTTTGTCGACAGCGCGCCGGTGATGGAAAAAGCCCTGGCGGAAAAAGCCGGCCTGGGCTGGATTGGCAAGCACAGTAACCTGCTGCAACGGAATACCGGCTCCTGGTTTTTTCTCGGCGAGTTGTATACCGATCTGCCCCTGCCGGTGGATGACCCGGCCAGTAACCATTGTGGCACCTGCCAGGCCTGTATCGATGTCTGTCCCACCAACGCCATTGTCGAACCCTATGTGGTCGATGCGCGACGCTGCATCTCCTATCTGACCATCGAGCTGAAAGGCTCGATCCCGGTGGCATTGCGCAAGCCGATGGGCAACCGCATTTATGGCTGTGATGACTGCCAGCTGTACTGTCCCTGGAACCGGTTTGCCGACACCAGTCGTGAGCCGGATTTCGATCCGCGCCAGCGCCTGGATGATGCGCGCCTGGTGGAACTTTTCCAGTGGGATGAAGTCACTTTCAATCAGAACCTGGAAGGCTCGGCGATTCGCCGTATCGGCCACGAACGCTGGCTGCGCAATATCGCCGTGGCACTGGGCAACGCGGCCACCTCGCCGGAGGTAATCGCCGCCCTGCAGGCCCGCACCGACCACCCTTCCGAACTGGTGCGCGAACATGTGCTGTGGGCATTACAACAACATCAACCAACCGCCATTGAGGACTAAACCACCATGAAACGCTATCTTGCTTTCGTCCTGCTTCCGGCTTTACTGCTGAGCCCGATCGCCGCCGCCGAGCCGGCCTATGTCACCACCCGGGTCCTCTCCTTCGAGCTGGCCAATCAGCTGGCCGTCGAGTCGGCCCAGGCCTGTCGCAAACAAGGCTATCAGGTCACCGCCAGCGTGGTCGATCGCAACGGCAAACTGCTGGCCATGGCGCGCGACCCGCTGGCCGGCACCCACACCATCGACGTCAGCCGCTTAAAAGCGCAGACCGCCGCCAGCTTTCAGACCTCCACGCTGGACATGCAGGAAGGCAACTTCGACAACCTGCGCTTTGCACCGGAGGTCTTGTTGATCGGCGGCGGTGTGCCGGTACGGATCGGTGGTCATTTCTACGGTGCCGTCGGCATCTCCGGCGCCCCGGCGAAAAAGATCACCGGTGATGTGGATGACGAATGCGCCAGAGCCGGCATCGACGCCATTCGTGAGGCGATCGAGTTTGCCGAATAAAACAACAAATGCTTAACCACGAAGACACGAAGACACCAAGAAAAATTATTCAAGGAGCCGGAACGATCACTCCAGTTTACCAATGTCAGCGACGACAGACAGTCTTCGTCGCTAGTAGAAATAGGTTTCAAGAAATACAGAAGATTTACTTGGTGTCTTCGTGTCTTGGTGGTGAATCACTTTCAAGTGGTGAAATCCCTTTCAAGCTGCGATACTCTGCAATATGAATTTTCCCGAACCGACTGAGGTGACCGGCATTGTCCTGGCCGGCGGCCGGGCGCGGCGCATGCAGGGGAAGGACAAGGGGTTGTTGCTGTATCAGGGACGCCCGTTGATCGAACAGGTCTGCGAACGGTTGCGACCGCAGGTCGCGCGCCTGTGCATTAACGCCAATCGCCATGCAGAGAGTTATCGGCGTTACGGTTATCCGGTCTTTGCGGACCAGTGGCCCGATTATGCCGGTCCCCTGGCCGGCTTTTACAGCGCGCTGCAACAGTGCGAGGGTGACTGGTTCTGTTTCGTCCCCTGTGACACGCCGTCCCTGCCGAACGATCTGGTCGAACGACTGTGTGCGGCAGCCCGCCGTGAACAGGTGCCGCTGGTCTCGGTCAGTGACGGACAGCGGCTGCACGGCACCTTCTGTCTGCTGCACCGCTCTTGTGAAGCTGCACTGCGGAGCTATTATGAGCAGGGCGAACACCGGGTACAGGAGTGGATTCGCAGTCAACCGCACGCCGTGGTGGATTATGCCGATCAGCCCCGGGCGCTGCTCAATATCAACGAACCGCAACAACTGGATATCTGAATCACATGATCGATGCTCCCTGCCCGTTACTCGGTTTTGTCGGCTACAGCGGCAGCGGTAAAACCACCCTGTTGACCCAGCTGATCACGCTACTGCGGGATCACGGTTATCGCATCGGGGTGATCAAGCACGCCCATCATCAATTTGATATCGATCACCCCGGCAAGGACAGTTATGAACTGCGCCATGCCGGCGCCGATCAGATGCTGGTCGCCTCGCAGTACCGCTGGGCCTTGATCACCGAAACGCCACAACAGGATCACGATCCGCAACTGGGCGAACTGATCAACAAGCTGGACTGTGCCAATCTCGATCTGATTCTGGCCGAGGGATTCAAACATGTTGCCTATCCCAAACTCGAGGTCTATCGTGAGGTGGTCACCCACTCGCCGCTGCATCCGCAGGATCCCGATATCATCGCCCTGATCACCGAATTGCCCGCGCATGCGGCAGGTGATTTACCCCTGCTGGATATCAATGATCCCTCTGCCATTGCAGACTTTGTCGAGGCATACATTCAGCAGAACCGCGGCTGATATGGCATAATCCGTCGTCCCAATGGCAACCCCGTTTATCGAGTAACCGACTATGTCCGCCAAACCCTCCTGCGACGAATTTGATCCCAACAACCTGCGCGTGGAACAGGCGCTGGAGCAGATTCACCAGAACATCACCCCGCTTGTCGACACAATCGAACTGCCGCTGATGCAGGTGCATAACCATGTATTGGCACAGGATATCCGTTCCCCGCTGAATGTCCCCGCGTACACAAACTCGGCCATGGACGGTTATGCCCTGCGCGCGGCGGACCTGCCTGCCGAGGGAAACGTGACCCTGGATATGATCGGCACGGCCTATGCCGGCACCCCGTTTAATCATGCGGTGCAGGGCGGACAGTGTGTGCGCATCATGACCGGGGCCAAGCTGCCCGACGGCGCCGACACGGTGATCATGCAGGAACACGCCAGCGCCGACGGCGACCGGATCACTTTCGCTGCCGCTCATAATGAAGGTCAGAACGTACGCCATCCCGGCGAGGATATCGCCGTCGATGAGGTGGTCCTCAAACAGGGGCAACGTCTGCAGGCTGCCGAACTGGGACTGCTCGCCTCACTGGGCGTGCCGCAGATCAAGGTACGGCGCAAACTGAAGGTGGCGTTTTTCTCCACCGGTGATGAACTGCGTCCGGTCGGTGAAGCACTGGAGGAAGGGCAAATCTATGACAGCAACCGCTATACCCTGTTCGGTATGCTGCGTCAGCTGGATGTGGAGATTCTCGATCTGGGGGTGATACGGGATGTGCCCGAAGCGATCGAAGCCGCATTTGAACAGGCCGCCGATCAGGCCGATGCCGTGATCACCTCCGGTGGCGTCTCGGTCGGTGAAGCCGATTACGTCAAGCAGACCCTGGATAAACTGGGTGAAGTCAGCTTCTGGAAGATCGCCATGAAACCGGGCAAGCCGCTGGCTTTCGGCCGCGTCAAACAGGCCTGGTTCTTTGGCCTGCCGGGCAACCCGGTGTCGGTGATGGCCACCTTCTACCAGTTTGCCCTGCCCGCCCTGCGGCACCTGATGGGCGAGACGGCCGAACCGCCGTTGACCTTCCAGGTCCCCTGCAGTGAAGCCCTGAAAAAACGCGCCGGGCGCACCGACTTTCAGCGCGGCATCCTGCACCGCGATGAACAGGGCAAGCTCACAGTCAGCGCCGCCGGCATGCAGGCCTCGCATATCCTCAGCGGCATGAGCCGTGCCAACTGCTTTATCATCCTGCCGCTGGAAGCCGACAACATCGAGGCCGGCACCCTGGTCGAGGTGCAGCCGTTTCGCGGGTTAATGTGAAAAAAAGATATTCACCACGAAGACACCAAGACACCAAGACACCAAAAGGAAAACTTTAAAGTATCTTTCCTTGGTGTCTTCGTGTCTTGGTGGTGAGAAATTTTAAAAGATCAGGACTGGGCCTGTTGTTCCTGTTCCTGCTGCTGTTTGGCCACTTCCTGATGGACTTTTTCCATATCCAGGGCCTTGGCATCCTCGATCAGTTTTTCAAACGCGGACTGCTGCACTGCGCCGGCTTCGGAGAAGAGGATAACCTGCTCGCGGAAGATCATCAGGGTCGGAATGGAACGGACATTGAACATGCCGGCCAGTTCCTGCTGTTCCTCGGTGTTGACCTTGGCAAACACAACGTCGTCGTGCTTTTCGGATACTTCATCATAGACCGGGCCGAAGGACTGGCAGGGACCACACCACGGCGCCCAGAAGTCGATAATCACAAAATCATTCTGCTCGATCACATCTTTAAAGTTTTCAGTCGTCAGATCTACGGTCGCCATGGATTTCTCCTGAGATTTGGAAATTTAAAAATTTAGCTTGTCGGAAAATATAGGGTCGAATTTTCGCGATACAACCCCGTCACCGCCGCAGCGGCGGGCTCTCGCCGGTGGCCAGAAAATGCCGATAGTCAGCGAGTATAAGTGCATGATCAAAGGCGAGATTCTCCGGCAGATCCGTCAGGCTCACCAGTTTGATGGCGCGGGCATCGTCCGCCGCCTGCGGCTGTCCCGTGGCGCGGGCAATATAAACCGCGCTCACGGTGTGGCCGCGGCTGTCGCGGGCCGGATCCGAATAGCAACCGAGCAATTGCTGCAATTCGATCTTGAGGCCGGTCTCCTCGTGCGCCTCGCGCACCGCCGCCTGTTCCAGCGTCTCGCCGATATCGACAAACCCGCCGGGCAGGGCCCAGCCCGGCGGCGGATTTTTACGCTCGATCAACACCAGCGGTTCATCGGGCCGATCGATCAACCGTATGATAGTGTCCACGGTTAATAACGGTGTCTCGGGACGGCTCATGAACTCTCCTGATCGTACTTGTTGACGAAGCGGATGATCTTGCGCCGTTCGCGTTTATCCGGTTTGCGTTTGGGGCGCGGGTTGAGCCGCGCCTGTTCCTTTCTGGCCGCCTGCTCCGTTTCACGCCGGACAATGCTCTCGGCATGCTCTTTATATAACTGTTGCGCGACATTGGCCGGTCCGCGGCGTTGCGACAGTGCCTGTACCGTCAGTTCAAACCTCAGCGACGGCTTGCGCACGGTGATCTGATCGCCGATTTGCAGCGCTGCGCCGGGCTTGGCGCGCTGACCGTTGAGCCGCACATGGCCACCGTTGATTGCCTCCATTGCCTGTGCGCGGGTCTTGTAAAACCGTGCCGCCCAGAGCCACTTGTCCAGACGCATGCGCGTGGCTTGTAATCCCGACATATGTATTGTTCCGATAACCCATCAGCGCTAGGCTGTAACCATGAACCCGATAACCTCAGTGTAGCAATGAGTGACCCGCAGACTCCAGCCTGGCTGACGGCGTTGCAACACCCGCAGGCCTATCCGCATCCGGTCGACACTATCCAGCTGATTGAAACCCATATCTCCTGGGTCCTGCTTACCGGGGAATTCGCCTACAAACTCAAAAAGCCGCTGGATCTCGGCTTTCTCGATTTCAGTACGCTCGACAAACGCCATTACTATTGTCAGGAAGAGTTGCGCCTTAATCGTCGCCTGGCCGCGCCAATTTATCTTGATGTGCTGGCGGTGATCGACAGCGCCGAAGGCATGGTGATCGGCGATCCCGAAGCGCATGAAGGATCGGTGATCGAATATGCCCTGAAGATGCGCCAGTTCGATCCCGAAGAGGGGTTTGACAAACTGTTACAACAGCAACAACTGAGCGAACAACACCTCGATCAGCTGGCGCAGCTGATCGGTGAGTTTCATCAGCAATTACCGGCGGCGCCGGCGGACAGTGATTACGGCAGCCTGGCGGCGGTGCGCCATCCCTGCGAGGAGAACTTTCGCCAGATCCGCCGGCAGGCGCCGCAACTGGCCGACGATCCCCGGCTGACCGAACTGGAGCAGTGGAGTGAAAAACAGCTCACGCAGCAGGCGGAACGTTTTGAACAACGCCGCCGTGACGGCTTTATCCGCGAATGTCACGGCGATCTGCATCTGCGCAACATCGCCTTGTGGCAGGACAGGGTCATCGCCTTTGACTGCATCGAGTTCGATCCCGCCCTGCGCTGGATCGATACCCTGAACGAAATCGCCTTTTTGATCATGGATCTGGATGCCCATGCGGCCAGTGGCCTGGGCTGGTATTTTCTCAACCGTTATCTGGAGCAAACCGGCGATTATGCCGGGCTGGACCTGCTGCCCTTCTACCGGGTCTATCGCGCCATGGTGCGGGCCAAGGTGGCCGCCATCGAGCTGGCCCAGCACGATGAAGCGACCCATCGAGAGGAACTGGCCCATTATCTGGATCAGGCCAGGGCCACTATCCGCGCCGACAGTCCCGCCCTGCTGATCACCCTGGGTTTTTCGGGCAGCGGCAAGAGCACCGTCACCGATCAGTTACTGCAACAGCTCGGCGCCGTGCGTCTACGCTCGGATGTGGAGCGCGAACGCCTGTTCGGCAGTGCACCCGACGAACAGGGAATCGGCACCGGCAAATATTCAGCGGCCGCCAGCGACCGGCTCTATCGACATCTGCAGGAACAAAGCCGCCGCCTGTTACAGGCCGGCTACACGGTGATCGTCGATGCCGCTTTTTTGCAGCGGGCCCGGCGCGCCCCGTTTGTTGCGCTGGCCGACACGTGCGGGGTGCCGTTGCATATCCTGGCGCTGGAGGCGGAGCCCGAGGTGCTGCGCCAGCGGATTCGCCAGCGCCAGGCCGCCGGACGGGACGCCTCCGAGGCGGATCTGGCGGTACTCGAGTCCCAGCTGCAACACCACGATCCGCTGGATCCGGCCGAAAGCCGCTACGTTCTGCGGATCGACACCCGGCAGCCGCTGGACCCCGCCGGACTGGCCGCCACTATCCGGGCACGGTCGAACACCCGATAACCTCGCCTTTGACGCGGAAAAAGCACGGCAAAGCCTTGCCAAATACCCGAGTCTTTTGCTAAGGTTATAAACATGTTTTGGGTTAGCCCCAAAAAACAAATTCTCAATCAAGAGGTAGGACAACAGTGGAACTGAATCTGGATGGCGAAGGCTTTCTGCTCGATCGTGATGACTGGTCGGAAGAGGTCGCCAAAGAACTCGCCAAGCAAGACGAAATAGAAATTGATGATCAAATCATGGACCTGATCCATCAGGCACGGCATATGTACGAAGAAGACGGCGTGGTCCCGCCGATTCGCAAATTTGCCAAACAGACGGGCGTCTCCTCCAAGGAGCTGTATGACATTTTCAAGCGAGGCCCGATGAAACTGATTTGCAAGTGGGGCGGACTGCCCAAGCCGACCGGCTGCGTCTGACCCTGCAAGGTTACTTCCCAGGGCTCAAAGACCGGCAGTGCGCCGGTCTTTTTTTGTGCCTGAAAATCAGCCGGCAATACGTGCCAGATAAACACACTGGGTGAATTCCTTGCCCTGATACGGATTGTAAAAACTCACCGGCTCGGCACGGGCTTCGGCAAAGACACCGGCCAGTTGCGCGGTAAACGCGGGATCGGGCAGTTCATTGGACCACAGACCGAACACGCCACCCGGGCGCAGATGTCGCGCCAGCGCACGCAACCCGTCAGGGGCATAGAAGCTGTCATGCCGGGCATCCAGTCGATGATCCGGCGCGTGATCGATATCCACCAGGATCGCGTCGAATTGCCGGCCGGGCTGCTCGGGATCGAAACCGGTCTCACTGGCGGCCAATGCAAAGAAATCGCCCGACACAAACCGGTTACGCGGATCATCACGCAGGCGTTCGCCCAGTGGCAACAGGCCCCGCTGGTGCCAGTCGATCACCGGCGCCAGCGCCTCGACATTGAGCAGTGCGCGTACCGTGTCATGGTCGAGTACCGCCTGCGAGGTGTAGCCCAGTCCGAGTCCCCCCACCACGATGTCATGCGCCGTCCCGTCGAGTTCCGCCAGCCCCAGATTCGCCAGGGCGATCTCCGAGGCGGTAAAGTGACTGGTCATGAGAAAGTCCTCACCCAGCTTGATCTCGTAGACCTCGGCTTCCAGCCGCGGATCATAACGCCGGCGCAGACTCAGCTCACCGATGGGCGTGGTGCGGTAATCCAGCTCTTCAAATAACATCATCATTCCAACAGGGTATTGGGCGCTCAGATAATAACAGACTCGCCTCCCGTCGCTGCGACAAATAGCTTTATAATGTCGTGAACCCTGACCTAACATGGATACCATGCCCATTGAATTCAGCAGTCAGCCCGGCCCCCGCGAACGGCACTTGCAACGCAAGTACCGCAATCCCCTGTTTGCGGACGCCGATACGATCGACGCGGCTCAGGTCCGCCAGGCGCGCGAACAGGACGAGGCGGAGCTCGAACACTTCCTGCGCTATTTTCGCGATCTGGTACAGGAAGCGGTCGAACTGGAGCCCAACAGCGAGAGCGACGTGATCCTGGATATCAAGGAGCGCCTGGATCAAAGTTATGTCCAGTGCTGTGCCCTGCCGGGCAATCACAACGAGATCAAACAGGCGGTCAACCGGCTGATCGAGGTAATCATGGCCGCGGTGCGCCAGGGCGCCGCCAACGATCCGGTGGCGCTGGGCAAACTGGAGGAGGAAGATCAGGCCCGCCAGCTGCACAACCGGCTGGCCGACGAGGTCTTCGTCGCCGATTTGATCCTCCCCGAATCGCCCATCGGCCAGAGCGAACTGGTGCCTTCCCTGTTGAGCGAATCGCAACAGGCCGTCGCCGCCGCCCTGCAGCTGTTCGATGCCGAACAGCTCAGCACGATCTACCCGGAGGCGAAAACCCTGCTGGAACAGACCCAACAACAGGGGCACGCCCTGCCCGAGGCGCAACAGCGGTTACAACAGATTGAAGCGGCGCTGGCCGAGGCCACATCGCAGGTGACGATCAATTGAATACGATCAACTGTTACGTCTATCGCAGCCGTCGCAAACCCGGTTTATACATCTACCTGCCAGAACAGGATGACTGGTCCGCCGTGCCGGATAATATTCTGGGTCTGCTGGGGGAAACCGAACGGTTTCTGGAACTGGCACTCACGCCGGAACGCCAACTGGCCCGCTGTACCGGCGCCGACGTGATCGCCACGATAGAACAACTGGGTTTTTACCTGCAAATGCCACCAGGAGAACCAGATACTAGATTCTAGGGGCTAGTTGCTAGAAACAACATCACATGCCGCAACGCTCCCAAAAGTGGGGCAGCCGGATAGTCCCGTAATACTAGCCCCTAGTAACTAGCACCTAGCACCTTATTTACCCCCACCATGACACGGTGGGGAGTCGGGCGCCTGGCCGGTCTCCTGCCATTCGTCCGGCGCGTAGGTATGCAGCGCCAGGGCGTGGATATTGTTCTGCAACTCCTCGGCCAGGACCTCGTTGATCATCCGATGGCGGGCGATCAGGGGTTTACCGTCAAAACTGTCGGCGACGATCACCACCTTGAAATGGGATTCGGAACCCGGCGGGACATTGTGGTTGCCGCTTTCGTTGATCACCTGCAGATGCGAGGGATGAATCTGTTGGGCGAGTTTTTCCTCGATGACCGCTTGCATGCTCATGTTCTGGCTCCGTTGTCGCTTTAACCCGGCTGGATGCCGGGATCACATTTGATATAACGAATCATTGTAACTGCGGCTGTTATAGGCGCGTCCCGATAGATTTCAAGCCTGCAGTCTGTGGTGTCTTTATCCGCCCGCTCAGGCACCGGGGCTCACCCGGGTTTGTGATCCTGGTTCTCCCGATCATCCTCGTCGTCTTCATCACCGTCGCCCGGCCTGGCGAATTCATGACGGGTTTCGGCAAAGTCTTCCAGTCGCCGTTTGACCTTGTCATTCACCGTATCTTTGGGATACTCGCCCTGCGCGTCGATAGCGCCGGCGCTGATGCCGGTCAGCACCTCGATGGCCTCATCCACGGTGGCCACCGCATAAATATGAAACTGCCCCTGCCGGGCCGCTTCCACCACGTCCTCGCGTAGCATCAGATGTTCCACGTTGGTCGCCGGGATCACCACGCCCTGCTCGCCGTTCAGCCCCCTGGCACGACAGACGTCGAAGAAGCCCTCAATTTTTTCGTTAATCCCGCCGACCGGCTGCAACTGGCCGCGCTGGTTGGCCGAGCCGGTCACCGCCAGGGACTGGCGGATGGGGAGATCGGCCAACGCCGATAACAAGGCACACAGTTCGGCAACGGTGGCGCTGTCGCCCTCGATGCCGCCATAGTTCTGTTCGAACACCAGGGTGGCGGCCAGCGACAGCGGTTTGCTGCCGGCAAAGCGCGCGGCCAGATAGGCGCTGAGGATCATCACGCCCTTGGAATGGATCGAACCGCCCAGATCCACCTCGCGTTCGATATCCACCACCTCGCCCTCGCCGACCCGCACCGTGGCCGTTACCCGGGCGGGATGCCCGAAGGCAAAGCGGCCCAGCTCGTTGACCACCAGCGCATTGACCTGGGCGGTCACCCCGCCCTCGGTATCGATCAACAAGGTACCGCGGCGAATCTCTTCGACGACATGCCGCTGCATGCGATCGGCGCGATAGATCTGTTTGTCGATGGCCTGTTGCACATCCGCCCGGCTGACCCGTTCGCGCCCGCCCTGGCGGGCCCAGTAATCGGCTTCCTGCAACAGATCGTTGATACCGCGCATATGCACCGAGAGTTTCCGGGTATCTTCCACCGCCCGGCGACTGTGCTCGACGATCCGGGCCACGGCGTCGCGCTCGAAATGCAGCAGCTGGTCCTTGCGGATCAGCGTGGCCAGCAGCCGGGCATACAGATTCTGGTTGTCGTCATTACTGTCGATGCTGTTTTCAAAATCGGCCTGCACCTTGAACAACTCGGCAAAGTCGGGATCGTAGGCCTGTAACAGATAATAGAGATAACGCTCCCCGACCAGTACCACCTTGAGCTTGAGCGGAATCGGTTCCGGCTCCAGGGTCACGGTACTGATCAGGCTGTACATCTCCGCCGGCGACTCGATATAAATCTCACCGGCATAGAGCATGCGCTTGAGCGCTTCCCAGGCAAACGGCTGGGTCAGCAGCCGATGGGCATCCAGCACCAGATAACCGCCGTTGGCCTCATGCAGGGCGCCCGCCCTGACCAGCATGTAATCGGTGACCAGGGTCCCCATTTGCGAGACATACTCGATGCGTCCGATCAGGTTCTGGAAGATGGGCAGATCCTCATACACCACTGGCGCCCCGCTGGCCTGACTGTTGTCCACCAGCACATTGACCTGATAACGCCTGAATGACTGCCCGGCCTTGCCGGTCTCCCACTGCAACACCTCCTCTTCTTCATCACGAAAGGCATTGAGATTGTCGATCACATCCTCCTGTACTTCGGAGAGGTACTCGCTGATCGCCTCGACGTCATGGTATTTTTCGCGCAGGTCCTCGATCAGGTGCCCCACCGCGAACATGCCGACCTCGCGGTTCAGCGCCTTGATCGCCTCGCGCAGTTCCCGCTGCCACTGACTGCGCTGATGGAGGATGCCGCGCAACTTGTCTTCCAGACTGCTGATCACCGCCGACAGTCGCTGCTGCTCCTCTTCGGGCAACGCATCGTATTCATCCGTTTTCATCGGCCGGCCATCCTTGAGCGGCACAAAGCTGAACTCGTCACGGGCGCGCAACACGGTCACGCCGTGTTTTTCCGCCTCCTCGGCCAGTTCAATAAACACCTGTCGCGAACGGTCCTGAAAGTTGCCGTGCAACTCCTGCAGGCGGGCATGGTACTGCTCGGTTTCGAAGGCATTGGGAATCGCCGAGCGCAGATCCTCCACCAGCTGGCGCATATCATGGGCAAAAGTGCTGCCCCGTCCGGCGGCCAGCTCGATGGCCCGCGGCTTGTCCGGGTGGGCAAAGTTGGCCACATAGATCCAGTCGCTGGCGATCGGCTCCTCACCGGCACACTGGCGCAGAAACTGGCTGACCATGGTGTGTTTGCCCATGCCGCTGGGCCCCAGCACAAACAGGTTGTAGCCGTGCTGGCGGATTCCCAGACCGAAGTGCAGGGCCTCCTCGGCCCGATCCTGCCCCAGCAGGCCTTCCAGATCGGCCAGTTGCGACGTGTCATCAAATCCGAATCGGCTCGGATCGCAAGCGGTATAGAGGGCGTCCGCGTCGAGTGCTTTCATCAATAATCTGCGCCTTGGTTAAATATCGGGTTTCACAGGGGCCGCCACCCGGCCGACGGGATTCCATGGTACACGATGCACCACAAAGCGTCGCCGGGGCGGGAACCATCGGGATTTTTGTGTGCCTAAGAAAATACAGTAATAGCTTGGCAAGATACTCTCAAGTTATTGTTTTTAATGGGTTAATTCTCATTGACCACATCTACTACAGGGTTGAAGTTTACAATTGTTCACAGCATACACATTGTCAAGCTATGGGAATAATCCTAAATTAAACACTAAGTAAATTGACAACACCCGACCAGAACGAACCCAAACCATCAAGAGGCCAAACCATGAAACTTTCATCCCGAGCAGACTATGCCGCCAAGGCAATGCTGGAACTGACGATGAGCCCGGACCGGCCGGTGACGCTGGCGTATCTGGCGCACACGCAGAATATCTCCATCTCTTACCTGGAACAGATTTTTGCCCTGTTGCGCAAGCACGGGCTGGTCCGCAGCGTGCGCGGTCCCGGCGGCGGCTATGTCCTGAACAAAAACATCGACGAAATCTCCGTCGGCGACATCGTCAAGGCGATCGACCTGCCGGAAAAAGAAAAAGCCAAAGACAATGTCCCCACCGGCCACGGCGCCCCGGAAAGCGCCCACCTTTGGAAAGAGCTGTCCAACATGGTGTATGACTATCTGAGCAGCGTCAGCCTGCGGGACATCCACGAAACGAGCAAAAAACACTCCGGCGACAAATCCAGTCAGGCCGCCTGAGTCACTACGACAAGCTGAAATCAGCGCGCCGCTATCGAAAGATGGCGGCGTGTTTTTATTTTGGGAGCAGCTTTTCACCGCAGAGGCGTCTGCGTCTATGCCCGTTGCCTGGGTGCAGAGGCGACAAAGAAACAGAAATAAATATGTCCGTGAAACCAGGGGAGGTTCAGTCTGAACCTCCCCTGGTTTCACGGACACATTAAATCAGAGACAATCTAACCCGCCTGGTCAAAATTTAATCCCTCCGACACCTATTTAACAAGTCATTGGGACACTCCTTCTGGGAGACCATTGCCTCCGATTTAAAGTGTCCGTTAAACTGGGGGAAGTTCACTACGTCCCCTTTTTCCGACCTCCTCTTTTTCCGTTGATTCCCACGCCCTTCAACACCTTTTCCTTCTAATTGATATTTGGTTTAAAAAATATAAGTCGGGCGCAAGCTATTAAAATAATTATATTAAAAGCATATGAAGCCACTGTAACAATGGTAATAATCTTTATGTCAGCTTCAATAACACTAACCAATACAGAAATACCTCCTACAGACCCTATTATTCGATTGATTATCACAATATTTCGAATGTCTTCCTTCAGGTAAAAACCTGATCCGTACCAAAACATAGCCAAAATTATAAATATACCTGGCAAATTAACAAAGCCTACGAAAATTATAGCTAATAAGTACATGACACCAGCAAAAATGGCGAAAACTCGAAAAATCATCTCAATGTTAGACATTATTTCTATATCCTACATGAGGTCAAAAATGGGATCTCTATTTCTTGCATTGTTGTATGCTGGTAGCCCAGCTCCTCTTAGCGCTTGATAATATGCATCGGATACAGAAAAACATAGTGCCCCTTCACCAGCCGCAATGCATGCCTTATTCATATTATCACGTAATTCTTTGTCGCATTGTTTTCTAGATTTTCCGCATTCTTTTCCTTTATCGCCATAGCAATCATCGTGTTTTCTACAAGCATCGGAAAAATCAGCTTTCCCATAATAATCTGGCACCCAACTTGCAGTTGCGCCTGAGCCACATATTAGCCCCTGTCTTCTTCGGGGCAATGATGGTATTGGCATATCTTCCCAAACATCCAGCCCATATAAATCAAAGTACTTATTTGGATTGTGCATGGCATACCCATACGTATTCAACCCGCCTTCCAACCCAATCGGATCACTGGTCATATACCGCCCGGTACTCGGATCGTAGTACCGGTAGTAATTATAGTGCAGCCCGGTCTCGTGGTCATAGTACTGCCCCGGGAAACGCAAATTAAACACAAATTCCTCGTCGCCCCACCCCTCACTGACCGGCTGAGTTTGCCCGAACGGGTCACTATCCCAGCGCCAGACAACATCATTGGCTTCACTGGTCACAATTCTCGGCGTGCCCAGGTGGTCGGTGTGAACGTAGTAGATCGCGTCCTCCTCCCGCACGCTGGCAATCGGCACGCCGTTAAAATAGATCAGTTCCTCTTTCAGCCTGCCTTTGTGATTATAGACGCCGATGATCTGCCCTGCCTCGTTGTAGGCGAACAGGCGGGTGTGGCCGTGTTTGAATCCTGCTGCGCTGTGGCCTTTGCCTTTGCCTTTGCCTTTGCGGTTGCCCTTCCCCTGAGCGGGCGTCAGGAACCGTTTGCTGACCCGCTGGCCCAGAGCGTTGTAGTCGTAGAGAACCTGATTGTCCACCCTCGCCAGGCGGTTGGCGGTATTGTAACTGTAGGTGCGGGTCCGACCGTTGACGGTCTTGGTGAGGATGCTGCCGTTGGCGTCGTACTCATAGGTGACGGCATTGTTGCCGGTGATACGTTGCAACCGGTTACTGTCACTGGCGATGGTGTAATTCGCCTGAAGTCCACCAGTGCTGTCGTCGAAGGCTGTCCGGTTGCTGTTGGGATCGTAGTCGAAGCGCTGGTCGAACTCGCCCGGTTGCTCTCCGCTAATCAGCCGATTGAGGGCATCGTAACCATAATGCTGATCCAGTTCGCTGCCTTCGATGCCGGTGATGTTGTTGCGCCGATCAAACTGGTAGTGGCGTCTGTCACCGGCCAGGGTCTGTTCATACAGTCGCCCGTCCAGATCGTAGCGGTCGCTGTGCACGCTGCCGTTGCCCCAGGTCCACCGGGTGACGGGACCGAAGGCCGACCAGCGGGCGTTCTTCAGGATCGTCTTGCCGTTGACCGCGATACGGTTGACCTGCCCGTCGGTATAGGCATAACTCACGGTCATCCCGGACGGGTAGGTCTCCTCGACCAGCTGGCCGGTCGCATTGTAGGTGTAGCCGTGGGTCAACGTGATGTCATCGATGATCTGGCTCTTTTCGATCACCCGGCCATACTGATCATAGCGGTAGACAGTACTGCCGCTGGCGTCATCGATGCGGCTCAGGCGGCCGATACTGTTCTCGCCCTGATCGTAGGTGTATCGGGCCTCGCTGCCATCGGCATAGCGAATGCGGATCACCCGGTTCAACGCATCATAGTCGTAGTTTGTCGTCTGGCCCTTCGCGTCGGTTTTGCTGATGACATTGCCGGCCGCGTCATGATTGAACGTGGTGATTCCACTGTCGGGGCTGTGCTGTTCCAGCAGGTTCCCCAGCCCGTCATAGGTATAGGTCGTGGTGTTGCCGTTGTAGTCGGTGACGCGGGTCAGGTTGTCCCGGGCATCGTACGCGTATTGCGCCGCCTGCCCGTTGGCATTGGTCTGGCCGAGCATCCGGTTCAGCGCGTCGAAGGCATACTGCGTGGCATTCTGGTCGGCATCGGCGCGCTGGATCCGGTTGCCGTTGGCATCGTACTGGTAGGTGGTCTGCTGGCCGTTGTTGCCAAATACCGCGGTCAGCTGGTTGAGATCGTCATAGGCCCGCGAAACGGCGCGGGTCAGCGTGCCGTCGGCATCATTGACCTCTTCCTGTGTGATATTGCCTGCCGCGTCACGGGTATAGTGAAGGGTATTGCCGCGGCTGTCGCTGATGGACGTCACCCGGTGGGCGTTGTCATAGCCATACGTCAGGCTCTCGCCGTCCGGCGGGGTAACGCGGATCAGGTTGCCCGCCGGGTCGTAATCGAACTTGGTGGTCTGGCTGCCGACCGTGCGAGTTTTCAGACGGCCGCGGGCATCATAGCTCAGGGTGGTGACCAGGCCATGGGGATCGACCATCTCCAGTGGCCGGCCGCTGCCATCGTGCCGGCTAATCCGGGTCACGTGCCCCAGCGCGTTGGTGATCCGGCTTCGGGTGCCATCCGGGTTGTAGGTGTAGGTGGTGATGTCCTCGACAGCGATGCGCGGGCCGTCCATCTGGATCAACTGTCCCGCGGTATTGTAGACATAGTAGGTGCGACGCTGCTTGCCGGTGTCCGGATCGGTGACGATACGGGTTACACGGTTGCCCTGGCTGTCGTAGTCATAGTCGGTGACCCGCCCCGGCTCGCTGATGCGCACCGGTTTGTTCCACGCGGGATGCCACTCGGTGGTAATCGTACGTTCGACCTCGGTGCCCACCGCTTCGGTACGCGCGATCTCCAGGCCGCGATCGTTATGCTCGTAGTTTGTGACGTTGCCGTTGAAGTCGGTCTTGCGCTGGACAAACCCGTTGGCATCGTAGCTCACGTCCCTGGCATCACCCCCGCAACGGGTGCAGGGCCCGTTGTCAATTTGGGTGACCTTGCTAACGCCGTGCAGGGTCTCGAAATGATAGGTGCGTTCCCGACCGCCCGGATCGGTGACGGTAGTTGTGCCGTCACCGTTGTATTGCAGGGTGTAGCGATCAGCCCCCTCTGCGTGCTCGGTCAGGATGGCGCGGCCCTCATTGTCATAGCCATAGGTGGCATAGCGCTGACCATTGGCATCGATAATCCCTGTCAGGTGATTGGGATAACCGGTATTTTCATACAGATAACCCCGGCTGCTGGCGTCGGGATAGACCACATTGTTCAGGTTGTCATTATCGTCATACAGATACTGATACTGTCTTCCGTCAGGATCGCTGAAGATCTCGAGCCGGTCGTCTGAATCATAGGTAAAACTCAGCGTACGGTCGAAGGGTCCGGTCACCGTCTGCAGCCGACCGGTACTGTCATAAGTGAGATCGGTGGTACGGCCGTTCGTAGTGGTGATGCTCATGAGCTTGCCCTCGGCATCATAGTTTTCCACCGTGCCACTGGCCAGGGTCAACGACCAGCCCCCGTCGCCGTCCCGGGACAGGGTTGAAGTCACATCCGGATCGGTCGTCCAGGTGCCGCTGTTCCGTGTATAGGTATAGGTCTTGCCGTCGGCACGAATCACCGCGGCGGTCGTGCCGCCCGATTCGAGCACAACCGAGCGCTCATAGCTATGACGCCAGCCTTTGCCCATGACACCGGGCCGATCGTCCAGGCTGTTGTAATAGCGCACAAAACTCAGTGAAGCTACCGGAGAACTGTAATCGGATTCACGCTCGAATTTGTTGCCGGTGCCGGCATGGACGGGATTGCTGACATATGGGCTGGGACTTTCGCTTGAATCGCAGGAACCCAGGTTTTTTGCGAGCCCCTCATCGACAGTCGGTTCTTCCCCACCAGGACATACCGATACACTGAAATCACCCGTGAAGGTATCATCGAACGGCGCCTCGCTGATCTCCCCGACCGGATAGGCGTCGTTGTTGAAATCAACCGTTACCGGATTCCCGTTCAGGCTGTTGGAAACACTTCCACGGAAATCCTTGTGAATAAAATAGTAGGCACTGTGGCAGGGTGTACCCAGCCCACGGAAGTTAGAGGTATCAATTAAACCATAGGCGCCTGATGATACATCATCAGGCCTCATGTCAGCTCGGTAAAAATAATTCGCTCAACCACCCCGTCGTTGGTCGAACTGTTTGTCACCCTGCAGCGCAGGGTCGCGAAATAGTAACGCACGTAGGAGCCGCTGGACGAGGACATCTCCTGGGCAACCACCTCATTCCCAATGGTTGTAATATATCCATCAGTGTTACAGGTGTATTCAGACCGGGCCACGGTTGAAAATGCGAGCAGCATGACGACAGCGATAAACTTCAGAAATTGAGTCCCTTTCATGATCATATCCTTGATGATTTTTTATATTATCAACACCGACTTTCCGCAATTATCTACCACATAGCGTCAATTCGGGGGTGAGGATGTTTGCTCCGCGGGTTACACGCCCGGGACGACAAACCGGTAAGGTATTGAGGCAGGTTGCAGAAGCACGGAATACACGACTACCGCCAACCCCGGGTAGTCGCCAGGGCATTTGCGTAAAACAATTGACTGTGAGGATGTACGGTAGTCGACTCGCCCCGACCAGGCGCCTAACCGACAGGGGAACACGTGTGAGTAATGAATGGTGTATGTGGCAGCTTGTGTTTTTCAAGTCATCATCCATGACGGCGTCCCTGTTCCCTGATTATCTTTATTTAACGCTCATCCCTGACCGGTTAGCGCAATTTTTTATTTGTTAATCCACTTGATTTTCTGTAAACCTAGCTGACCTGTTATCAGTTTTCAAGACCCGGGAATCCCCTTATCATCGAATATGTACTAACAGACAAATATAGGCCAATAAAGTCAATGACTTGCTTCGATTTCTTATCGAACATCTGTAACATTTCGACCCGAACTTGACTCTGCGCAATACACACAGGAGTCTTTCACCTGGTTTCACCGACGCTCAACCGAGCCTGCGATACAACGGATCAGACTGAAATTTATATAATTAGTATTAACTGAATTTCTTATTTTTATTGAGTTTGATCTCGATCAAACTTTTCTCCCGACATGCAGGTTAAACCTATTGTCACCTCACTATCAATCTGGAGGAGAGAGCCATGCAACAAGGTGACAAGGGGATCGCGCTGAATGCGGGCAAGACGGTGCTGGTGTTGTTCGGCTTTATGGTGTTTTTGATCGTGGTGTCGAATGTGATTGCCTGATGCCCTGCGGGCAGGTGCTGAGTGCTGAGTTCTAAGTGCTGAGTTCCGAGTGCCAGATGCAGGTCAGGTTGTGCGCAGCGCTACCTGACATTCTGTCTGTCGGACTGTTTTTTTACCACGAAGACACGAAGTCTCGAAGTGTATTCATTTTTCCTTCGTGCCTTCGAGTCTTCGTGGTAACGCTTTTATAAAAATCCAGACGAGGCCGGAACCCGGCGGTGGGCGTTTGTAGAGAGATTGGATCCCGGCTTGCGCCGGGATGACAGTTTCAGCCGCTGAGTTCCTGCAGCAGGCGGTTGACGCGGCTGACGTAGGCGACCGGGTCTTCGAGCTGGCCGCCTTCGCTGAGCATGGCCTGTTCGAACAGGATCAGACTCCAGTCGTTGAAGTCCGCTTCCTGCTCCACGTTCTGCAGGCGTTTGACCAGCGGGTGGTCGGGGTTTATTTCCAGTACCGGTTCAATGTTGGGGACGTTATGCCCGGCCTGCTTGAGTAGTTTTTGCATGCTCATGGCCATATCATTCTCCGAGACCACCAGGCAGGACGGTGAGTCGGTCAAACGGTGGGAGACCTTGACCTCCTTGACCTTGCCGTCCAGCACTTTTTGCATCCGCTCCAGCAGTGACTGGTAATCCTTCTCGGCCTGCTCGGCTTTCTCTTTTTCTTCCTTATCTTCCAGCTCGCCGAGATCCAGCGCGCCCTTGGCCACGGAGACGAACGGCTTGCCGTTGTATTCGTCCATGAAGGACATCATCCACTCATCGACGCGATCATACATCAACAGGACCTCGATGCCTTTCTTGCGGAACAGTTCCAGATGGGGGCTGTTTTTGGCCGCAGCATAGCTTTCGGCGGTAATGTAGTAGATCTTCTCCTGCTTGTCCTGCATGCGTTCGAGGTACTCATCCAGTGAGATATTCTGCACATCGCTGTCGTTATACGTGGAGGCGAAGCGAAACAGTTTTGCGATCTTATCCTTGTTGCCAAAATCCTCGGCCGGACCTTCCTTGAGCACGTTGCCGAAGGCCTGCCAGAACTCACTGTATTTCTCCGGCTCGTCCCTGGCCAGTTTTTCCAGATGGGCCAGGATCTTTTTCACCGAGCCGTTGCGGATGGTGTCGATCTGGCGATTGCGCTGCAGGATCTCGCGCGAGACGTTGAGCGGCAGATCGTCCGAGTCGACCACGCCGCGCACGAAGCGCAGGTAGTTGGGCATCAGCTGTTCGGCATCGTCCATGATGAACACCCGCTTGACGTAGAGCTTGATGCCATAACGCTTGTCGCGATCGTACAGATCGAACGGCGCACGTTTGGGGATATAAAACAGCGTGATATAGGACTGGGTGCCTTCGACCTTGTTGTGCAGCCAGGAGAGCGGATCCTCGAAGTCGTGGGCGACGTGTTTGTAGAACTCGGTGTACTCGTCGTCGCTGATCGCATCACGCGGACGGGTCCACAGCGCGGAGGCCTTGTTAACGGTCTCCAGCTCGTCGGTGGGCTTGCCCTCCTCGTCCCGCTTGGCCATCAGGATCGGCAGGGAGATGTGATCGGAGTATTTTTTGATAATGCTGCGCAGACGAAAGTCGTCCAGAAACTCGTCGGCATCCTCGTGCAGGTGCAGGGTGACGCGGGTGCCCCGCTCGGGCCGTTCGATGGTTTCCAGAGTGTATTCACCCTCGCCGGTCGATTCCCAGCGTACGCCGTGCTCGGCCCCGAAGCCAGCGCGGCGGGTCTCCACGGTCACCCTGTCGGCGACAATAAACGAGGAGTAGAAGCCGACCCCGAACTGGCCGATCAACTGGGCGGTCTGCGACTGATCCTCGGAGAGGGCTTCGAGAAACTTGCGGGTCCCCGAGCTGGCGATGGTGCCGATGTTGTCCATCACCTCCTGGCGGTTCATGCCGATGCCGTTGTCGGTGACGGTAACGGTGCGCGCCTCGGGATCAAAGTCGACCCGCAGCTTGAGATCGGTGTCCCCCTCGTAGAGGGCGTCGTCTGAGAGGGCCTCGAAGCGCAGCTTGTCGCAGGCGTCGGAGCCGTTGGAGATCAGCTCGCGCAGGAAGATCTCTTTGTTGGAATAGAGCGAATGGATCATCAGCTGCAGCAGCTGCTTGACCTCGGTCTGGAAACTGAGTGTCTCCTTGTGGGCGTCGACTGTCATGTTCTTCTCACCTTTATATATATGCGTGTTGTCATCAGATGACACAATTTGCAAGTGGTAATGGGGACAAAGGGGGAATTTTTCAAGCCCTGCGCCCTTCGGGCGAGGGCCGAGTTACGAGGGACGAGTGACGAGGAAAAGCGGTAGGGTGCGTTCTACGCACCTTCTTTTTCAGCTCGTACCTCGTTACTCGTCCCTCGGCCCTCGCCCGAAGGGCGCAGGCTAAAGTCGACGGTGGTCCAGGCTGGTCGCCTTGAGGATATAGGTGGCAATCTCCTCGATGGATTTGCTGGTCACATCGAGATACTCGATGCGATTGTGACGAAACAGCGCCTCAACCTGGCGCACTTCGTACTGGCACTGATGCAGGGCGGCGTAACGGCTGGCGGGGCTGCGTTCCTGGCGGATCTGCTGCAGGCGTGCGGGCTGGATGGTCAGGCCGAACAGTTTGTCCCGCCAGGGCTTCAAATCGGCCGGTAACCGGCTGTCTTCCAGCTCCTCGTCCACCAGCGGGTAATTGGCGACAAACACACCGTAATGGATCGCCAGAAACACACTGGTCGGGGTCTTGCCGCTGCGCGAGACGCCCACCAGGATCAGATCCGCCCGTTCGTACTGACGGATACTCCCACCGTCGTCATTTTGCAGGGCGAAATTGACCGCATCCATGCGGTGACGATAATGCTCCTGCGTGACCACCCCGTGGGTATGCCCCACCGACGCGACCCGCCGGGAGCCCAGCTCGTCTTCCAGCGGCGACAGGAACGAGTCCATAAAATCGATGAACAGGCCTTCACTGGAGGCGACGATTTCATGGATGCTGGAGACCACCAGGGTGCTGAAGATGATCGGACGCAGCCCCTTTTCGCGATGGGCCGCGTTGATCCGGTCCCGCGCCTCACGGGCCTTCTCCACGCTGTCGATGTAGCGCAGGGTCAGATAGTCAAATGATTGCCCCGCGAACTGGGTCAGCAGGCTGTGACCGAGGGTCTCCGCCGTGATGGCGGTACTGTCGGAGACAAAAAACACCGCGCGTTTACCGGTCATGATTCTCTCACCAGATTTATCGTAAGGATAGTTGAAAAGCAGGCAAACCTGCCTGTAACCTGCTCGATAACCGGTTACACTCTGCTATGAATCCTCCTGACAAGCAAGGGGCAACAAGGTGGCACAACATCTGATCTGGTTCGATGAACTGCGGCTCGACGATGTTCCCCGGGTCGGTGGCAAAAACGCCTCGCTGGGCGAAATGATTCACCAACTGAGCGATGCCGGCGTCCGGGTGCCGGGCGGTTTCGCCACCACGGCCGACGCGTTTCGCGAATTCCTGGAGTACGAGGGGCTGGCCGATCGCATCTACACGGAACTGGACCAGCTGGATACCAACGACGTGGTCGCGCTGGCGAAAAGCGGCGAACGTATCCGTCAGTGGATCATCGACACCCCCTTCCCGCCCGAGCTGGAACAGCAGCTGCACGAGGCAATCAGCAAACTGCAGCAGGAAAATGGCGACGAAGTCTCGTTTGCGGTGCGCTCTTCCGCCACCGCCGAGGATCTGCCCGAAGCCTCTTTCGCCGGCCAGCAGGAAAGCTATCTGAACATCAAGGGCGAAGCCAACCTGATGGATGCTATCCGGCATGTCTTCGCCTCGCTGTTCAACGACCGCGCCATCACCTATCGGGTCCATAACAAATTTGACCACCGCCAGGTGGCGCTCTCCGCCGGCGTACAGCGGATGATTCGCAGCGATATCGGCGCCAGCGGGGTCATCTTCACCATCGATACCGAATCGGGCTTCGAGGATGTGGTCTTTATCACCGCCGCCTACGGCCTGGGGGAAACCGTCGTCCAGGGGCAGGTCAATCCCGACGAATTCTACGTCTTCAAGCCGATGCTGGAACAAGACAAACAGGCCGTCATCCGCCGCAACCTCGGTCAGAAAGCCATCCGCATGGTCTATGGCGCGGATAGTGCGCATGCCGGCTCGACCCGTACCGAAGAAGTGCCGCTGGAACTGCAGCGCGAGTTCAGCATAAATGATGAAGAAGCCATGGAACTGGCACGTCAGGCGGTGACCATCGAGAAGCACTACGGCCGGCACATGGATATCGAATGGGCGCGGGACGGCCTGGACGGCCAGTTGTATATCGTGCAGGCGCGCCCGGAGACAGTAAAAAGCCGCAGTGATCGCAACGTGCTGGAGCGCTACGAAATGCAGGAGTACGGCAAGGTACTGGCCACCGGGCGCAGTATCGGCCAGCGCATCGGCAGCGGCGTGGCACGCACCATCATGAACGTCAAGGAGATGGACAGGCTGCAAAAGGGTGACGTGCTGATTACCGATATGACCGATCCCGACTGGGAGCCGGTGATGAAACGCGCCTCGGCGATTGTGACCAACCGGGGCGGACGCACCTGTCACGCGGCGATCATTGCCCGCGAGCTGGGTATTCCGGCGGTGGTCGGTTGTGGTGATGCCACCGAGGCGATCACCGACGGCAATGAAACCACCGTTTCCTGTGCCGAGGGCGATACCGGCTATATCTACGACGGCATCCAGCCGTTCGAGGTCAAGCGGGTCAGCCTCGACAGCATGCCCGAGCTGCCGTTTAAAATCATGCTCAATGTCGGCTCCCCGGACCGCGCCTTTGATTTCAGCTATCTGCCCTGTGCCGGCGTGGGACTGGCCCGGCTGGAATTCATTATCAACCGGATGATTGGCGTCCACCCCAAGGCCCTGCTCAACTACAACAAGCAACCGGATGAGATCAAACAGCAGATCGACCGCCAGACAGCCGGCTATCCCGACCCGGTCAGTTTCTTTATCGAAAAGCTGGCCGAGGGTATCGGCACCATCGCGGCGGCGTTCTGGCCCAAGCCGGTTATCGTGCGCATGTCCGACTTCAAGTCCAATGAATACCGTAATCTGATTGGCGGCGAAGCCTATGAGCCCCATGAAGAGAATCCGATGATCGGCTTTCGCGGCGCCGGGCGCTATATCGCCAAATCCTTCCAGGACTGTTTCGAACTGGAATGTTTTGCTCTGAAGAAAGTTCGCGACGAAATGGGTCTGACCAATGTCGCTATCATGATTCCTTTTGTGCGAACCGTGGAGCAGGCCCATGATGTCATCAGCCTGCTGCATGACAATGAACTGCAGCGTGGTGTCAATGATCTCAAAATCATCATGATGTGCGAAATCCCCTCCAATGCCCTGCTGGCCGACAAGTTCCTCAAATACTTTGACGGCTATTCCATCGGTTCCAATGACCTGACCCAGCTGACGCTCGGGCTGGACCGCGACTCGGAGCTGGTCGCCGACCTGTTCGATGAACGCAACGAGGCGGTCAAGATGCTGCTTTCCATGGCGATTAAAGCCTGTCGACTGCAAAACAAATATATCGGCATCTGCGGTCAGGCGCCCTCGGATCACCCGGATCTGGCCTTCTGGCTGATGGAGCAGGGCATCAACAGCGTGTCACTGAACCCCGACAGCGTCATCCCCACCTGGCTGTATCTGGCTGAACACCTGCAGGAAAAAAACGCCTGACATGACGCGACTGTTTGTTTTTCTGATTATCGTCGCCGCTTTCGCTATCTGGGCCGGCTTCGCCCTGCGCAGCATTGATCGCCGCTATTCCAATATCGCCTTTGTCATTGGCGGGATACTGGCGTTTTTGGCGGTCGGGGGTTTTTACGGGCTGCTATAGAGTAAGCAGATATTGTTATTGAATCAGGACAAATCATCCGGTGTATGCCCGCAGGGGTATTGCCGCAATACGGCCCGGCTTCCCCCGGCCTGTCCGTTCAGACAATACCACGACGAACACCATTTAACATTACAAGGATTTACAGACTGATGAAACTCTGGCCGTTCATTCCCCTGTTAGCGGTTTTTTCACATGTCGCTATAGCCGCCGGCGACATCGAATCCGGCAAGCGGCTCGCCATGCAAGGCAACAACCAGGGCGCCACGGCGTGTGTCGCCTGTCACGGCGCCAATAGCGAAGGCAATGCCTCGGCGGGGTTTCCACGTCTGGCCGGGTTGAATGCCGACTATCTGGCCAAACAACTGCGGGATTATCGTAAAGGCTCGCGCACCAATCCGACGATGAACCCGATCGCCGCCGCGCTGGATGCGGCGGCGAGTCGGGATGTGACGGCCTACATCAACAGTCACGAACAGCCACAGGATCCGCGCGATAAAGGCGACCTTAAAAAGACCGACAAGACCTACCACAGCCACCAGTGTCATTACGGGGACAAGATCGACGACGCGGTGCTGGGTAGCCGGGCCCACCCCAGCCCATTTGAATAGACCTATGGGTCACGACACGATTCGAAACAGCGGTTCGACCAGGAGTGTGACGCAACCGGGGGCAACCGGTTTGCTCGGCCGACTAAGGGCCGCGACACGGCCGGCCCATCAGGCACTCGAACAGCACCCGATTTTGCGACCGCTACCTGGCCCGGCGCTGACTGGTGAGGACTACCTGCGGGTATTGAACGCTTTTGCCGATTTTTATCGGGTACTGGAACCCTCGCTGCTTAATGAATTCACGCGACTGGCCGATAAACAGGATACTGTCTATCGTTACCAACAGCGGTGGCCGCTATTACGAGATGATTTGCGCGATCTGCACACCATGACCAGCATCATCCCGCCTGAAATACCAAATTTGCCATCGATATACGATACAAGCAGGCTGCTGGGTGTTCTTTACGTACTGGAAGGCGCCACCCAGGGTGGGCGAATCATCGCACCACATCTTGCCAAAACATTGGGATTAAAAGCCACCTGTGGCGCCCGCTACTTTCATCTATACAAGCAAGGAATGTGGCAACACTTCAAGGTTCTGCTGGCATGTTACGACGGGGTACTGGACGACATAGCCGCTACTCACAGTGCAGTACAAGTTTTTGACGTTTTATATCAGCATTTTGATCATTATCTGCCACCCGACAGGACCGAGCCTTGAGCGAGACTACCGACAACGAGTTTCAAAAAGCCCTGGAATCATGCGCCCAGGAACCTGTGCATATCCCCGGGGCGATCCAGCCCCATGGCTGTCTGATCAGCATGGATGATACTTTTAATCGAATTCTTCAAGTTAGTGCGAATATCCATCACTGCCTGGCTGTCTCGCCTGAACAGGCGCTGCAAAGCTCGCCGCAACAACTGCTAGGCAAACAGCTTGTCCAGCGCTTGCAACGTGCGTTAAAAGACGCCGTATTTTCAACCACGGCTTTGCGCACGACTCGCCGCTTTGGTGATCAGACACAACGCTATAATGTTCTTGTCTATCGCAGCGGCACGCGGCTGGTATTGGAATTCGAACAGTTGCACCACAGCAGCCGTCATCACCTTCTGCCGGCCGTGAATGACTGGCTCGACCGTTTTGCGCAAGCAAACGATAGCCAGGCACTGCTCGATACTCTGACCGAGGGAATACGCGAGCTGACCGGGTACGAGCGAGTCATGGTCTATCAGTTTGATAACGATTGGCATGGTACCGTCATTGCCGAGAGCGTAAATGATCAGGCCCAAAGCTTTCTGGGACACCATTTTCCCGCCAGCGACATACCGCCCCAGGTGCGAGCCCTGTACGATATCAACCCGGTACGCAGTATCCCTGATTCGAGTGTTGCAAACGTGCCTCTGATACCGGCCGAGGACCCCGACAATGGCCCCTTGGATCTGTCGCAGGGGGTTTTGCGCGCGGTCTCTCCCATTCACCTTGTCTATCTACAGAATATGGGTGTGCAGGGTGCACTCTCCATCGCGCTTTACAAGCAGCAACAACTATACGGTCTGGTTGCCGCCCATGCATTACAACCCCGCTCATTGTCACCCGACGTGCGCGATGCCGCCCGCTCCCTGGTCCAGGCCGCCACCCAGCGGCTGTTTTTGATCAAGGCTCACGAGGAAGCACGGTTTTTACAACGGGTACGCGACAGTCAGGCATTGCTCGCCGAGATTCGTGGCCAGTTGCGCGAACCGGCAATTATACTTCAGGAGCACGGTTACGACTGGCTGGAACTGTTCCGGGCCTGCGGTTGTGCCCTGGTTTATCCAAAACATACCTTCGGTCTGGGCAGGGTACCGGATCGACCGACCCTGAAGAAAATCGCCGCCTGGTTGGATCATGAATCCCAAAGCCACGGCACCTGGCAGAGTAACGAACTGCAACTCACCGGACTGACGGGATTGATCGATAAACAAGACGCCTGTGGCTTGCTGGCTACCCCGTTACCATTGGGCCCAATGAATACAGGCTGGTTACTGCTACTGCGCACCGAGCATATCAAAACCCAACTGTGGGCCGGCAATCCGGAAAAACCGCTGCACGATGACAAAGACGGCATACAGCTTTCACCCAGGCACTCTTTTGCGACCTGGGCACAGCAGGTAACCGGCCAGAGCCGGGCATGGAGCGCAATAGAACAACGGGCAATCACCGATCTGGCCGAATATCTCACGGTCGCCATTTCCGCCCATGAAATCGCCCAACTTAACGAACAGCTCGAACACCTGGCCCATACCGATGCCTTGACCGGGATCCGTAACCGATTATACACCGAGCAAACCATCGACAGAGAGATCAGCGCAGCTAAACGATATGGCCGACCCTGCAGCATACTGTTGTTCGATATCGATCATTTCAAACAGGTCAATGATACTCATGGTCATGATGCAGGTGACAAAGTTCTGATAACCCTCAGTGATATTATCACCCGGAATCTACGGCCTACCGACTACTTTGGTCGCTGGGGCGGCGAAGAATTTATGGTGGTTACAGGTAACTGCGATCTGGAGAATGCCACGCAACTGGCAGAACGCTTGCGCCAGGCCATTGAAACCTGCGATTTCGGCCCGATTGGCAACATCACCGCCAGTTTTGGGGTAGCCACCTGGGCCATCAATGATACCCCTCGTACGCTGGCTAAACGGGCGGATCAGGCCATGTATCGTGCCAAAGAGGCAGGCCGCAACCAGGTGATGATCGAAACCGTTATCGAAACAACGTCTGATTGAGCAATACGCGGCTTTTGCGCCAACAGCGAAGGCTGATGGTCGGTGCAGGATACAGCCTGCAGATCATTATCCGGTCCGAAACTGTTCACCAATTCAATAACAAACCACGAAGCCTCGAAGCGAATTAATTTATACTTCGTGTCTTCGTGGTTACGTTTTTATAAAAAATTCTCTCACATCATCGCCCGACTGGGCCATACACAAGACATTTTTTACTCTGCGTCCTCGGCGTCTCTGCGGTGATATGTTTTATCCCTTATCGTCACAACAAGAAAGCTGTCACGCAGGCTATCGCCAGCGTGACCTACGACTATTCGGGTTAATTTGCGGATTAACACACCGGCAAACAAAAAAGGGCGACCTGATGTCGCCCTTTTCTGTTTCGTTAAACGGATCGTTTAACTGGCCTGCGCCGCGCCTTCCAGCACCGCCTTCGCCGCGGGCACGGCCACGCCGCTTTTGATCGGCGCGTTCATCTTGCTCAGCACCTCATCCAGCGACTTGAGGCAGTACTCGATGTTGGCCGGGTTGCTGGCGTGGCCCATCAGGCCGATACGCCAGACCTTGCCGGCCAGGTTGCCGAGCCCGGCGCCGATTTCCAGGTTGTAATCGTTCAACAGAATGGAGCGTACCTCGGCATCATCGGCACCTTCGGGAATGCTGACAGCGTTGAGCTGCGGCAGGCGATCGCCCTCCTTGACCACGAAAGTGATGCCCATCGCTTCCAGGCCGGCCTTGAGCGCCTGATGATGATGCTGATGCCGGGCCCAGGCGTTTTCCAGTCCTTCTTCGTGCAGGATCAACAGCGCTTCATGCAGACCGTAAAGATTATTGATCGGCGCGGTATGGTGGTAGGCGCGTTTGCCGCCGCCGCCCCAGTAGCCCATGACCAGGGTCAGATCCAGAAACCAGCTCTGGACCTTCGTCTTGCGATTCTTGACGACCTCGGCGGCGCGCTCACTGAAGCTGACCGGTGAGAGCCCCGGCGGCGCGGAGAGGCACTTCTGGGTACCGGAATAGATGGCATCGATCCCCCATTCGTCCACTTTCAGGGGCGAGCCACCCAGCGAGGTGACCGCATCGACGATGGTCAGACAATCGTGCTGTTGGGCCAGTTCGACCAGGGTCCTGGCATCGGACTGGGCGCCGGTGGAGGTTTCGGCATGCACGAAGGCGACAATCTTGGCATCGGGATGAGCCTTGAGCGCGTCCCCCAGTTTGGCCGGATCCACAACCGTGCCCCACTCGTCCTCGACCATGACCGCCGTGGCGCCGCAGCGTTCGACGTTCTCCTTCATGCGCCCGCCGAACACGCCGTTTTGACACACGATTACCTTGTCACCGGGCTCCACCAGGTTGACGAAACAGGTCTCCATGCCGGCCGAACCGGGTGCGGAGACCGGGAAGGTCAGCTCGTTTTTGGTGGCAAAGGCGTACTGCAACAGTTCTTTCATCTCTTCCATCATGCCGATAAAGGCCGGATCGAGATGACCGATGGTCGGGCGCCCCAGGGCTTCCAGGACCCGCGGGCTGACATCGGACGGACCCGGCCCCATCAGGGTCCGGTGGGGAGGAATGAATGATTTCATAGACAACACCTGTTCTTTTGCTCCGGGAAGCTCCGCGGAAGGTTAATAGCCGAGTAAAAACGTCCAGTATAAAAGGTTTGCGACGGCTTGTCCCGGGCTGATTGACCGTCAGGCCACAGAAAAGGCCCTACTCTGCGTCGGCCCGGGCGGGCGTCCCCAGGGTTTGTTGCCACTGTTTGAGACGATGGCGCATGCGCCGCACATGACTGCCGTCCCAGTAGACCTTGTTACAGGTGGGACAGTATAGCGTGCCAGCCTGCCGGCGCACATCCGCGGGCATGGCCGCCCGGCGGGTCTCGTCAGCCGGGCGCAGTTCGGTATTGCAGACCAGGCAGCGGGTGAACGGGCGGTATAGCCAGTCGATGGGCAGCTGGCGGGAGAGGCTCGCCGCGCACTGTTCGAGATTATTGCCTTCCAGCAGGATGACATGGCCCGGGGCGCGGCGGTATTCGAGCAGTTTGCGATCCCGGGTGATCAGTTGGCGGCGCTCGGCGATCGCTTCACGCAACAGCTGGTAATCGTCACGCCCGTTGCTTTCGATCAGGGTGTCATAACCGGCGGCCCGCAGCCAGCTGCCGAGCCGTTGCAACATCTCATCACAGAGAAACTTCACACGCGGGGCTCAGTCGGCCGAACGGATGACTCCCGAGACAATCCCCAGAATCTGCACATCCTGGTTTTTGAGATAAATCGGCTCCATCTCGGGGTTGGCCGGTTGCAGACGAATACCGTCGTGCTCGACGAAGAATTTTTTCAATGTCACGCTCTCGCCGTTAATCATCGCCACCACGGTCTGGCCGTTTTCGGCCGTCTCGCGCTTTTCGATGACGATGATGTCGCCGTCCTGGATGTTGTCGTCGATCATCGAATGGCCGCGCACCCGCAGGGCATAGGTATTGCGGCGCACCATGTTGGCCGGCACCGAAATCCGCTCGTCCTGCTCGCACAGATCCATGGGCAGCCCGGCGGTCACCTCGCCCAGCAGGGGAATACTCAGCATGCCGTCGGCGAACACATCCAGCGCTTCAAGCTCCGGGGTCCAGATGGGGCGTTCGCCCTTTGGGATCATATAGTTAACATTTGACATTGAGGTAATTCCTTAGGTATTTTTCCTAACCTTAGCCGGGATAGGCAAAAAGTTCAAATCCCGTCTATCGATGTCGGAACCTTTACTTTCCCGCTGAACCTGAACAGACTCTGTCGTCGCCCAATTCATGAGATAATGTTGCCATGTCCGATACCCGCATTCCCAAGTTCGTCAGTTATCCGCTCATCGCCCTGGTCGCCGTTGTCGCCGTCTGGCTGGGCGTGTGGCTCTCCCTGCAGGATACCGGCCGGGGCATCCCCGAGGAGATGGAAGCCACGGTGCTGCCCGAGGCGCGCCAGCTTCAGCCGTTTGCCCTGCAGGATCACCATGGCCGGCCTTTTGGCCTGCAACAGCTGGAAGGCCAGTGGAGCTTCCTGTTTTTCGGGTTTACCAATTGTCCCGATATCTGCCCGGCGACCCTGCACACCATGAAAAGCGTCTGGCAAAAACTGCCCACCGAGCCGGGTGAGCCGGGCCATCCGCAACTGTTTTTTGTCTCGGTGGACCCGGATCGGGACAGCCTCGACACGCTCAAACAGTACGTGACTTATTTCGATCCCTCGTTTGTCGGTGTCACCGGGGAGCTGGACGAAATCGACAACCTCACCGGCCAGGTAGGCGTGTTGTACGGTTACGACGAGAAAAAGAACGACAACCCGCTCGACTATACGGTCAACCACAGCGGCCAGGTGCTGCTGATCGATCCACAGGGTCGGATGCGGGCCGTCCTGTCCCCGCCCCATGACTCAACGACCCTGGCGCGCAATTACCAGACCATTATTAACTACTACGGAGATTAAACCATGTCGCAGTTTCGCCCGTTTCTGATGTTCGCACTGCTGGCCGGTTCCCTGATGGCCGGTCCGGCGTCTGCACAGACCCTGGAATTCGAAGGTGCCTGGTCCCCCGAGGCGCCCCCTGTCGCCCCGGTCATGGCCGGCTATGTGCGAATCACCAACCCCGGCACCGAGGATGTGGTGATAACCACGGCCCGTTGTCCCGACTTCGGCAAGGTGGAAATCCATGACATGCGCCATCAGGACGGCATGATGCGGATGATCAAACAGGAGAGTCTGACGATCCCGGCCGGCGAACAGATCGCGCTGGCACCGGGCGGCATGCATCTGATGCTGATGAAGCCCCAACGCGCCATCAAGCGCGGCGAAACCCTCGATGTGACGTTTGAAACAGCCGCGGGCGAGTCGATCAACGTCCCCTTCGAGGTCAAGCCCCAGTCCGCACGGGAACAGGGCGGTCAGCATCACTAGCCCATGACACTGAACCCGGTAACCCTGCTACGCCGCGTGCAGGCGGCCGCCTTTGTGGCCCTGCAATATGCGCTGCCCCATCACCTGCTCTCGCACCTGATGGGGCGCCTGACGCGCCTGCGTATCGGTTGGTTGAAGGATCTTTGCATCACCAGTTTCATTCGTCTGTTCAATGTGAACATGGCCGAGGCGGCACAGCCCGATCCGCGCGCCTATCCCGACTTCAATCACTTTTTCACCCGGGCCCTGGCCGCCGATGCCCGGCCGCTGGCCGTCGGTGACGGGAATGTGATCTGTCCGGTCGATGGCACAGTCAGCCAGCTGGGCCGGCTGCAATACGAAACCCTGTTGCAGGCCAAGGGCCATCGCTATGTATTGTCCCAGCTGCTGGCGGATCACAGTGCGGCTGTGCGAATGTTTCAGGACGGCCACTTCGCGACCCTCTACCTGTCACCGCGGGACTACCACCGGATTCACATGCCGCTGGCCGGCACCTTGCGCGAAATGATTTATGTTCCGGGACGACTGTTCAGCGTCAACCCGACCACGGTCAATCGGGTGCCCGATCTCTTCGCCCGCAACGAGCGGGTAATCTGCCTGTTCGACACCGAGCTCGGCCCCATGGCGATGATCCTGGTCGGCGCCATTTTCGTCGCCAGTATCGACACCGTCTGGCACGGCACCGTCACCCCGCCGCGCGGCAAAACCGTGCAGTACCGGGATTACCGCCAGCACCCCGTGCATCTGCAACAGGGCGAGGAAATGGGCCGCTTCAACATGGGCTCGACGGTGATACTGCTGTTCGGCAAGGACGCGGTAACCTTCAGCGACGAACTGGCCGCCGAAGATCATGTGCAGATGGGGCAGCTGCTCGGCACACGTAATAATGTTGAATTTTGAATGTTGAATGTTGAATTTTGAATTAAATGGCCTGCCCACAATTCAACATTCAACATTCAAAATTCAAAATTGCTTTATGTACTTTGCGTCCTCCGCGTTTATAAAATCATTCTATCTAAGCACGCTCAATGCTGAAGCTGAGCACGTCGCGGATGTCATCCTTGCCGGTCGCGATCATCAGTAACCGATCGATCCCCAGGGCAACGCCGGCGCAGTCGGGCAGGCCGTGTTCGAGGGCGGCGAGAAATTTTTCATCGAGCTCGGGCACGAACCGTCCCTGCTGCCGGCGTTGCTGTTGATCCCGTTCGAAGCGCCGGCGTTGTTCGACCGGGTCCTGTAATTCATGATAACCGTTGGCCAGTTCCAGGCCGTTGATATACAGCTCGAAGCGGCTGGCGACGGTAATGTCGTTCTGTTGCTGCAGGCGGGCCAGTGCACCCTGGCTGGCGGGATAGTCATAAATGAAGACCGGCCGGTTGGCGGGCAGTTGCGGTTCGATCACATGGGTCAATAACAGGTCCAGCCAGCCGTCGCGATCCAGTTCACTCTGCCCGGCCAGTTCGATCCGGTATTGCCGCGCCTGTTGTTGCAGATCATTGACCGCACAGGTAAAGGGATCGACTTGCAGATATTGCTGGAACAGCCGGCGATAGCTGAGCTTGCACGTTTCACCCAGAGAGACGTCATCGGCCAGCAAGGCTCTGACCAGCTGTTCCAGTTCGTGCATCAGCACGTGATGATCGAAACCGGGCCGGTACCACTCCAGCAGGGTAAACTCCGGATTGTGGCGGTGCCCCGCCTCGCCGGCACGAAACACCTTGCAGAGCTGATAAACGGGACCACTGCCGGCGGCCAGCAACCGTTTCATCGGGTATTCGGGAGAGGTGTGCAGATAAGCGTCTGTGCCGGCCAGCGGGACACCCAGACTGTCGATATGCACATCGGTGACGGCATGGCGTTGAAGGATCGGCGTCTCAACTTCCAGCACCCCGCGTTGCGCAAAAAAGGCCCGCAGCTGTTGTAGCATGCGGGCCCGTTGTTGCATCACCGCCAGAGCGGCGCCCGGCCGCCAGGAGGTGTTGTCCGCTGTCATCCGCGCAGGCCGTTAGTCCTTGACGCGACCTACGTATTCACCGGTGCGGGTGTCCACCTTGATCTGTTCGCCTTCCTCGACAAACAGCGGCACCCGCACCACGGCACCGGTATCGGTGGTGGCCGGTTTGCCGCCGCCGCTGGCGGTATCACCCTTGACGCCGGGATCGGTCTGCACGATGGTCAGCACCACATGGTTGGGCGGCATCACACTGATGGGGTTGCCGTTCCACAGGGTTACGGTGCAGACGTCCTGCTCCTTGAGCCACTTGGCGGCATCGCCCACGGCCTTTTCATCCGCGGCAACCTGTTCGAAGGTTTCCGGATGCATGAAGTGCCAGGCCTCGCCGTCGTTATACAGATACTGCATATCGGTATCCATGACATCGGCCGCCTCGACCGAATCGTTGGACTTGAAGGTTTTTTCCAGCACCCGGCCGGTGAGCAGATTGCGGATCTTGACCCGGTTGAAGGCCTGGCCCTTGCCGGGTTTGACGAACTCGTTTTCAATAATGGTGCAGGGATCCCCGTCGAGCATGATCTTGAGACCGCTTTTGAATTCATTGGTACTGTAGGTTGCCATGGACTTCCTCGTTTCCTGCTGCGCCTGATATCCAATTCACCGGACTATCCCGTAAACTGGGGACACGACAATTAAGACAATAACGATAAATACATTAAAACAGAATCCGCCTATGATAACGCGAACTCCCCCCCTGTGGCATACCGCAGACTGGCAAAAATCCCTGGCCCGGGCCATCCGTGATCCCCGCCAGTTGCTGGAACAGCTGGCGCTGCCCGCCGATTTGCTGCCGGCGGCCCGGGCCGGTGCCCGGGATTTTCCGCTGCTGGTGCCGCACAGCTATGTGGCGCGCATGCAACCGGGTGATCCGCAGGATCCCCTGCTGCGCCAGGTCTTGCCGCTGGAAGCGGAGCTGCAGCACGTTCCCGGCTATGTGGCCGATCCGGTCGGCGATCTGCCGGCCATGGCCCGGCCCGGCCTGCTGCACAAGTATCACGGCCGCGCACTGGTGGTCACCACCGCCGCCTGCGGGATTCATTGCCGCTACTGCTTCCGGCGTCACTTTCCGTATCAGGACGCCAACCCCATGCCGGATCGCTGGCAGCAGGTTCGCGACTACCTTGCCGCCGATGAGAGCATCGAGGAACTGATTCTCAGCGGCGGGGATCCGCTGAGCCTCTCGGATCACCGCCTGGCCGGCTTGCTCGACGCGGTGCAATCGATCCCCCATCTCAAGCGGCTGCGCCTGCATACCCGCTATCCGATTATCCTGCCGGAGCGGCTGACCGATCGGCTGTTACACCTGCTGCAGCAAGCGCCCCAGGCCGTGATCATGGTGATCCACGCCAATCACCCCAACGAGCTGGATGCCGGCGTCAGAGACGCGCTGGCGCCCTTCCGTCAGGCGGGTATGACGTTGCTTAACCAGGCGGTGCTGCTGCGCGGGGTCAACGACAGCGCGGCGGCACTGGCCGGGCTGAGCGAGGCACTGTTCGCCGCCGGCGTCCTGCCCTATTACCTGCACCAGCTCGACCCGGTGCAGGGTGCGGCTCATTTCGCCGTCCCCGAGGACCGCGCCCGCGCGCTGCATGCGGCGCTACGGGCGCGGCTGCCGGGCTATCTGGTCCCCCGCCTGGTGCAAGAGATCCCGGGCGAAAGCGCCAAAACACCCCTTATCTGAGGACGGCCGCCGGCGATCAAATTTTGCCCGCCAGCCCATGGCGAGCCCCTGCCAGCTGGCATACCCTCCCTGATAACAAGCCTTAATCGGCGTGTAAGGTGTGACAGTGCACACAATTTGTGTTATTTGGGTCCGTGCAGACAAGGAAATCAACAATAATATAAGGAGTCGATCGTGAGCCGATCACCCGGATTGGAAATCCCCGCACAACGCAAGCCGGGGCGGCAGGACTTCAGCCTGCGCCCCAAAAAAGTGGACGCCTGGCTGGACAGCCTGCCCAAAGCCAACCTCGGCGAGACGGCGCGGCTGATTTACCGCACCCTGAACCAGACCAACCGGCTGCAGTATCCATTTATGGACCGGTTTCGCTTTCTGGAACAGATGCGCGAACCGGTTCAATATGTCACCGACTCGATGCGCAAGCACTTTTTGGCCATGACCTTTCCGCTGCCGGAGAAGAACCGTCGGATCGCCGTCGCCACCCGGGAAATATACGCGGCCATGGCCACCGGGTACAAAATCGCCATCGAGGAGATGACCCGCTCCCACCCGCTGTTTCAGGACAAAAAACTGCTGGCCTCGCTGCTGCAACGGGCGCTCACTTATACGGGACGCAACCTGCTCACCGCCTACCAGATCTACGCCCCCTGCGCCCCCCGGACCTGGCAGGAGCTGCATAAACTCTATGCCTACGCCGAATCCCGCAGGCTGCACAAAACCGTGGTCAGCGACGATCAGCAGCTTGCCACGGATAAAACCACCCTGCAGGCGGAATACCTGCGCCTGCTCCTGCTGGCGCTGGCCTCGCCCTACCAGTTGCGCCAGGGTGAAATTCTCCGGATTTACCATGCCCTGGAGCGCTGGGCCCGGCGGCTGGAGCTGCGCCCCCTGAGCGTGCAACCGGCTGGCGATACCCAAACCCGTTTTCTGGTTTGCCTGGATCAGGATACCCCGCCGCGCCCTGCCGCTTACGCCATCATCCGGGAAAAGCACCGGTCACGCTACCGGCAGCTTGAGACCGAAACACTGACCCATCTCCTGCAGGAGGAAATTCGCGCAAACGAGGAAGTTATCGCGACCACCCTGACCAGCGTGGATTTGGCTCGCCCGGATCTCTCCCACGATCTGATGCGCCGACTGCTGGTGGCCTGGGGCGCCGAAACCAAACGCAGCTTCCCGCGCAGCCCGAAGCAGGAGTCCGTCGAGGTCACCATCGGGCTGAGCGCCACTCACCGGTTTCTCAATCAGCTGGCCCGTCACCAGAGCGATCGGGATCTGTTTGAACACCGGGCCCGGTACGAAAGCCAGGAAATCAAAAGTATTAACGAACCGCAGCACGACGTCTGGGACATGATTTACACCACCGATACCACGGCTTTTGACAGCCCCGGCATTCTGCCCCTGGTTGATACGGAACTGGCACGGCATGACGCCCCCGCGTTCGGCGACGCGGAGGAACTCGCCTCAAGCGATCCGGCGCAACACTATCGGGCGGGCAGCTGGCTGATCCTCAATGAAAGCGCCAGTGGTTACTGCCTGGAATACCATGAGGCGGCCACGACCCAGGCCCAGGTCGGCGAAGTGGTCGGCATCCGCCACGGCCACAACGGCAAGACCCTCAAATGGGGAATCGGCGTCATCCGCTGGCTGAAATTCGCCGGCATCCAGGCCGAGGATCCGACCGGGAAAACCGTGCAAATGGGAATTGAGATGCTCAACCCCGCTGCGGCGGCCGTGGGTATCCGGCCCGCCGTCGCCAGCAATCACCCGGAAAACTACCAGCGGACCCTGATGCTCCCCGAAATCCGCGCCATGCACCAGCCCGCCACACTGATTACCGGCCCGGTGCCCTGGCGACCCGGCCAACATGCGGTGCTCAACATCCTCGGCAAGGAACTGCCCGTGGTCCTCACCCACGCCCTGCAAAATACCGGACTGTTTGCCCAGTTCCAGTTCCAGTCCACGGCGCCGGACTCGTCCCGCGACAATGCCCCCCATCAGGATGACGCCCTCTCCGAGGTCTGGTCGAGCATCTGACCCTTTCAAGCCCGGCACATTCGGCCAATAACCGTATCTGCGGCGAGCGCTCTACTTGCCCTGCGCGCCTGAACGGTGACATGATACGCTTACGGGATACGCCGTTAATACAAGAAAAATCAAAAGGGTAAGGACTCACGGTGAGTGACGCGGAACTTCTCAGACTCCTGACTATTTTCGACAATCCGGAAGAGGCCGAAAGCCTGATCAACACCCTGCGCAACGCCGGGCATATCATCCGCGACATCCGTGTCGAGGATGCCGAGGATCTGGAAAAAGCCCTGGAAGAGAACCCCGTCGATATCGTGCTGGCCAAACAGACCACCCCCCTGATCAGCGCCAAACAGGCGGTCGACTATATTGTTAAATCCGGACGCGATATTCCTGTCATCGTGGTGACACCTGCAGGTCAAATGGATGATGCGATTGATGCCCTGCAGGTTGGCGCACGGGACAGCATCGAACTGGGCAAGAACGAACGGCTCAAGCATCTCATCAAACGCGAAGTCAATGATCTGAACAACCGGCGGGATAGGCGGCGCAATGAAAAAATGCTGCACGAATCGGAAAAGCGTGCCCGCGATTTGATCGACAACTCCCGGGACGCCATTTCATACGTCCATGACGGCATGCATATCTACGCCAATAACGCCTACCTCAAGATGTTTGGCTACGACACTCTTGAAGACATCGAAGGCGTGCCGATACTGGATATGGTCAGCAGTGAAGACCACACCAAACTGAAAGACTTTCTGCGCAAGTACGCCAAAGGTCAGAGTACCGACGATACCCTGGACGTCCACGGGCAGACTCTGGAGGGGGCCAAATTCAAGATCACCATGGAGTTCTCCACTGCGAGCATGGAGGGCGAAGTCTGCTCGCAAATCATTATTCGCGATCAATCCAATACCAAGGAACTGGAAAAACAGCTCAATGTGCTGAGCAAGCAGGATCTGCTGACAGGTCTGTACAACCGCAACTACTTCCTGGAGCAGGTTGACAAAATCGTCGCCAAAACGGTTGGCGACAAGGCGCAGGGGGCATTGCTCTATATCGTCATCGATGAGTTCGAGAAACATAAGGAAGAACATGGCATTTCCGGTGCCGATCTTCTGCTCACCGATCTCGCCGGTATGCTCAAGAGCAAAGTCGGCTCAATGGGGACCCTTGCCCGTTTTGAAGGCCATCATTTCACCTTTTTGCTCACCGACACCGACATAAAGCGGGCGGAAAAGATTGCCGGCGGACTGATCAAGCTGATTCAGGACCACTCCTCGGACATCAATGGCAAGATTGTCAGCGCCAAGGCCTGCATCGGGGTGGCGCATATTAACGAAACGGTAAAAAACACCCAGGAAGCGGTTAATCGCGCCATCAAGGGTTTCCATGCCGCGGAAAAAGAAGGCGGCAATCGTTATTATATTTACAACCCGGCAGTGGAAGACCTGGAAGAGCAGGAACAGATCGCTCATTGGTCACACAGCATTAAGGAAGCACTCAAAAAAAATCGGTTCAGACTGTTGTACCAGCCGATCGTCAGCCTGCATGGCGAAACAGGCGAACATTATGAAGTGCTGGTGCGTATGCTGAACGAGAAGAACGAAGAGATTCCGCCTTCTGAATTCATCCCGCCCGCCAATCAGACGGACCTGATGAAATATATCGATCGCTGGATAATCGCCAATACTTTCAAGGTTCTGAGCGAACGCATGCAGCAGAAAAAACAGACTCGTTTTTTCATAAAGCTGTCACAGGGCTCTTTGATCGATCCTGAGTTTTTACCCTGGGTAACGGAGCGCATCAAGTCAGTACGCCTGGATGCGACTCTGCTCACCTTTGAAATCAGCGAAGACACCGCACTGAACAACCTTAATGCGGCGAAGAAACTTGTTGACGGTTTCAGACAGCTTAATTGCCGCACGGCCCTTGAAAACTTCGGCATGGAGCAGAATACTTTCCAGTCCATGAAACAGCTGCCGGTCGATTATATCAAGATACACGCCAATCTGATTCAAAACCTTGCCCAAAACGTCGAGCATCAGGACAAGGTCAAGGAAATTACCAGCGAATCCGGCGAGCGCAGCATTCTGAGTATCGCGACCAGCGTTGAGGATGCCAACAGCCTCGCTGTGCTATGGCAATGCAGTATCGATTTCTTCCAGGGCCACTTCCTGCAGGAGCCCAGCCCGGAGTTGAATTACGACTTCGAAGAAGGCTTCTGACAGGAACAGTTATTTAGCGACTCAGGGCTCGGTAATCCCGTAACGCTTCATTTTCCGCCACAAGGTGGACTTGTCGATTTGAAGTATTTCGGCCGTCATTGCCCGATCCCCGGCTTGCTCGCGTAAGGTTTTCTGAATAAAAAACGCCTCCAGTTCTTCCAGGCTCTGTGGCGGCATACAATCCAGCGCACGTGTTGGCGATTCGACACCCTCACGAAACTCGGGAGGCAAGACATCTTCATTCAAATTATCTTCCGTGCTCAGAATCAACATCCTCTGAATCACATTTTCCAGTTCCCGGACATTACCGGGCCAGTCGTGACGCATGAGCGCGCCAAGGGCTTTGGTACTAATATCTGTTACTGGTTTACCCAGGCGTTGGGAATGTTTATGCAAAAAGTAGTGAGCCAGCACCGGTATATCCGAACGGCGCTCGCGCAAGGAGGGAATATCGATTTCTATCACTTTCAACCGATAGTACAGGTCCTGACGAAATTCCCCGTTATCAATAAGTTCCTGAAGACTGCGATTGCTGGCTGCCATCACTCGCGCATCCATCTCCCGTAGTTCGGTGTCGCCAATACGGTAATAGGTTCCGTCCTGAAGCACCCGCAACAGTTTTGCCTGAAAACCCAGTGAAGCATTGTTAATTTCGTCAAGAAACAGCGTTCCCCCGTTTGCTTTTTCCAGCAATCCGGGTTTATTGCGATCAGCACCGGTAAATGCCCCTCGTGTATAACCAAACAATTCACTCTCGATAATATTTTCCGGAACAGCGGCACAGTTCAGAGCAACAAAATTTCCCTCTGATCGCCCTGAAAGATTATGGATTTTACGCGCCACCATTTCCTTGCCACAGCCGCTCTCGCCACTGACAAGTACACCACAATCATACGCCGCAGACGCATTAATCAGTCTATCGACTTCGTCCATAGAGGCCGATCGACCCACAATTTCAATATCATCGGCTATACCACTTTTCTGTCGCAGGCTCCTGTTTTCGCGGGCCAGACGATTGTGCTCGACAGCCATCTCCACTGTGTGGCGTAATTCCGTATTATCAAACGGCTTGCTGATATAATCAAAAGCCCCGGCCTTGAGGGAATCTACCGCGGACTCAACCGTCCCATAACCGGTTATCAAGATAACCTGGGTAAGGTGATCATGTTGACGCGCAAACCGTAGAACTTCAAGCCCATCAACCTTGGGCATACACATGTCGGTGACCACCACGTCAATTCGTTCGGACTCTATATAGTCCAGCGCCTGCTGGGAACTCGTTGCCTGAATGACCCTGACCGGCATATCCTCAAGCATTGTCGCTATGAGTTTACGCATATTAATATCATCTTCGGCAATCAGTACTACAGGCCGCACGTCATTCGGCGCCTCATGTTCTTCCAACGTCATTGATAACGCCTCACTCATTTTGCTTCTCTATACAGCCGGATGACAAACCGGGCTCCGGTTGAACATGAGGAATCAAGTCGCAAACTTCCGCCACGACGACCAATCATTGCCTGACTTATTGCAAGTCCCAGCCCGCTTTCATGTCCCATTTCACCGGTGGTAAAGAAAGGATCAAAGATTCTGCCGCGGATCTCGGGTGAGACGCCCGGCCCGTTATCCTCCACTGTCGCCAGAACTTCCTTGTTATTGACTACCTGGGTACGGACGCGTATCAGAGGTTCTTCACGACCCTCCAAAGCAGACAGCGAATTAATTATCAAATTTGTAAACACAATGTCCAGCTCGCCACAACCACCGTTAACCAAAGGTTCGTTTTCATCCAGATCAAGATCAATATCAACCGGTTGCCGTTGCAACCGACAGCTTGAGAATGTATCGAGTAATTCGCGGATTAACTGATTAACGTTGCACCCATCACCATAGCATTGATCTTTGCGCCCATAATTCAAAAGATCCTGAACGATACGCGAACATCTTTTCGCCTCGCTGACAATAATGCCGGTGTAATGTGTTTGCTTTTCCAAATCAGATACGTTATCCGATAATACCTGGGAGTAGCCAATAATGTTCCCCAGCGGCGTATTCAGCTCATGGGCGATACCGGCGGCCAACTGTCCCATTGCAACCAGTTTTTCACGATAATAGACGGATTCCTGCAGGTTTTTATAGTCGGTTATATCCTGAAAGATAAGCACGGCGTCCATACCCACATCTTCTTCCGTCAAAAAAGACATGTTCAGCGCCAGCCAGAGCTCACGATTGTTAAGCCGTGTATGTAGAACATGGTTATGTATTTGGCGCTTGTACAGGAACGCATCACGTAAAATTTCCCGATCACGCTCGTCGACTACCAGCAAATCAAACAGATTATGATTTTCCAGCTCGGCCGATCGACAACCGAACAGGTCTTCTGTCTGGCTGTTTATTGCAGTAACACGCAAGTTATCATCAATCGAGAGCAGCGCGCCGGGCAGACTTTGCAGCAGGGCATTCATCTTGTTGCGCTCATTCATTACGCGCATTTGACACTTTTCAACGGTATCAAACATTGAGCGCAGCGCGCCCATCATCACGTTGAAATCCTTGACCAGGGCATTGAGCTGATTATTCGGCGGGACTTCCACCTTGAGCGGCTCGAGGGTTCCTTCCTGGGCATCCAGGATGCTCTCGTGCAAGCGTGCAAGTATCAGCCGATCACGGACATAGAGCACCAGTACAACGGCAAGCACAGCCGCCAGGATCACAGCCAATACGACAATCCCGCTCATTTTCTACCTGTTGGCCCCTCGTGCGTCATTGACGCGGCTATACAAACAGTACCGGCAGCGGTTGATACCACCGCCCGTACCATGAAAGCACGCTATCCGCCATGGTATACCATGGCAGATAGCGTATTCAATCAATCTGATTTGATGCAGGAAAATCCGCATTCTGCAACTCGCCGACTGACGCGGCCTGGCGTCAGTCAGCTTGTATACATCTACTATTACTAGAAGATCATTTGCAGACCTACGGTCGTCTGGTCGTAGTCCTGAAGCGCCGGATTGGTTGCATGCTGCTCGTCGAACTCGATAGAGGCATGTTCAAATGTGAGCTTCAGGGATTGACCATTGAGATAGTAATTGGCGCCGACGCTGTTCCAGCTTCGATCGGACAGGCCGAGTTCCTCGCCGTATTCCGTCTCTTCGGCCCGGAGGAAGAACTGCAGACGCCCCAATCCGACCGGGTTCGGAAGCAGGTAACCCGCCTTGGCATACATCCCTTCACGTTCCACATTGGCATTCAACTCGGGATCCGGATCCGTCGGAAAGCCGTCAACCGAGTAGTCGAATACCGCACTGGAGAGCGTTAGCGTACCGAAGTCGAAAGGCTGTTCATAGAAGATATCCACCGTGGATGCCGAGTAATCCTTGGGATCCTCGCGGGTCGAGTAACTGCCATATGCAATATCATCCTGTTGGTCGAAACTCGCACCAATCGTCAGCACCTGTTGTGTCCCCAGATAAGTACCCCGGTAGCCGTAGTCGTATTCAGGATCCAGCAAGCTGAGGTGAACACGCCCCGTCAGTCTCGGGCTGTCGGACACTGTTTCTTCGCCTTCGCGACCGTCGGATACCATCACCCGGTACTGGAACATACCGTCTGCCAGATTACCCCACATGGCAACACCTGTATCGCGTGTCCCGCCATAAGGCGTATAAGTCAGCGACTCAGATCGATCCAGGGTCAGCGGCTCAAGACAGGCCTCCAGGTTTTCACGACTGAAGGTGTTCTTGAAGCGCCCGGCAATAAACCGGATAGGATCCGAGTAGTCCAGGGTCAGGTAAGCATCCCGATAGTAAACCGCACGATCATCATTCCCGCCCTTGCTGTCGTTCCCCGCTTCCAGCTGGGCATAATAACCGACATAGTCGTTATATTGCCCCATCAGTGTTATGCGGTTGCGGCGCAGGAAGAAATCGTTGGTATCGCCATCGTCTGTCGCCGAGGTATAACCCCGGCTCTGCCCCCAGAATTGCACGGCATAGTTGAATTGAAGGAACCCCTGTTCCCCGTACTGCAGTGTGGGGCCTGCCTGGGCACTGCCGCCGAGGGCAAGACCCAGTGTCAGAAATCCGGCAGTCAAGCCTTTGCGGCTTTGCAAATTATATTTGATTATATTCATCTGCTCTCTCCTAAATGATCGAATATCATTCTTCAGCGTAAATTTTCAGGAACTCGACAACTTCTTTTTCACTATGACAACTTGCACAGGTTTCCCCCGATTCCTTGCGTGGATCATTGACTAACCCTCTGTGCGCCATACTTTCTCGCATCAAACGGTCATTCCCGGCGTGACAGCCCGTGCAGGAGTAGTTCACCTCTGCATGCTGGCTGTGCCACAGATTGTCTCCGGGTTTCTCGGCCCGTCTGCCGCTATGGCATTTAAAACAGGAAGATGCCCCCAGACCACAGGCATTGGCGATGTTAATCGGCGCGGTCATCACGATACCTTCGTGAATTTGTGAAATCGTATCGGCCCCCCAACCATGGTATTCCGTCCCTTCGGGATTGTATGTCGTGGCATCGACCGCAATCATGCTCCAGACTGTCGCGACCCCGATCGCCAGCACACTCACTGACACACCCCACTTCAAGCGGTGCCCCAGCTTTTTCATGATGTCTTTCATACGGCCTTTCATCGTTTGCTCTCCTCACTTTTACTCTTGGTTATTTGATTCGTCCCTGTCACCACCACGACCTTCCCTGTTTGGACGATCCTGTTGCTTGCGAACATGTTCGAGTCGGGATTGTCGCGCCTCGTTGGCCCGGCGGATATCGTCCTCGGTCAACCCGCCGTTGGCGCACATGCAAACAGGCCCCTTGCCCTTGAATTTGAGCCGGGGCCCGTCGGCCTCGGCCGCCGTCGACAGGGTGGCAAACATGACGGCGGCACACCCGGTTACCAGGATTCGGCAAATTCGTTTGTGCATTACGTTTCCCATCTCATTTGTTTTCTTGTTTGTTTTCTTGCAGATGCCATGCCAAGTTTTTAAGTCATTATATATCAACCGCTTACAGCCAACCCATACCCATAGCGCGTTGCAGAGTGAAATCGGGCCCGGGCCCGGCCTCAATTTGCAACCCGGGCCGGATAACGCGCCAGGATGCGCTGATAATGGCTGTTTTTTGCCTCGGCAATGGACAGGGTCAGCAGCGCGCGCACCGCCGGGTCAAGTTTGTCGCCCTGCCGTTGCTGGTAGTCCTCGAAGGTCCGCTCGTATAACCGCCGCGGCGCGACCGCCATCACCAGCTCGAGCGATTCGTTTTGTGCCAGCGCCGGGGACAGATCGGCCTCAAGCTCCCGCGTCTCGCCGCTTTTGATCCGGGTGTCGAACAGCTCCTCGGTCAACGCCAGGTTGGTGCGCCAGGCGATGATCTCGCGGGCAAGCGCTTGCCGCTTGCCATCCGCGGCGACCCGTTCCAGGCGCAGTTCGATCTCCGGCACCATATAGGTGGGAAAATGGTGGCCCGCACCCGTATTGCTGACCGCCGCCACGACCCGATCGTCGCTCACCTGAAAGGTCGTCTCCAGGGCCGAGGCGGTCATCGCCGGATCGTGAATGCCGCGCCACTGATGGCGCCGACCCGGCATGTGACAACGCTGGCAGGTGCGGCCCTCCTCGGCATGGCGCGACTGCTGCCATTGCACCACCGTGTTCTCGCGCAGCTTGCCGTTGACCCGCGGCCCGTCCTCGGGAAACTGATGACAGGCGGCACAAAACCGGCTGTCTTTGAAGGCGGCCTTCGCGGTAAATCCGCCATGCGGGCCCTGCTCGGGATCGATGTTCGGATCGCGCGGCGGCGGTCCCACGCGCTCGTGCTTTCGCACATGGCAGGCGGCACAGGCCAGTCCCTGCTCGTGCAGATCGCGGGGAATATGCGCCGGCGGCGCCTCCGCCGGCGCACCGGGCCAGCCCCGTTCGGCCGCCACCAGGGTCACCTGTTCGCTCATCGGGGCATGGCATTGCAGACAGCTCTTGCCCTGCTCGGGGGTCATTAATTGCAGCTGCCAGCGCAAACCCGGCGAGAAGGTCTCGCTGTGCAGACTTTGCTTCCAGTCGGCATGCTGTTCGGCATGGCATTGCGCGCAGCTTTGCGGATCCAGCGAGGCCTCCAGATCACTGAATGCGGCTGGCGGAGGCCCCTGAAACGGAATCGGGCGCTCCCAGTGATGCCCGAGAAAGCTTTCAACATCCTCCTGCGGCGGCACCAGCAAGCGGTACAGCAGCAGACCGACGCCAATCGCGCCGGCCAGAATCAGGAGTGTCGTTATTCTGTTCACGCTTTCTCTCCCTGCAAAAAAAACAGGCCCGTCAGAGACGGGCCTCAAGTGGGAGGTTCATATATGTTGTACGGTCAAACTTGCCAACCGCTGTTATCCCCCACACGGATTGGGGGGCAGCGCGCCACCGCCGTCATCGTCGCCACCACCGTCACTATCACCACTACCGGAGATCTTGTAGGCCCGATCTTCATTGATAATAGCATTGGTGTTATCGGCGTAGGGGTCATCGATCCGACGGGGCTCCGTCAGGGACTGCTCGTTGTATGCGAAGTACGAGACACTGTTCTTGTCGGCCCGCCACGGGGAATCCCCCGGCAGGAGCTGATTACCGTACTTGTCATAGGCGTTGGACAAAGTGTGCCACTCGACCATGGCCCCGTCGTAGAAACGGGTGGGCAGTCCGAGGATACCGGCAGTCGCAAAGCCGGTCACCATGGCGCGATAGGTCGTCTCGCAGTAGGTCCAGACCTCCTGCCCGTCCTGGTAGGCATTCCCCAAACCCAGGGCACCGTTCAGATCCTGGAACCGGGCGCCATTGATGAGGCCACCATCCATCGCCGTCTCGAGTTCCGACTTGGAGCGCCAGGCATACGAGGGGTAGTAGCAATCCCCGTTACCGGGAGCGGCCTCGGTCAGGTCATACGTGTCGTCGCCGGGGCAATCGCCGCTGTCGTCCTGATAGCCATACAGGAATCGAGGTGTCTGCGTAGCATCCGAAATGAGCAGATTCGAGTAATTGAGTTCCACGGCCCCGTTCGGATGGCCCTGAGCGGAACCGCCATTCTGGAACGGATCCTCGGTCGCATTGTACTGCTCGATATTCCGGGCGTCCCAGATGAAGACATCCCCGGTGGCGTTGCTCGCCTCCTGGATCATCTCTTCCAGGGTCACCTGAAGGGCGGTATTGTCCTGCTCGAGTTCGCGGACGCTGAAATCACCGGGCGCCGAGGGGAGGTCGCTGGCCGAGGGCCCCATATAGTTCTCGGCCATCACAGCTTGCGCCCCGCCATTGAGTACGGCGAGATGCTCCTTCTCCACACCCCAGTAGCGCATGGTGTACCAGCCGCGCCCGAGCTTCATGGCCTGGAAGTTTCCGCCCTGCCCGACCGCGAAGACAATCATGTCCTCCGTGGGGTCGATCTGATGGTCCTGCAGGAAGCCGTCGATAGTCGGACCATCCGCCACCATGCTGCGAGTGGTCAGCACCCCGTTGGAGCGGTCCATGCGCAGATCGTTGTGATCCACTGAATAGACGCGAACACCCCCGGCTTCGTTCGGAGAGATATACGTCAGATCGTTTGTCTCGTCGTACCCAGCAACCTCGTCAGTATCCTGCGTGTAACGCGCCATCCCGGGATGGATTTGCAGAATGACCAGGTGTCCACTGATCCCGCTGGGCCGATTGGTCTCCCAGTCATCGATCCAGCTCTCCAGCGTCGAGCCGGAAATCAGACCATTGACGTTGTCGTCGTAACTGTCAGCAGATTCCTGGGCGATATCCGCCGCGGAATTTGTGGTGACATTATCACTGCTGTTGACTGAATCTTCGTCGCTGTCGACACAACCGGCGAGCCCCATCACGGCAACCAGTGCCGCGCCTCTTGCCAGTATTCGCCAGCTGTTGATTGTCTCATTGAGCTGTGCTTCTGTTTTTTTCATGATCTCATCCTCTCTCCTGAATGTCGGCCACTGTCTCAAGCCTGCTTCGTCAAAACTGTTTGCATGTAACGTGCCAGAACAACATTTCTCTTTTTTATCAATCTGTTAGCTTAAAAAGCCCGAACCGGGTACATTGCAGTTACGCAAACAGGCGATGGCCGGTGGTAAATTGCAATCAGCGCGGGGCGGGTTTGAGCACCACCGGCATGGCGCCGCTTGCGAGCGTATCCAGCACCCGTTCCAGCTCACTGTCCAGGTCAAACCGGGCACAGGTGAGCCCCTCATCCTGCAAGGCACGGTACAGCGTCTCGTCAAAATCCGGCTGACCGCCCGCCACGCTAATCAACATCACCTTGTTCTCGTTTTTCATACTATGTACACCACATTTGCCTGGTTGATCATCCCGGTCAGTTTCGCGGCCATGTTGGTCGCCAGCTCGGTCACCGGGACATCCGAAAAATCCAGGGCTTCGAGCTGCATCGCCACCTCGTCGTCATCCCGATCCAGCTCGCCCCAGACGGCCACATTCACCACGTCGTCAAGCAGGGTCAGCCCCGTGGCCATGCGCAACGCCTCACTCTTGCGATCCCGGGCAATGACCAGGATCTCTTTGGTCTCACTCATCTCATCTCCTTCAAAGAACAATCACCTGATCACTGTTTTTGACCAGCTCCGCATCCTGGTACTGGCCGCCGATGATGACCCGATCGGCCAGCCCGGCCTCGTGGGGATCCGCACCGGGATAGCGATCCACGGACAATTCGCACAGGGACACATGCGCCTCGCTGCCATCGAGAAACGCCCGAAAAACCTCATCCCCGAGTAATTTCACCCCCGAGTCGGTCAAAAAACAGCGCAGTTGCCAGCCACGGGCCTGCGCGCCCTTGAGCAGGGCAATCGCCTGTTGCGCGAATTGTCCATCTGTGACAACAACACCCAGCCGCATCAGGCCGCCCCTTTGCGGATCTTCCAGACATAGGTGCCGGCATCTTCATCGCGACTGAACAGATCATTACCTTCGGATTCGCACATCGCCATGATCGACTCCCCCGAGGAGGGATTGTCGAACTTCAGCGTCAGCACATCGCCGCCGTCCATCTTCTGCAGGGCCTTCTTGGTATACATTTGCGGATGCGGGCAGACATAGCCGGTCACATCCAGCAGGTAATCACCTTCATCGACTTTTTCAAATTTAATTGCCATGGTTACTTCCTTCCTCTTCCTTACGTCAATATTCGACGGACAGTTCGAGACTGTCCGCCGCTACAGCTTGTTACAATTCCAGGTCATCATTACGGGACATGCGATACATCAGCCACTTGTTAAAGGTCCGCACGCCGATGTAGCCGCCAATCACCATGCCGGCCAGGAAAAGCCAGCCCGTCAGATCGCCATTGGTGACCGCCGCGAAGAATGCGCCGACATTACAGCCCATGCCGATACGCGCGCCGATCCCCATGATGGCCCCGCCGACAATGGCGAAAATGGCCGTTTCCATATCCGGTATTTTCCATTTGAACTCGCGGCGCGCCAGGGCGAGCACGGCGGCCCCGAGGATAATGCCCGCTGACATAAGCAACGGCGCATTGATTTCCGGACTCGGCAGACCGTTATTCAGCCCGAAATAGACGTTATCCATGTTTTCAACGCCGGCCTTGTTGAGCACCCAGCCGCCCAGCTGGGCTTCCTGGGTGGTGATATACCAGTAACCCGGGTCAAAAACCGTACCCTGAATGGAAAGCCCGGAGGTATGCCCCATCTTCTCCAGCAGCTCGCCAAAATTGAAAATGCGATAGTGCTCCCGCAAGGAACCGGTGACCCACATATGCAAGCCGGCGAATACCCCCAGACCGATGCCGGCCAGGGCGGTATTTTTCGATGAGGTAATCATTGCCCAGATACCGCGCAGCTCGAAACCCATGCCCGGCGTATCCTGTTTGTGCCGGCGCAGATAGCCCTTGCGATAGGCAAAGATATAAAGCAATAAAACGAGTACCAGAACAGGAAGAATTGCGCTGAGGAAGGCGTTGCCGATAAACGCGTCAATCCACTGATTGCCGGAATCCAGCCATTGGCCGACCGTGCCGCCCGAAAGATCCCAGATATAGCCGGCCATAAACTGGTCAAACCAGCCGTCGGTTACCGACAACTCCGCCGGCATGCCCTTTTCGGCCGCGGATTGTGCCCATGACGCCGGTGCAAAGGCGTTGGACCAGGAACCGAGATCGACGAACAGTGCCTGGGAGAAGGAGATACTGGCCACCACCAGCATGGAGCCGACATTGCCCTCGCCGCTCTTGTAGAGCGATCCGGAGGCACAACCCCCGGTAAAAATCATACCGAAGCCGAAAATCAGCCCGCCGATGATGATGTGCCAGCCCAGCGGGTGGGGATAAAAGGTACTGGTGCCGCTGACGGTCACCAGTGCCGCGGTCAGTGAAAAGAGCGCCGTGGCAATCATGATCCCGACCGCCATCCTCGGCACCTGCACGGCAAACAGATCCCGCACCGCGGACGCCATGCAAAACCGCCCGTATTGCAAAAGCAGACCGTAGATCAATCCGAACCACGCATAAACCAGCAGATAGATCCAGCGCGTGTCAGCGGATAACGCGATTGCCGAGGCAATCGCCACCAGCGCCACGATGATAATCGACCAAATACTGCCACGATGCAGCAGCCCTTCTCCTGAATTTTCAATTTTTGTTGTTGCCGTTGCAGTGTGTTCGCTCATCAATCCCCCGCAGGATAATCCAGTTACTACTTAGCTGGTCAGAATTCCAAACCAGAACCGCTTGTCAAACTTGCTCTGCTGCACCGTCCGCCAGGCGTTGTATGTAAACCCGCCAGACTCCCTCGTCACGTTCGGTTGCAAGGTATTCCCCGTCAGCCAGATTCATCATGGCCGAGATGGTCTCCGCGGCGGTGACACTGTCGGTCACCAGTTCCACCACTTCACCGGGCTCGACCAGCGATAACGCCTTCAGCGTCAACAGTTGGGGTTTGGGACAACCGTCGCCCAAACACTCCACCCGTTGGCGGACATTGACCCTCCGTCCATCCGTCAGTTCTACTTCGCGCGACTGCTCGGTGATCTGCCGATTCTGTCGCCGTTTCGGGCCGCGGAATAAATTGAACAGCATCATCATGATGTTTACCTCCTCCCGTACCCGCTGGAACATATAATGCAGGTTACATGCCAGGCGGGTAACTTTTTGATATACAAGATATTTATTGATGTTTTCGACTTTCGCCAAACTGCAAATTGCAATTTGGCGACCCAGGGCCTCCGGCAGTGAGAATTTGCAATCCTGTTGTCATCCTCGACCATTCAACGCGGGGCTGACCGGGTGCACAAATTGTTCAGCCAGAGACCCTCCCCTGCATCGCGTTATTTTACAACGCCCCATACTTTGCCCCTCACCAGGCAGGCCAGAACAATCAGGGAAGTTTAACTATAGGAGATCACTCCGTTGCCGCTGTCAAGAAAGGCGGCCATTGCCGCGGGAGAAACTGATACAAACAGTATGTCGACAACTTCCGGACGAAAAGAAAGATCGCAAGAATTCGGGAACCCGAAAGCGGGGCTGCATACAAACGATATGACGGCTTTTCATAAGCAGTCAGCTTGAAGGCTTGTTTGTTTCAGCCGGTCTATGGCGGGTCGGCGACTTAACGCACCAGCTGGTTGATTTCGAAAATCGGCAGGAGAATGGCCAGGACGATGGTGAGCACGACCAGCCCCATCACCAGTATCAGGGCCGGTTCGAAGATGCCGAGGATCATGCCGGTGCTCATCTCCAGTTCCTGTTCCTGACTTTCGGCGGCCCGTTCGAGCATGGTGTCGAGATTACCGCTGGCCTCGCCACTGGCGATCAGATGCACGGTCATCGGCGGGAAGTAACCGCTGCGCTCCAGGGCACGGGCCAGTGAGCCGCCCTCGCGCACTTCCCGGGCGGCGGCGGAGACGGCCTCGTGCATGGGGACATTATTGACCACCTCCCCCGCGATACGCAGCGCCTCGAGAATCGGCACCCCGGAGGCGGAGACAATCGACAAAGTCCGGGCGAACCGCGCGCTGTTACTGCCGCGTACCAGATTGCCCATCACGGGCAAATGCAGCAGCAACCGGTGCCACTTGCGTCGGGGTTCCGGTCGCCGCAGCAGGCGCGTCAGTAAAAAAACACCGACGACAAGCACCCCGGCAATCGCCAGGCCACTGGATTGCACGATCTCACTGACGGCGATCAGGCCCACGGTCAGCGCCGGCAGCTCCTGATTGATATTTTCAAAGACCTGTACCACCTCGGGGACCACATAGCCCAGCAAGGCAACGGTTACCAGCACCGCCATGACGGTCAGGATGGCCGGATAGAACAGCGCCAGCTGGACTTTCTGGCGCATCTGTTGCCGTTTTTCGGTGTACTCGGCCAGGCGCTCCAGGACCACATCCAGGTGACCGGACTGTTCGCCGGCGGCCACCGAGGCGCGGTAGATATCGGGGAAAACATGGGTAAACTCGCTCAACGCGCCGGCCAGATCATGGCCTTCGGTAATACGGGTGCGTACCGCGACCAGCACACTCTGCAAACGCGGTTGCGAAGTCTGGCGGGCGACGGTGCGCAGCACCTCCTCCAACGGCAGGCCGGAACGCACCAGTGTGGCCATCTGTCGGGTCATCAGGGCCAGATCGCCGGCGCGTACGCCGCGACGGGGTAACAGACGAACCCCTGCCTGGCGTTCATTTGCGGTCACTTCCGCCACGCTCAGCGGGGTCAGTCCCTCTTCTCTTAACCGCGAACGTATCTGGCGGGCACTGTCACCCTCGAGGACGCCCTTGCGAGCGCGCCCGTCACCCTCCAGCGCCTGATATTCGAATGCCGGCATGGGAACAGATCCTAATTCACAGGCCGCGGCGGCGCATAAACCCGGTCAGCCCCCTCCCGACCCGGCGGGCCGACGCGATCCTCAAAGTCCGGTGGCAGGGTCATTAATTCCGAGGAAGATCGCAGCACCGGGATCATTTCATCGTCCAGAAAAGCCAGCCCACGCTCGCGGCTGGCCAGCTGCTGGGCGCGAATCAACTGGTATTTGGCGCTGCTGATCGCGCGAGTGTCATCCCGATCCTGAACGATTCGTGGCCGCAAAAAGACCATCAGATTGCGTTTTAGCACAGTAGAGCGGTCGTAACGAAACAGCCAGCCCAGCCCCGGTATGCTGCCCAGCCCGGGAACCCGCTGGTTACGCGTAGCCGCCTCTTCGGAGGTCAGCCCGCCGAGGACGATGATCTGCCCATCATCCACCATCGCGGTGGTCTTGATGCTGCGCTTGTTGGTGATCAGATCTTGCGCCCCTGCCAGTGATTCGGCAACCGAGGAAACCTCCTGTTCGATATTCAATTTGATGGCATCGCCCTCGTTAATCTGTGGCCGGATGAGCAACTTGATACCGACATCCTGGCGCTGGATGGAATTGAAAGCCTGGCCGGAATCCTCGATCGCGCGGCCGGTCACGAAGGGGATATTCTGGCCCACCACGATCTCGGCTTCTTCGTTGTCCATGGTCATCACCGACGGGGTCGAAAGCACGTTGGTGCCCGTATCCGCCAGCAGGGCCCGCAACAGGGCGCCGATCTCGCCTTGCGAATCGGTGGCGCCAACGGTTGCACCGTCAACATTCGGAATACCGCCGGCCTCCACCGCCGCGCCGATATTGGCCAAAGAGCCGGCGCCTGCCACCCCAAAGTTCAGCATCCCCACGGCAGTATCCCCGAAGGCGCCCCACTGAATGCCAAACTCCTGCAAGCGTTCCATGGAGACCTCGGCGATGATCGCTTCCACCAGTACCTGGGCGCGACGAATATCCAGGCGTTTGATCACCGAGCGCAGATCGTCCACCTCGCCAGATGGCCCGCTGATGACCAGCGCGTTGGTACTCTTGTGCGCCTGGATACTGACATCGCCGTCAGAAGACGCAACCCGGCGCGACGCGGCTCCGTTTTTACCGCCGCCCGCCGCGCTGCTCGAAGTGCTGACTGTCTGCTGTGAGACGACGCCTTGCAGAACGGGGACCATCTCCTCGGCATCGGTATAACGCAGATAAATCACGGCAATGCCTTCGTCTTCAGTACCTTTTTCATCCAGCCGGCGAATCAGGGAGCGCACCGAGGAACGCCGAGCCGGATCGCCACCGATGAGTATACGATTGGCGCGTTCATCGGGAACCAGCAGCAGGCGGCGACCGTTGCGCTCCTCGTTTTCAACGGACTTTACCATGCGCACCACTTCGGCCGCCGAGGCATGCTCCAGTTCCACCACTTCCGTGACACCGGTTGTATCGCGATCAATCTGCCGGATGAGCTTGCGAACCCGCTCGACGATACCGGCGGAATCGGAAATGATCAGGTGGTTATTATCCCCATAGGCGGCAAGATGGCCGTCCTTGGTCAACAGCGGTCTTAACACCGGCACCAGTTTGGCCGCCTCAACATACTCGGTTGCCAGCACCCGGGTGACGAACTCGTAACCCCTGCCGCCATCCTCGTCGCGTTCCAGCACCTCGGTCTGATCCCCGCGCGCCAGACTCATGGGTATGACCCGATCCCCGCCCTCGCCCGACACGACCGTGTAGCCGTGAAGCTGCAAGGCGGAAAGAAACACTTCATAGAGCTGATGTTGATCCACCGGATGCTGGGAAATGATGGTCAGCTTACCCTTGACCCGGGGGTCGATGATAAAATTGCGCCCGGTCTGCTCGGAGACCAGCGCAATTACCGAGCGAATATCCGCCTCTTCGAAGTTCAGCGTAATCTTGTCGCCGGCGGCCTCACGACTCTGGGCCGGTGCCAATCCCGGAGCCGAAAGCGCCAGTACCAGCAAACAAAGCGCTACACGCTGCAGCCAGATATGATATTTTTGTACTTGCATACATCCTCGCCCGAGGGGAATGATTAAAATTATGATAAAAATCGCCTACCAACGTATCGCTTGCAACCTCATCGCGGTCATCGCACTGGCGGCGCTCTCATCCGGCTGCAGCGTGCTCGGGGGAGACCAGCGTCAACATGACGAGGCCGTTGCACTTTACCAGCAGGCGATGGCCGCTCGCGAGGACGGACAGCTTGAGACCTCGCTGGCTCACCTGGATACCCTGTTGTCCGATTATCCGAACACGCCGCAAGGTCAACAGGCCATGCTGGAAAAAGCCTACACCCATTACCACCTGAAAAACTACCCTCTTACCATTGAACAGACCAGTACCTGGCTTGAACAGGGCAGCGAGGCCGATACCCCGGAGCGTGCCTATGCCCGTTTTCTGCGCGCCGAAGCCGCCCGGGCGCTCTGGAATGCAGACACTTCTTCCCCCCGAAAGACCTCATTGGCCCGCCAGGCCTTCGCCTATTATCGCAAGGTGGTGGAATACCATCCCGAAAGTAAAGAAGTAAAAACCGCGTTTCAACGCATGCAACAGCTGCGTCGGGATCTGGCCGCCGAGGAATTGCGCCGCGCCCGTGAGGACATGCAAGCCGGCGATTTTGCCACCGCCGCCGAACGCGCCGCCTGGGTGGCCGAACAGTACCGGGATGTCCGCCACGCCGCGGATGCCCTGGCGCTTCAGGCCGAAGCGCTGGAAAACCTGAATCGGGATCGTGAAGCCGCGGCCACCTTGAGAATGCTGCAAATTCTCTATCCGGATCATCCCGCCGTGGAATGATGACGCCATTTCAAAAACTCGCTGTTCATTCTGGTAGAAAAAAAAATACCGGCGTCGCGCTGATCACCGCCCTGTTGATCGTCTCTCTGGCCACGGTCGCCACCGTCTCGTTGACCGCCAGCCATCAGCTGGATCTGCGCCGCTCCCTGACCACGTATAATCTCGGTCAGGCCCAGCTGTATGGCCGCAGTATCGAAGCGCTGGCCAGCGAACTCATTATTACCTTACGCAACGATGCCGAACTCGCCGAGGAGCTGACCCGAACCTGTCAAACCCCGCCGTTACAACTGGAAATGGGCGGCTTTCAAATTCAGGCCCGCCTCAGGGATCTGCATTGTCGTCTTAATCTTAACAATCTGCTGGATCCTGAAGATAAGGCAACGGAGGCCGGCTTTATTCGCCTGGTCGATGCGCTTAACCGGCGTCATAGCGACATGGCGCTGGAATCCCGGGCAATTATCAGCGCACTGCGTGACTGGGCAAATCCCGAGGTCGACGATGACTGGTACACGCGTCAATCGCCGCCTTACCGATCCGCCAATCAACCGCTGTTCTCGACCAGTGAGTTGCTGCTGATCCGCGGCATGAATCCGACCGCCTACCATTATCTGGAACCGTATGTGACAGCGCTGCCCGAAAGCGGCACCACGCTTAATGAAGCCTCGCTGCCGCCCCTGCTGCGCGATGCCTACGAATTCCCGCCGCAAGAGGAAATGGATAGCGAAAAACAGGGCGCCTGGGGTCGCTACATCGAACTGGCCATCGCCATCCGACAGGACACGTTCCTCTACAGCCAGTGCGCGGTGATCGACGGCGACCGGGGAACGGTACTGCAACGCTATCAGCAACCCTGTCCGCGATCGCCGACGTCCGATTTGGCCACAGCCCGGTAATGTGGGGTACACTCGGTCTTATCGAGAGCAGGACAACGATCATGCCAGAACAGCTCATTCTCCATCTGCCCGCCGCTTCTGATGGCTCATACGAATATGCCGTTATCAATGTCCGGGGTGAACTGGAACACCAGGCACGCAGCGGCAGCGACAATCTGCACCAGGCCCTTGCCGGCCGTCGTTGTTTCGTCGTCGTACCGGGAACGGATGTGCTGATCACGCGAGTCAATCTGCCAACCCGGCGTCGCGATCGCATCGCCCAGGCCTTACCCTATACCCTGGAAGATCGACTCATCGGTGACATCAACGACTTCCACTTTGCCAGCAGCCTGACGACGAAAGGCCCGGGCCTGACCGCGGCGGTGGTGGACCATGAACGAATGCAAACCTGGGAGCAGGCGCTGGCACAACTGGCGATCACCCCGATCGCCCTGATCCCGGAAAACGGCATTCTTCCGCTGGATACGCAACAATGGCACATTCTGGCCGATGAACAGCGGGTGTTGTTGCAACTGGGTAACGGCAGTTACACCCTGGAGCCGGACGCCGCACTGCTGACCCTGGAAGCCGCCCTGCAGGAAATGGACGACGACGATCTCCCCGCTCACCTGGAAATCGAAGCGCCGCAGACAGTGATAACCCGTTTACAGTCTGTGCTGGCCGCCCATCCCGAAGTCGAAGACAACGTCGCCATTAACACCACCACCAGCGACATGCCGCTGTTACCACGACTGGCCTCGCGCCTGAACGAACGCCAGGTGGTGAATCTCCTGCAGGGCGCGTATGCCCGTCAGGCTCGCTGGGACTGGGTCTGGCGTCCCCTGCGACCGGCCGCGGCGCTGTTGGTCGTGTGGCTGCTGGCCCAGTACAGCGTGCAATTTGCCCAGACACAACGTTTGCAGGCCGAACGGGATCAACGGCAAACAGCGATCGAAACCATTTATCGAGACACGTTCCCCGACAGCCGGGTGGTCAACCCGCAGGTGCAGATGCGTCAACACCTGGCCGCCCTGGAATCGACACAAGATGACGATAATAACCCGCGCCTGAGCAATCTGCTGGCGCTGGCCGGTCCGGCACTGGCGGGGGATGACACCCAATTGCGTTCCCTGCGTCTGCGTGACGGCCGGCTGGAGGTGGACCTGAGCGCACCCTCGATCGAATCGCTGGAACGGATCCGGGAAAAACTGGCCGCCTACGAGGGTCTGGTTGTCGAACTGCGCTCGGCCAGCACACGGGGTAAGCGCGCGGACGGCCGCTTACTGATCCGCGGGGAAGCGACATGAACCTGCGCGCGCAAATTGATCAGCAACTGGCGCCACTGAAACAGCAAATCACGCTCTGGTGGCAGGCGCGCAACCTTCGCGAGCGCTGGATTCTTGCCGTCGGCGGCGGGCTGGCCGTGATCGTGTTTGCCTATGTCGGACTCTGGGAGCCGCTGGTAAAACAACGCGCCGCCCTGGAACAGGAACTGGTCGAACTGCGCGAAACCCATGCCTGGATGAAACAGGCCGCCGCCACGATCCGTGCCCGCACCAATCAGTCGGGCACGCTTCCCGCCAGCGAAGATCGGTCGTTGATCGGTCTGGTTGACCGCAGTGCGCGCAATGCCGGCCTGGGTGAACAACTCAACCGGGTTCAGCCGCAGGGGGATTATGGCGTGCAGATATGGTTCGAACGGGTTGCCTTCGATCGACTGATAACCTGGATCGATGAGCTGGAACGCAGCAGCGGCGTGCGCGTCAGTGCCTTGCAGGTCGAGGCCACCGGTGCTGGCGGACTGGTGGATGTGCGGCTGAATCTGGAGATGACCCAATGAACCGGCTGCGCTCCCGCCTGTCGCGCCTTCCCTGGTCAACGCTCGGGTTGCTGGGGCTCGGTCTGCTGTTTTATCTGATTTTTCTGCTCGCCCGCTGGCCGGCCAACCATGCCTGGCAACAGATCGACGATCGGGGGATGTTACCGCCCGGGGTACAGGTCGACACGGTGGCCGGCACCATCTGGCACGGCGAATTACGACAGCTGAACGTGGCGGGCATGGCGATAAACCGGCTGCGTTGGCAGGTACGCTTTGGCACCCTGCTTGGTGGCCGACTTGGAGTGGATATTGACGCCGCCACCGAAGGCGGGTTTCTGCGCGGGCGAGTCCATCTCTCGCCAATGCGCCTGGGCGGCGAAAAGATCAGCGGGCGGCTGCCGGCCAACCGGCTTGAGCCGATCATTGCCCGCTACAGCCCCATGCCGACGCAAGTGCACGGCCAGCTCGCGCTGGCCGTGGAAAATCTGGCGATGAATCATGACGGCACCATCCAGCGTCTCGACGGCCGCCTCGCCTGGCAGGAGGGCCGCGTCGAGGTCGATAACACGGTGTTTGAACTGGGCGGCCTGATCAGCGACCTGCAGGCCAACGACGGTATCATCCACGGCAAGCTGAGTGATGATGGCGGGCCCCTGGCGCTCGACGGCCAGTGGCAACTGCGCCCCGACGGCCACTACCGGCTGGATGCCCGGCCCCGTGCCCGCGATCAGGCCAGTGACGCCTTGCGTAACGCGCTGGCCCCGCTGGGCAATCGCCTCCAACTGGAAGGCCGCCTGAGGTAACCCGCTTGCAAAGCAAACGCCAACCCATGACACTAATCATCTGAAAACTGTTCCAGGTCAATACGATGTTCAATCCCAACCAATGAAGCTGACATGACAAAACGATCCCAGCGTGGCTTCACGCTTATTGAAATTATGGTGGTGGTGGTGATTCTCGGTATCCTCGCGGGTATCGTCGTCCCGCGCATCATGGACCGTCCGGACAGCGCGCGGGTCAATGCCGCGGCCCAGGACATTCGTGCCATCGAGTCGGCACTGAATCTCTATCGTCTGGACAACAGCGTCTACCCCTCCACCGATCAGGGGCTGGAGGCACTGGTGGAAGAGCCCGGCGGCCAACCCGAGCCGCGCAACTGGCAGGGCTATCTGGACAAGATGCCGCGCGATCCGTGGGGCAACCCTTACCAGTATCTTAATCCCGGGCAACATGCCGAATTCGATCTCTACAGTCTCGGCGCCGACGGCAAGCCGGGAGGCGAAGGCGTCAATGCTGACATTGGCAACTGGAATCTGGACTGACCGCCGCCAACACGGTTTCACCCTGCTGGAACTGCTGGTTGTTATCGCTATCATGACCATTCTCGCGGGTCTGGTGGTTCTTTCGATCGACGTCTCGGACCCGAACCGCGCACTGCGCGAACGCGGCGAACGCCTGGTGGCGCTGATCAATCTGGCCCACCATGAGGTGATGCTCGGCGCGCCTCCCATCGGTATCGCCTTTACCGCCGAGGGTTATCACTTTCAACGCCAGCAGCTGATTAACAACGAGGTGCTGGAGTGGCGCGACATTCCCGACGACCGCACCCTGCGACCGCGCTCCCTGCGCGACGCCGGGCTGGAGCTGGAACTGCGGGTGGAAGGCCGGCCCGTCGAGCTGGAATGGGCCCCGGAACATCCCTCGCCCAATATATTTCTGGAGCAAAATGGCACCCTCACCCCTTTTGAGCTGGTGCTGCGGGATCGCGACCAGCCCGAACGCCAGTTGCGACTGATTGGCGAGATGAACGGCCGCCTCACGCTGGAACAGGATCGGGGTTAACCATGGCGGACAGCACCCAACGCGGTTTTACCCTGATGGAAGTCCTGGTGGCCGTCGCCGTACTGGCCATCGCCCTGGCGGCGGCCATCCGGGTGGGCAGCCAGACCGCGATCAATACCGTTGAATTGCGCGAGCGGACCTACGCCGGCTGGGTGGCCGACAACGTCCTGGCCCGAATCGAGGCGGGGATCGAACCTGTTATGGGACCGGGGAAACGGCGCGGCAAAACGGAACTGGGCGACCAGGCGTGGGAGTGGCAACTCACCGCCGAGGCGGCCAGTCCGCCGCTGCCCATGGCGATCGACCTGCCCGGCCTGCTGCGTCTGGAAGTGGCGGTCTATCGCGCCGATGCCGCTGACGAGCGGGCCGTGGTGAGGCGCGAAATCTGGCACAGCCTGCCCCGCAGCGCAACGGCGAGTGAAGAGGAGGCGGCGCAATGATCCACACCGCCCGAACAACCGGTTTCACCCTGCTGGAACTGCTGGTCGCCCTGTCCATCTTTGCGCTGGTCTCGACCATGGCTTACGGCGGCCTGCAGGTGGTACTGGAAAACCGCAGCCGCGTGGTCGCCGAAGGGGAGCGGCTGGGCGAGCTGCAACTGGCCGTGGGCGTCATCGAACGCGATCTCTTGCAACTGGCCCAACGCAACTGGCGCGATCAATGGGGCGAGACACACCCGCCGCTCACCTACGATGTACTGAATATGGCCCCGCGCCTGGAGCTGGTCACCAGCGGCGGACGCCCCGGCCCGCAACGCAGCCGGCTGACCCGAATCGGTTACCAGCTCGAAGACGGCGTACTCTATCGGCTGATCTGGAGCCATCTTGACGGCAGCCCGCAGGAGCCGACTTACCGAACCCGGCTGGCCGGCGATACCGGGGAGACCCGCCGGTTCGAGGCGCTGGAATTCGAATTCTATTATCGCGAACGTGGTGCCGTGGACCCCGCTGCCACGCTGACCACCGACAGCTGGCCGCTCAGAGGACAACAGGGGATCAATCCCGAGTTACTGGCCGTCGAGTTGACACTGGAACCGGCCCGGGGCGGTACGATTCGCCGCCTGTTTGCCATGCCGTCGCAACCCCGGACTCGACGGCAAGCCCCCGCCGATGGACAATAGCGCCCATGAACACGCTTAACGAACGCCTCGGCAGTCTGGCTTCAGCGGAGACCGGTGCCCCGTATGTACGCCGTCTTGCCACCTTGCTCAAGGCCCTGGTGGTGATCCTGCTGGCGTCAACCGCAGCACAACTGACCTGGTTTTTTCTGGCCGATCCGCCCGTGCCGCTGAAAAGCGCCGGCGTCACCGCCCCGGTCGGTGCAACAAAAACCGAAACCCTCCGCGGCAGCTCCCTGCAGAATCCGAAAACCACGCTGTCGGATCTGGCAAAGAGCCACCTGTTCGGCACCCCGCCCGCCACGGAACAACGTCAATCGGCGGTACCCACCGAGGCACCGAAAACCCGCCTCAATTTACGCCTGACCGGGATCCTGGCCATCGGCGGGGACGGCCAGGGGGTCGCCATCATCGCCCGCGGCAACGAGCAGCGGGTCTATACCACCGGCGCGAATCTGCCCGGCAACGCGATACTCAAATACGTTCATCGGGATCGGGTCATCCTCTCGCGTGCCGGGCGCTTCGAGATGCTCCTCCTGTCGCGCGACAAACTGGAACTGTCCCAAACCGATGCCGGGGTCCAGGCGGCATCGCCGGGTGAATTTCCGGTCGACGGTTCAGCGCGCGACCCCGAACCCGTCGAAACCGAACAAAGCCACATCCCGCGCAATGAACTGACCCAATTGCGGGAAGAGCTGAATAACGATCCCCGGCGGCTTGCCGATCTGATCCAGTTCACGCCGATCATGAGCGAGGACGGTATTCGCGGCTTTCGTATTCAGCCGCGATCTGCAGGGCGGGACTATTTCCAGCGCGCCGGACTCGAAGAGGATGATATTGTGACCGCAGTGAACGGTATCCCGGTCAGCGACATGCAACAGATGAGCGGACTGGTCAATCAACTGGAAACCGTTCGCGAACTGCGCCTGCAGGTGGAACGCGGCGGACGCGAACAACAACTGGTAGTAGGCATTGACTGACCATGGCTGACAATCTCGTTCCAAATTCCATTTCCTACTCTTTTGCCCGCCAGCACGGACTGGTGCCGCTGCCCGATGACGTTTCAGAAGGCGATAACGCGGAGGAAACCGCCGGCCCGGTCCGTGTTGCCTGCCGTGCCAATGTCCATCCCGGCGCGATCGCCGAGCTGCGCCGTCATCTTGGCCAGCCGTTGATGCTCGAGTCGGTCAGCACGGAGGATTTCGAAACCCTGCTGCGCAATCTGTATGAACGTACCTCCGGCGATGCCGCCTATGCCATTGCCGGCATGGACGAGGGCATCGATCTGGCTCGCGTCGCCAGCGAACTGGGTGAGCCCACGGATCTGATGGAGTCCGAGGATGATGCGCCCATTATCCGCCTCATCAATGCGTTGCTGACCGAGGCGATCCACGAAGACGCCTCCGATATTCACATCGAAACGTACGAAAACCGTCTGGTGGTGCGTTTTCGGGTGGATGGCGTATTGCGCGAGGTACTGCAACCGCCGGCCGGACTGGCGCCCCTGCTCACCTCGCGCATCAAGGTCATGGCCCGGCTGGATATCGCGGAAAAACGTCTGCCCCAGGATGGCCGCATCTCCCTGCGCCTGGCCGGACGGCCGGTGGACGTGCGCGTCTCCACCCTGCCGACCGGCCAGGGGGAACGGGTGGTAATGCGTCTGCTGGACAAACAGGCCGGGCGGCTCGATCTGACCCATCTTGGCATGCAGGCAGGCGACCTTGAGCGGCTGGAACGGATTATTCACCACCCCCACGGCATTTTACTGGTTACCGGTCCCACCGGCTCGGGGAAAACCACCACCCTGTATGCCGCCCTGGCCGCCATTAATGATCGCCAGCGCAACATCATGACGGTCGAGGATCCGATCGAATATTATCTGGACGGCATTAACCAGACCCAGGTGAACCAGAAAGTCGACATGACCTTCGCCCGCGGCCTGCGCGCCATCCTGCGCCAGGATCCCGATGTCGTCATGGTGGGTGAGATCCGGGATGTCGAAACGATGGAAATTGCCATCCAGGCCTCCCTGACCGGCCATCTGGTACTCTCCACCCTGCACACCAATACCGCGATCGGTGTCGTCACCCGCCTGCGCGATATGGGGATCGAGCCGTTCCTGCTGGCCTCCAGTCTGGTGGGGGTCATGGCCCAGCGGCTGGTACGCGTGCTCTGTCCACACTGCAAATCCCCGTTCGAGGCCGGACCGATCGACATGAAGCATATGGGACTCGATCCCGCCAAAGATACCACGCCGACGCTCTACCAGGCGGTCGGGTGCGAGGCCTGTAACGGACTCGGTTATCGGGGCCGTACCGGCATCTACGAAGTCATCGAGGTCGACAACACCTTGCGCCAGATGGTCCACGACGGCAAGGGCGAACAGGCCATGGAACGCTACGTGCGCAAGCAGGCCACCTCGATTCACGCCGACGGACTACGCCGGGTCCTGGCCGGTGATACGACTCTGGAAGAGGTCTTGCGGGTCACCCAGGAAGCCGAGATTCAGGAAGACTGAATAAAAGTTTCGAATATCCGAGCGCCCCCTGCAGGGTGAAACAGGTGAAGCGGTTCCACCTGAGCCTGATCCTGTAAGTCACGCTGGCGTCAGCCTGCGTAACACCTCTGCTGGTACGCAGAATATCTTCGCCGGTTCGGGTTATCAATCCAGCACGTGCGAAACCAGCCCGTCGGCCAGTTTGGGCTCAAACCAGGTGGATTTGGGCGGCATGACTTCGTTGGCGTCGGCAACCGCCATCAGATCCGACAGGCTGGTCGGATACAGGGCAAACGCCACCTGCATCTCGCCGCTGTCGACCCGCCTTTCCAGTTCCGCCAGGCCGCGTATCCCGCCGACGAAGTCGATGCGCTTGTCGCGGCGGGGATCATCGATCCCCAGTACCGGATCGATGAGATTGTTCTGCAACAGACTGACATCGAGCCGCCCTACCGGATCCGCCTCGGGGATGCGGTCCGGATCGATCGTCAGCCGGTACCATTGCCCGCCCAGATACATGCCGAACTCGCCGGATCGGCCCGGCTTTACTATCCCCGGGCTGGTCTCGACGCGGAAGGTCTCCTCCAGCTTACCCAGAAACGTCGCCTGATCCAGTCCGTTCAGGTCCCGAATAACCCGGTTGTAATCGAGTATCATCATCTGGTTATCCGGAAAGATCACCGACAAAAAATAATCGTGATTTGCCTCGCCGGCGGGTTTTCCCGTACCGGCACGCATTTCGGCGACCCGCGAAGCGGCGGCGGAACGATGATGACCGTCGGCGATATACAAACAGTCCATCGCTTCAAACGTCGAGGTAATCGTCTCGATATCCGTCGGATCATCCACCCGCCAGAGCACATGACGAACGCCGTCATCGGCGGTGAGATCATATAATGGCGGGGTTTGACCAACAGCCTCGGCCAGATCATCGATCGTTGTGTTATGTCGATAGGTCAAAAAGACCGGACCGGTCTGGGCATTGAGAGCATCGATCTGTCTGACCCGGTCGTTCTCCTTGTCAGGACGGGTATATTCGTGTTTTCGAATACGATTGCGATCGTATTCGGCGACCGAAGCGACCGCCACCAGGCCCATCTGGACATGCTCGTCCATTTGCAACTGATAAAAGTAATAACAGGGCTGCGCTTCGCGCATCAGGACTTTATTATCGCTCAGGTTCTGCAAATTTTCCGCACCCCTGGCATAAACGCTGTCCGCATAGGGGTCGGTATCCCCGGGCAGGTCGATCTCCGGCTTGGAAATATGCAAAAAACTGTAGGGCCGGCCCTGTGCCTTGTCTCGCGCTTCCTCGCTGTTAAGCACATCATAGGGTGGCGCGATTACATCACCGGCATGTTCAGGTACTGGCCGCAAACCGGCAAAAGGACGAATCAGGGACATGGTGGCTCCTTGGCTATTGTAGGTATTGTATTTATTCTTTAATGGCACGTTCAGCCGGATACGGGTTTGATCATGCCTGCTTCAAATACCCGTATGCAAGGCCTGCAGCCTTTCGTGCAGGGCGGGATGACTGTTAAACAATTGGGTGAAGCGGAATTTAAGCCGGTCGGATAAGCCAAAGGCGGCAAGTTGCCGGCGCTGCGTAGCGGCTGTCATAACATCCAGACAACGCAGTGCGCCACGCATCTGTTTTATACCCACGAGCTGTGCCGCCCCCTTATCCGCCCGGTATTCACAGTCCCGGCTAACATGCATAATCAACAAACTGGCCAGCCAGCCACCGGCCAGTTGCAGCAGCACCATCGTCCAGACATAGATCAGCCCGCCGGAGGAATAGCCCCGCCAGCAGCGCGCTACAATGTCATCCAGCAAGCGGGCAGGTGCATGAATAAAAATCGTCAGCACGCCCTGCAGGAAGGCCAGGATCTGCACGTCCCCGTTGGCGATATGACTGATCTCATGCGCCAGAACGGATTCCAGCTCCCCGGGCTTCAGACTGTGTACCAGTCCCTCGCTCAGCACGATCGTGGCATGCTGTCGATGCAGGCCCAGAGCAAAAGCATTGAGTTCACGTGAAGGATAGATCGCCACCCGCGGCGGGTTGATTTGTCGCCGCAGGGCCAGGCGGAACGTCGTGATATGCAACCACTGTTCCAGGCCGCTTAACGGTTGCTGTAACAGGCGGGCCTTCAGAATTCGTCGGCAATAAATCTGCATCCCGAGCAGAGACGACAGCCCGGCGAACAGGACCAGCCCGGCAAGTATCAGCAATAACAGCAGATACTCCCGGGCAGAATCGTGTGCAACCAGCAGTCCCAGCCAGGGCAGACAACCCAGAAACAGCCCTACGGGGGTCAACAGCAGCAAGATCGGCGATTTGACAAGCGCCATTTTTCCACATCTGCGCCTGCTGCGGCTCAGTGTAGTCCTCAAATGCGTCTCCTCCGCCGGCTTGTTATATGACATGGTTCACAAAATAGCGGTCCCGGATTCGCCATCTCATCCACGGGCACAAACCGTGACATTTTGCTTAAATATACCGATAATTACAGGCATTGGGGAGGGTGAATTCTCAAAACGGCAATTTCCGGCAACGATATAATGCCCGCCCCGATCCTCCATCCCGGACTCATTGCCTGGTAATATAAAAAATATGGGAATACTGTCAGGACAGCGATCGGTGATACGTCAATTGAAACATTGGCGAACGCGCCTCCAATCCCGACTGCGGCGATTTGTCAAAAACCATATCCCGGAATATTTTCCCATCGCCTATAAATTGTCGCTGACCATTACCTTTTTGATCAGCGGCGGGATGATTCTTCTGGGACTGGTGATCGTCACCAATCAGACCGAGCTGCTACGCAGTCAGATGGATGAATTTGGCCAGGCGATGGTCAACCAGCTGGCCGAGTCCTCCAAGGAACTCGTTCTATCCGATGATACCCTGAGCCTGATGGTCGTGATCAGCAATCTCGGCAGCAACGAAAGCATTCTCGGTGCCGCGATTTATTCCGATAACGGCGAGACCCTGGCCTCTTCCGGCGCCGGCCCGGTCAGGGACATTATCAATCTGTATGGCCAATCCAATGAGATTGGCAATAACAGTTACAGCATCTCCTGGCAGTCCTCCAATGAAGCGGGGGAAAAGATTGATGCCGTCTCGTTTATTACACCCATTCGCTTCCAGGGCGTTATCGCCGGTCACGCGATGGTCAGTTTCAGCGAGGAGACGCTGAATCAGTCAATACAGCACACCATCAGCGCCATCGCGGCCGCCACGATTCTGATGATCATTCTGGGGATCATTATTGCCTTCATCATGGGCGATCGTCTGTCTCGCCCCATACACAGGCTGATGGACGCCAGCAGGGCTATCGGTAGCGGCAATTACGGTTACCGGATCAATGAACGCCGCAACGATGAAATCGGCTATCTGACTTCCTCGTTTAACGATATGGCAAAGGGACTGCTGGAGAAATCCCAGGTTGAAAACGCATTCTCACGCTATGTCTCCCCCAATGTAGCCAGGCAGATACTGTCCAATCTCGATGAAGTTCACCTGGGCGGTAAACATATTGAAGGCTCGGTGCTGTTTGCCGATATTGTCGGTTTTACCAGCATGTCGGAGAAACTTCCGCCTGATGAAGTTGCCAATTTTCTCAACGAATACTTCTCTTACATCGCCATGGTCAGCGAGCTTTATCACGGCACAATCGATAAATATATGGGTGATTGTGCGATGATAGTTTTTGGCATACCGGATTATGATGAGGAACACAAATTCAATGCGATCGCCTGTGCCGTGATGATTCAGCGCCTGGTTGATCGGCTGAACGCCCGCCGAATCAGAGAGGAGAAACAGCCGGTCTATTTTCGGATCGGCGTCAACACCGGCGTCATGCTTGCCGGAAACATGGGATCACCGGAACGCATGCAATATACTGTCGTCGGGGAAGCCGTCAACCTTGCTTCCCGGCTTCATTCTGTCGCTGACAAAGGCCAGGTCGCCATTACCGAACTGTTCTACAAAGACAAGGATATAAACTGGCGAGTTATTGCAAAAAAACACAAGTCGATTCAGTTGCGCGGCATCGCCGAGCCCGTTTCGACCTATATAGTCAATGACGTAGCAAGCACCTACCGCAGCACCATGGATTACCAGCTCGATGAAATACTGGCAGGAAAATTTGTGGCATGACTTTTTTACGTGTCGTTTCTGTCATCGCGCTATCCCTGTTGCTGAGTAACTGCGCCTACCTGCATTCCTTTGATGCCAATCTGCCGGAGAAAATCGACCAGTGGGTCGAGGAAGAGAAATATCAAAAAGCACTCAACACGCTTGAACATGTCAAACCCGATAATGACAACTATGCGCTGCTAATGCGGAAAAAAGAGCAGATTCTGCATCTGGCTGACAAGCTGGAGCAGGAAACCATTGCCAGCGCAAACCGGCTTGTTGCCCGAAACGAATGGCACAAAGCATCGCAGCTCTATGAAGAAACCCTGAAGAAAATCCCCGAGCACGAAAAACTGCGCCAATCACATGCCGGGTTCCTTGATAAAAGACAGGCCTATCTTGAAGACCTTGAGTTACGACTGTTGATAAAAAAAGGCGCCTGGCTGGGTAACAGTTCCGATCTGTACAGGCAGATAAAAAACACCGTCCCCGGAAACTACCAGACTGTTTCCGGCATTCGCGACTATGAGCGTGATCGGCAACAAGCATTACAGGCACTGATCGAATGTGCACAGACCGCAAGCGCGGCCGACAAACTTGATTTGACGCGCACATGCCTGACACTGGCGCAGCGTATTGACAGCCGTGTTCAGGATGACCCGCGTCTGGCCTCGGCACGCAAAAAAATCAGCCGGGCAAAAGAGGCCAGCCTGAGACAATACAAACAGCAGACAACGGACTTACTTGCCAACCTCAGAAAGGGCTACAGTCTTGATAATCTGCAACGTTCTCACGATCATCTGAAGAACTCGAATGACTTTTCGACCCTGGATTCGGAGGCGCTGGATCTTCTGGATGATCTGGACAAACATTTAAAAACCGGTATAGAACAGCGCATGGAATCCGCAAGGCGGCTTTATAGTGCCGGCAAGATTGAGCATGCCTTGAAAATCTGGGAGTCACTGCAAACCATCGCGCCTGACAACCAGAAACTCGAGGCGTATATCGAACGGGCACACCGGGTTTTGAAAAAACTCCGGCAACTGCAGGAAAAAGGCTCGGTCATTCCCTATCCGCAGCAGCAAAACTGATTCCCTGATCTTCAGGTTTCGCCGCTACTCACCCACCGGTTCCATGCGGGTCACGCTACGAAAACCCTGAGGCAGTTTTATCCCACGTTGCGCGCGCTCACCCTCGTAAGGCTCCATCTCCTCGGGCTTGAGCACCTTGTGTCTTTTGCCCGAGTAAATCTTGAGGCTGTCCTGTTCCTCGAGTACTGTCACTGCCGTGGCATATTCCTGGCCGCTTTTCGCCCTGGCGGAGGGAACATTCATGATTTTGACACCCTTGCCCCTGGGCAATACCGGGAGCTCGGCAACATGGTGAATTAACAGCTTGCCTTCGTTGGAGACCATCGCGACCCAGTAGGTCTCCATGTCAGTTACCGGTACCGGCGGCAGAACCTTTGCCCCCTCGGGGACTTTGAGCATGGCCTTGCCCTTCTTGTTACGGGTAATCATGTCCTCCAGCTTCGTAACCAGCCCGTAACCATGGCTGGTCGCCAGCAGCACCAGTTGGTCGGCGCTCCCGGTCACCACACCACAGAAGGTGGCTCCGGGCGGCGGGCTCAGACGACCGGTCAGCGGCTCGCCCTGGCCTCGTGCCGACGGCAGAGTGTGTGCGGGCAGGGCATAGGTGCGCCCGGTGGAGTCGATCACCACGGCCAGCTGGTTGGACTTGCCCCGGGCGCTGTTGAGATAAGCGTCACCCGATTTGTAATTCAGTTCGGTGGGGTCCATTTCGTGACCCTTGGCGGTACGGATCCAGCCTTTTTCCGACAAGACAATCGTCACCGGATCGGCGCTGAGCAGTTCGGTGGCATCCAGTGCCTGGGCGGCCTCACGGGAGACGATTGGCGAGCGGCGCTCGTCCCCATACTCTTTGGCCACTTCCTTGAGCTCTTTTTTGACCAGCGTCTTGAGGCGTTGTTTGGAACCCAGTATCTTCTGCAGCTCGGCCTGTTCCTCTTTCAGTTCTTTTTGTTCGGTGCGAATGCTCATCTCTTCGAGCTTGGCAAGATGTCGCAATTTGAGCTCGAGGATCGCCTCGGCCTGTTCATCCGACAGTTTGAAGCGTTTCATCAACACCGGCTTGGGCTTGTCATTCTCGCGAATGATCTTGATCACCTCATCAATATTGAGATAGGCGATCATCAGGCCGTCGAGGATGTGCAGCCGCTTGCTGACCTTGTCCAGGCGATGTTCCAGGCGTCGGCGCACGGTGGCGGTGCGGAAAGTCAACCAGTCGTTAAGCAGATCCTTCAGGTGACGAACCCCGGGGCGGCCATTGAGACCGATGACATTCATATTGACCCGGTAGGTCCGTTCCAGATCCGTGGTCGCAAACAGATGGGTCATCAGCTCGTCGGCATCGACCCGGTTAGAGCGCGGCACGATGACCAGACGGGTCGGGTGCTCGTGATCCGATTCATCACGCAGGTCCACTACCATGGGTAATTTTTTGGCCTGCATCTGGGCGGCAATCTGTTCCAGGATCTTGGCCGGCGAAGTCTGGTGAGGCAAGGCGGTAATGATGATGTCATCTTTTTCCCGCTCGTAACGGGCCCGCATGCGGATCGAACCGTGGCCGGTTTCATACATTTTCACCAGATCGGCTTTCGGGGTAATAATCTCCGCATCGGTGGGATAGTCCGGCCCCGGCAGGTGCTTGCAAAGCTCCTTGATGGTGGTTTTAGGGTTTTCCAGCAGGTCGACCGAGGCGTTAAGCAACTCGGTCAGATTGTGCGGCGGAATATCGGTACTCATTCCAACGGCAATGCCGGTCGTCCCGTTCATCAATACATGCGGAACTCTGGAGGGCAAGACCTCCGGCTCATTCATCGTACCATCGAAATTGGGCACCCAGTCAGCCGTCCCCTGTCCCAGCTCGGACAACAGCAGATCCGCGTAGCGGGACAGACGGGCCTCGGTATAACGCATGGCGGCAAAGGACTTGGGATCATCCGGCGAGCCCCAGTTGCCCTGGCCTTCCAGCAGCGGATAACGATAGGAGAACGGCTGCGCCATGAGCACCATCGCTTCATAACAGGCGCTATCGCCATGGGGGTGGAACTTACCCAGCACGTCACCCACCGTGCGCGCCGATTTTTTGAACTTGGAGCCGGCCTTCAGTCCGAGATCGGACATGGCATACACGATGCGCCGCTGCACCGGTTTGAGACCATCACCGATATGCGGCAACGCCCGATCCATGATGACGTACATCGAGTAATCGAGATACGCCCGCTCGGTAAACTCCTTCAGCGGCAACAGTTCAATATTTTCTTCGAATTCCACACTCATAGATTATTGTCACTTGTTAAAGCGGTTTAATAAACGCGGAGCACGCGGAGGCGCAGAGCCGCAGAGTTTATAAAGCAATGTTGAGTTTTGAATGAATGGCCGGTTCACAATTCATAATTTAAAATTCAACACTATATTCTTCACTCCGCGCCTCTGCGCCTCCGCGTCCTCTGCGTTCTTTTCCAGTGATATACCTACTAGACCTCGATATCCGCCAGGTCGCCTTTTTTCTCCAACCAGGCCCGGCGATCGCCCGCCCGTTTTTTGGCCAGCAACATATCCATCATCTGTTGGGTACCGTCACCGCTTTTAATCACCAGCCGTGCCAGGCGCCGGGTATCGGGGTCCATGGTCGTCTCGCGTAACTGCAGGGGATTCATCTCGCCCAGGCCCTTGAAGCGGGTGACCTGCACTTTGCCTTTGATTTTTTCCGCCTCGATGCGGTCCAGGGTACCCTGGCGCTCGGCGTCGTCCAGTGCATAGTAGGTTTCCTTGCCGACATCAATCCGGTACAGCGGCGGCATGGCGATATAGACATGCCCCGCGTCCACCAGTGGCTTGAAGTGGCGCAGGAACAGCGCGGTCAGCAGTGTGGCGATATGCGCGCCGTCCGAATCGGCATCGGCCAGCACGATCACCTTGCCATAACGCAGGCTGGAAAGATCGTCGGAACCGGGATCGACCCCCAGGGCGACAGAGATATCGTGCACTTCCTGGGAACCGAGTACCTCGGCCGGCTCCACTTCCCAGGTATTGAGAATCTTGCCCCGCAGCGGCATGATCGCCTGGAACTCGCGATCCCGCCCCTGCTTGGCGGAGCCCCCGGCCGAATCCCCCTCGACCAGAAACAACTCGGTGCGGCTCAAATCCTGGGCCGAGCAATCGGCGAGTTTGCCCGGCAACGCCGGTCCCTGGGTCACCTTTTTGCGCACCACCTTGCGTCCGGCGCGCAACCGGCTCTGGGCATTGTTAATAGCCAGTTCGGCGATCTGCTCGCCCAGGTCGCTGTGCTGGTTAAGCCATAAACCGAAGGCATCCTTGACCACCCCGGAAACAAACGGCGCCGACTCCCGCGAGGAGAGCCGCTCCTTGGTCTGGCCGGAAAACTGGGGATCCTCGAGCTTCACTGAAAGGATATAACTGAGTTTCTCCCAGACATCCTCCGGCGCCAGCTTGACACCCCGCGGGATCAGGTTGCGAAATTCGCAAAACTCGCGAACTGCCTCGGTCAGGCCGGTGCGCATGCCGTTGACATGCGTGCCACCCTGGGCCGTCGGGATCAGGTTGACGTAACTTTCGCTGACATTGATTGAACCATCGGGGACCCAGGCCAGGGCCCAGTCGACGGCTTCCAGATTACCGCTGAAGCTGCCGATAAAAATATCCGGTGGCAGTAGCTCCACGCCGCCCAGTTCGCCCTTGAGATAATCGCGTAGCCCATCCTCGTAATACCACTCCTCTTCTTCCTTGCTGGCTTCATCCTTGAAGGTCACCAGCAAGCCCGGGCACAGGACCGCCTTGGCGCGCAAAACGTGTTTGAGTCGCGGCACAAAAAACCTGGGTGAATCGAAAAATTTGGGATCAGGCCAGAAGCGCAGGGTGGTGCCGGAATTACGCTTGCCCACCGAACCGATCTCTTCAAGATTGGATTTCTTGTCGCCGTTGGCAAAGGCGATGTTGTACTCCTTGCCGTCACGTTTGATCCAGACTTCCAGATGTTTGGACAGGGCATTGACCACGGAGACACCAACACCGTGCAGCCCCCCGGAGAACTGGTAATCCTTGTTGGAAAACTTGCCACCGGCATGCAGGCGAGTCAGGATAACTTCCACGCCCGGCACCTTTTCTTCCGGATGCATATCCACCGGCATGCCACGGCCATCATCGCTTACCTGCAGGGAACCGTCCTTGAACAGCACCACATCAATGCGTTTGGCATACCCGCCTATCGCCTCGTCGACACTGTTATCGATCACTTCCTGGGCAAGATGGTTGGGACGTTCGATCTGGGTATACATTCCGGGACGTTTGCGCACCGGTTCCAGTCCGGTCAGAACCTCAATGGACTCAGAAGTATATTTCTTATTCATAGGTTACCGTTATATCGCGATGGTACTCGCCGGCGTCATCCCCGGCCGATTTGTTACGAGTCGATTCTACGGATGAATACGGCATTGGGCAAAATGAATCGTGCCGGATATGTGCGCGATTTTGCACTGCGCTGACACCGGTCAAAACAGGCACACTCAGCCCAGTTCAATACCCAGGCGCTGCGCCACTGCCTCGTAAGCTTCCACAACGCCGCCCAGCCCCTGGCGAAAACGGTCCTTGTCCAGCTTGTCACGGGTGGTCGCATCCCACAGGCGACAGCCGTCGGGGGTGAACTCATCGCCCAGTAACAGCTCACCGTCAAAGCGCCCGAACTCCAGCTTGTAATCAACCAGCAGCAAACCGGCATCCAGAAAAAGTTGTTTGAGAATATCGTTCACCTGAAAAGTCAGTCGCTTCATGGTGTCGATTTCGTCCGCCGTTGCCCAGTTAAATGACAGGATATGATAATCGTTGATCATCGGATCATGCAGGGCATCATTTTTAAGGAAAAACTCGAATACCGGCGGATTGAGTTGCTGGCCTTCTTCGACACCAAGGCGCCGGCACAGGCTGCCGGCGCTGAGATTACGCACCACACATTCGATCGGCAGCATTTCCAGCTTCCTGACCACCGACTCCTCGTCGGACAGCAGACTTTCAAAATGTGTCTCCACACCACCCTGTTGCAGCTTTTGCATAATAAAGGCGTTAAACTTGTTGTTTACCATACCCTTGCGATCCAGTTGCGCCAGCTTTTCGCCGTCAAAGGCGGAAGTGTCGTTGCGAAACTGCAGAATCAGCTTATCGGGATCATCGGTGGTATAGACTGTTTTCGCCTTTCCCGAATACAGCTCCTGTTGTTTTTGCATGATGCTTATCCTCGCAAGGGGTTATGCTTTTATCGCTGTTAAACCTGACGCCAGTCAGTGCCCTGTTCCTGACAGGCCACCTCGATCTCCCGTGGCGGACATCCCAGAATATCAGCCAGGGCCTGAGAGGCCAGTGCAGGTGTATTGTTCTTGTCGCTCAAGTGCGCCGCGACCAGATACTGCAAATCATCGGTGTCGAGACTGGCCAGTATTTGCGCGGCCTGTGCATTGCTCAGGTGGCCGTAACCGCCGCCGACCCGCTGCTTGAGGCTGACGGGATAGGGGCCTTCTTCCAGCATCTGCGGATCGTGATTGCATTCCAGGATCAGGGCATCACAACCGGACAGGCTGGCATGAATATGCGGCGTACTGCTCCCGGTATCCGTTAACAGGCCCAGGCGCCGATCGCCGTTACTGAATACAAACTGACAGGGCTCGCGGGCATCATGCGGCACAGGAAACGGCTGGATTTCGATCTCGCCGATCGCCAGCGTCTGGTGGACGTCAAACAGATTCAGTGTCGGCACCTTGCCGGGTTGGGAACCGTTGATGGTGCCCCGTGTTGCCCACACCGGCACCCCGTAACGCCGCGCCAACAGTCCCACGCCGCGAATATGGTCCCCGTGTTCATGGGTCACCAGCACGGCATCCAGACTTTGTGGATCGCAATTGAGACGCTGCAGCCGGGCTTCGGTATCACGCAGGGAAAACCCGCAATCGATCAGGATCCGGGTACGGCCATGTTCGATCAAAGTACCGTTACCCTTACTGCCACTGCCGATCAGTGCAAATCGCACGTGTTCTCCCTGACCAGTATGTTCATGGTGCCAGATTAGCGCAAGTGGACTTCGATTTCCTCGAGGATACGTTTGGTCAACGCCGAACCGGTTTTGTCGTTATTTCGATCGCGCAAGCGGATGTCTGTATAACCACCCTGTTGACTGACTCGAAGTAACAGCGCATCGACCGTGTCATCCCGGCCATCATCCTCCAACAAACCGGCCCAGAAACCTTTTTTCTCTTTTGCCTTGAACTCTTCAGTCAGCTTGATGTAATAGAGACCTTCAGAACGGTCGCGGTCTTCCACCAGCAGCCCCACGCGATCCAGCGCCAGTCCGACTCGCCGCCAGGTACGCGGAAAGGTTTCGTTGACCCGCAGCAGCAATTCATCCTGTGCCTGTTTGAATTCGGTACGTTTGGCCGGTTCGGCTGTCTCTACCTCCCGGGCGGCCTCCTCCTCGTCACCGCCGAGCGCAATCAAAAAGCGTTGCAACAGCTCCACTTCCAGATCGCGATCCCGATCGTTGGGTACCCAGGCGGTTTCCACCACCTCGGTACCGCCACCGCTGACGACGATCTCTTTCAGTCCGCGATGGACAATAAACACCCGCGTTCCCCCGTTATCGGTGCGCTCCAGACGCACCCGATAGCGATCCTGATAGCCACTGGAACCGATCGCATCGACGATGCGCTCGAACCAGTTGCCCGGCACCCGCTCGCGTCGTTCCTGCCAGTTGGTCTCCAGGATACCGGTTTTTCTGTCCTGTTCGGCAATCTCGAAACCGAGGGACGCCACGAATTCCTGTGCCGCATTCCAGACCTGTTCCGGCGACAGATTGACTTCCAGCCAGTGCATGTCGCCCTGGCGCACGAAACGGACATCCTCGACGGTGGCCACGACGGCATCCGGTTCACCGGCCTCGCCCCCCTGCCCCTGCGTACCGGAATAACTGGCCTGTTCACGACCGATTCCGGGGATCTGCATCTGTTCTCCCAGAGGAGGACGATCGAGATCGGGCGGGACCTCCAGCGGTTGTTGTTTGCTTTTTGTTTCAATCTGATCGGCATAAAGCGCCCGATAATCCTTCTCGGGGCTGCTCGAACAGGCGCCGAGCATCAGGGCCGACAGAGCCAATACAACCACTTCAATGCCATAACGGCGATTCATGCACGGTTCCTCTGCAAAAACTGAAAAAATTACTGGACCAGACCGAGTTTGCGCAGCTCGTCATGCACAATGGTCTGGTATTCGCTGGAGAGCACGGTCAACGGCAGGCGGATTCCCGCCGGAATCAATCCCATATCATACAGGGCCCATTTGACCGGGATCGGGTTGGCTTCGAGAAACAGGTTCTTGTGCAGGCCCATCAGCTGATCATTGAGGCGGGTCGCACTCTCCCGGTCGCCGGCGATCGCGGCCATGCACATCTCGTGCATCATTTTCGGCGCCACATTGGCGGTGACGGAAATATCGCCATGGGCGCCGGCCAGCATCAACTCCATCGCCGTGCCATCGTCACCACTGTAGACCTCGAACTGCGGGCCGCACAGGGCGATGATATCCCGCGCGCGCTGGACGTCCGCAGTGGCGTCCTTGATACCAATAATATTCTCGATGGCCGCCAGCCGGGCCACCGTCTCCGGCAGCATATCCACGGCGGTGCGCCCGGGGACATTGTAGAGAATCTGCGGGATATCAACGGCCCCGGCGACCGCCTTGAAATGCTGGTAGAGGCCTTCCTGGGTCGGTTTGTTGTAATAGGGAGTCACCAGCAGGCAGGCGTCGGCACCGACCTCTCTGGCGCAGCGGGTCAGCGTAATCGCCTCGCGCGTGGAGTTGGAGCCGGTTCCGGCAATGACGGGAATCCGCCCGCGCGACAGTTCCACGACCCGTTTGACGACGTGGCAGTGCTCCTGTTCGTCCAGCGTGGCCGATTCACCGGTGGTACCCACGGCAACGATGGCGTCGGTCTGGTTCTCGACGTGAAACGCCACCAGCGCCGCCAGCGCGGCCTCATCGAGACTGCCGTCCTCGTGCATGGGGGTGGCCAGCGCCACCATACTCCCCTGAAACATACCCCTCTCCGTAAAAAACGCTCATGTTACTTGGAGCCACCGGCCCTGACAAGCGGCCCGCCACCTGGCTCAAACCGGGTTTTGCCCCAAAATTTGCCTGTTTCCATGCCGTGGCCGCCCGTCCCGGCAATGCCGGAACCACCGAATACGCTGAAAACACCGAGATCACCGAACAGAAATTCACCATCCACAGCGCCGTGTTTCGGCGTTTTCAGTGGGTTCGGTACTCTCGGTGGTCAACAGACCTGACCCACAACCTCGCACAGCAGTTCGAATATTAAGCCACCCTGTAGGGCCATAAAATATAACTGCTCAACAAGCCGGACAAATCCCGGTATTTTCATGCCAAACAGCCAGCATATTATAAAGGAGCCGGGCATGTCCGAGACAGAAAAGGCGATCCGGGAAATCCGCATCAATCCCATCGTACCCAGTGAATCGGTGCTCATCGCCACCGCGCGCAGCATGCGTCCGCGCAAGGAAGAGGCGCCGGCCCCCCGGGACACCCGCCAGCATGTGGAAACCTGCCCGTTCTGCCGCGGCAACGAGGACAAGACCCCGCCGGAACTCAAGCGCTACGAGGTGGACGGCGAGTGGGCGGTGCGTATCGTGGAAAACCTCTATCCGGTCCTGGGCGACGATCGGGACAAATCCGGGCTCGTATTCGGCCTGCAACAGGCCATCGACGGCTACGGCCGCCATGAGGTGATCGTCGATCATTATGCCCACGGCATCGCCATTCACGAAATGGCCGAGGACCACCTGACGACCCTGTTCCAGGCCTATCAGTCGCGTACCGCCGAGCTGTATGCCCTGGACGAACGACTCAAGTATATCCTGATTTTCAAGAACTTCGGCCCCGCCGCCGGCGCCAGCATGGCGCATACCCACAGCCAGTTGATCGCCCTGCCCGTGGTCCCGCAAAACCTGCATGAAGAACTCGAATACAGCCGTGACTATTACAAAAAACACCACCACTGCATCTTCTGTACCCTGATCGACGAGGCACTGACTTTCGAAACCACCATCTATGACCGGGATTCGGGCAAGATCGTGCGCCGTATCAATGTCGGCCAGTACGTCGTGGAACGCGGGGAACGGTTTATCGCCATCAAACCCTTCGCCAGCCGCTACGAGTGGGAGATCCATATCCTGCCGCTGGAACACAACAGCGATTTCCTCGAGACCTCGGCAGACGATATGGCGGATCTGGCGCGGGTGCTCAAACGCACCATGGCCCGGCTGGATGCCGTAATCGGCGGGGCGCAATACAACTATTTTCTGCACTCACGCCCGCGCAGCGACGATTACGGCGACTGCCGCAGCAGCTATCACTGGCACCTGGAGATCTGCCCCCGGACCAGCATTCCTTCTGGGTTTGAACTGGGCTCCGGGCTGTTCGTCAACACTATCAGCCCGGAAGAGGCCGCCGAGCAACTGCGCTCGGTCGAACTCGACTGACCCGTGCGGCACCCTGAACCACTGACAACACCGAAGGCACCGAGCTCACTGAAATTGCAGGGTAAGAATATAAAAATTGCTTTTCTGTTGGTGCATTCAGTGTCTTCGGTGGTTCCTTTAACATGATTTGCTCTTAACGCCGGCTTGCGGCTACTATAATTTCCAGGGCCATTTGTTAGCAGGGAGAATCAACCTATCAAGCAACTCAACTAAATTAAGTGTTCCGAATACCCGAACATGTTGTTCAAAAGATTGCTTCGCTTCGCTCGCAATGACCGAAAATAGTGCTGTCATTGCGAGGAACAACGTGACGAAGCAATCTCTCCGGACTGGTATTCGGAACACTTATTTAAACCAGGATCCGGCAACGGGTCTTCGTTTGCATGCGGCTTAGCCTGTATTCCAGGGTATGAGGAATTTAACCATCGATGACGCTGAAAAATATTCCAGCAAAAAGCTCCACTATCGGTGACATCGGTATATTCGGTGTTTCGGTGGTTATATTTCAAATTCGGACCAGCGTACTTCATTGCCCGAAGCGGGCATCCCTTCACTCTTACAACCAGGTTGTCATTAATTTATGAGTAAACGTCTGTTCGTTGTGGATTCCAACGTGCTGATGCACGATCCGACCTCGCTGTTCCGCTTTCAGGAGCATGATGTATTCGTGCCGATGATGGTGCTCGAGGAGCTGGACAACAACAAAAAAGGCCGCACCGAGGTGGCACGCAACGCCCGTCAGGCCAGCCGTTTTCTGGATGAGTTGCTCGCCGACGCCAGTCATGAAGAGATCGAGCAGGGCCTGCCGCTCAACGCCCATCTTAACGCGCTGACCCAGCACAAGATACAAAACGGCCACAAGGAGCTGGCCGGGCAACTGAGCGGGCGCCTGTTCTTTCAGACCCGGGCCTATCCCGACAGCCTGCCCCGCCATCTGCCCGGCAACCTGCCGGACAACAATATCCTCGGGAGCGCCCTGGCACTGCAGCAGCAGGAAGAGACGCCCCGGGTCACGCTGGTCACCAAGGATATCAATCTGCGCATCAAAGCGGCGGTGGTCGGCATCCACGCCGAGGATTATCGCAGCGACCGGGCGCTGGAAGATGTCGATCTGCTGTATACCGGCCATTACCAGCTGGAACAGGCGTTCTGGGACCGGCACGCCCGGGAGATGGAATCCTGGATCGACGCCGGCCGTACCTTTTATCGCATCAAGGGCCCGGATATCGAAAACTGGTCGCCCAACGAATTTATTTTCAGTGATCAGGAGGCAACCCCGTTTGATGCCAGCGTACGCAAGATCGAGGACGACAGCGCTATTATCGAGACGGTCCAGGACTATCGCAGCGCCAATCGTGCAGTGTGGGGGATCAATGCCCGTAACCGCGAACAGAATTATGCGCTCAACCTGTTAATGGATCCGGAAATCGACTTTGTCAGCCTGCTGGGCATGGCCGGTACCGGCAAGACCCTGCTGACCCTGGCCGCCGGCCTGGAACAGACCCTGGAACAAAAACGTTACAGCGAGATCATCATGACCCGCGTCACCGTCCCGGTGGGCGAGGATATCGGCTATCTGCCCGGTACCGAGGAAGAGAAAATGACCCCGTGGATGGGGGCTTTAATGGACAATCTCGAAGTGCTGACCAACACGGAAGTCGGTGGCGAGTGGGGTCGCCAGGCCACCAACGATCTGCTCAGCAAACGGATCAAGATCCGCTCGGTCAACTTCATGCGCGGGCGGACCTTCCTCAATCGTTATATTATCATCGACGAGGCGCAAAACCTGACCTCCAAGCAGCTCAAGACCCTGATCACCCGCGCCGGCCCCGGCACCAAGGTGATCTGCCTGGGCAACATCGCCCAGATCGACACCCCCTATCTGAGCGAAACCACCTCCGGCCTGACCTACGTGGTGGATCGTTTCAAGGGCTGGGAACACAGCGGTCACATCACCCTGGTCCGCGGCGAACGCTCCCGCCTGGCCGACTACTCATCGGAAGTGCTTTGATTCTGGTAACAAAACCCAACGCAGAGGCGCGGAGGTCACAAAGCAATTTTGAATTTTTAATGTTGAATTTTGAATTTTGAATGAAATGTCAGCTCACCATTCATAATTTAAAATTCAACATTCAAAATTATATTCCCTATCTTTGCGTCCTCCGCGTCTTTGCGTTCTTGGCGTTACTTTCACAACGCTCTCACTGCTGGGTTTGCTGGGCCTGTTGTTCGCGTTGTTCTTCTTGGTGATGGATGCGTTCGGAGGCGCGGGGCCAGGCGCTGAGGGAGGCCTTGACCAGGGTGGCCAGCGGGATGGCGAAGAACACGCCCCAGAAGCCCCACAATCCGCCGAACACCAGTACGCTGACGATAATGGCAATGGGATGCAGGTTGACCACTTCGGAGAACAGCAGCGGCACCAGCACATTGCCGTCCAGCGCCTGGATAATAGCGTAAGCCACAACCACCCAGGCGAAGTCCGGGCCGATACCCCACTGGATATAGGCCACGATCGCCACCGGAATGGTCACCACGGTCGCGCCGATGTAGGGGACCACAACGGAGACACCCACCAGCGCCGAGAGCAGGATGGAATACTTGAGTCCCAGCAATTCAAAAGTCACGTAGGTGGTAATACCCACGAGCAGAATTTCCCAGAACTTGCCGCGTACGTAGTTACCCAGTTGCTGATCCATTTCCTGCCAGATCTGGTTGGCCAGCGCCCGTTCCCTGGGCAAAAAGCTGGTCGCCCAGGCCACAATGGGTTTTTTGTCCTTGAGAAAGAAGAACACCATCAACGGCACCAATACGGCATAAACCATCAGCACGACCAGGTTGGTCAGCGAGGCGAGTGACAGACTGACGATCTTCTGCCCCAGCGAGGCAATCTCGCGATTGACCACCTGGGTCAGATCCTTGACCTGCTCTTCGGAAATAAACGCATAGTGCTCGGGTAACTCCAACAGAGATTGTTGCAGGCGATAGAAATGCCGGGGCAACTCCTGAAACAGTTCCTGCAGCTGGGAGGTAATCACCGGCGCCACGCCCAGGAAGAGGAAAAACAAAAAAATCAGGAAAACGGTAAACACCAGAATCACGGCCCACAGACGCGGTGTGTTGTGATCTTCCAGCTTGTGGACAATCCCTTCCAGCAGATAGGCGATGACCAGTGCCGCCAGAACCGGTGCCAGCATATTGCCGAGGGTCAGGACCACGGTAAAACCGATGATCAGGATGAACGCCAGCAGGACCGCCTGGGGATCGGAAAAATAACGGTTGTACCAGCTTTTCAGCAGTTCCAGCATGGGGTTTATTCTTCTTTTCTCAGTGACTGGTAGTGACGTTCGAAAATCATTTCCAGTTCGTCAATCACCTCAACGGCATCACGTCCGTGCATCATATGGTCGGTCACCAGACCGGCGGTTTCATGCAACAATTTATCCTTGTTCAACATCGGGTAGGTTCGGGACAATCGCTTGATAGCCGCAATGACGGTCTCATTCTCCGGCCGGGGCAATTCCAGCGGCTCGTTTACAGTCGCCGGCGCGGCGGGATACTGCTGGGCCAGAAAGCGGGCATAATCGAGCAGGCCCTGCCGGCCTTCGGCAGACAGCTGGTAAAAATAATCCAGGAGTTGATTTTCCAGTTTACTCACCGGTCCGTACCGTGTTGACAGTCACAGACCGATGATAAATCAATGCGGGTGGGACTTGCAGTAGGCACGGGCGAAACTGAGCAACTCATCCATCGCGCGGATCTTGAATTTCTGCTTCTGATGCACGAAGGAAAAGGGCCGTTCCACCGGCGGATCGAGCCTGACCGCCACCAGGGTGCCCAGCTTGAGCTCTTTTTCGATGGTGGCGCTGGAGAGCACCGAGACGCCCATACCGGCCTCGACCGCGCCCTTGATCGCCTCCAGACTGCCCAGCTCCATGGACAGGTTGAGATCCGAGGCGCTGATGCCGGCCCGGGTCATGCTCTCCAGCATCACCTCACGCGTCCCGGACCCCTCTTCCCGGCAGATAAACGGGTAGTCGGCGATCTGCTTCACCGGCACCACCTCCTGCCGGGCCAGGGGATGGTCCGGCGGCACGATCAGCACCAGCTTGTCGGTACGGCATTCCTCCACCACCAGGTTCTTGTTGGTGACCGGGGCCTCGACCACCCCCAGATCGATGGCGTTGTTCTCCACCATGCTGACGATACCGTCGGTATTGGCGACCCGCAAACGGATGGTGACATCGGGATACTGTTTTTTGAAATCGCGCAGCAACTCGGGGAGCATGTATTCGGCAATGGTCGAGCTGGCGCCGATAATCAGCACCCCGCTGACGTCCCCGGTCAGCTCGCGGACCGAGTTATCCATTTCGGCGTAAAGCTCGAAGATCCGATTGGCGCACTCGTACACGCGCTGCCCCGCCTCGGTCAGGCTGATGCGGTTGTGGGTCCGATCGAACAGGCGGGTATTGAACTGTTCCTCCAGCTGGCGTACCTGAAAGGTCACCGCCGGCTGGGTCATGTGCAACTCTTCCGCCGCCTTGGTAAAGCTCAGTAACCGGGCAACTGTCTGAAAAACCTGTAATCTTCTGTCCGCCATCCGACCTCTCGCCGCCTATTGCAATAATAATCTTTATCTATACATGCATCGGTAAAACTAAGGGGCGAAATGGTAGCAAGTCTGGCGCCAAAACAAAACTGGTTTTGCCGCCGGAAGCGGATTTAACCTGCTGAATTTCAGGATTTTTCAGTACAAAATCAGCTTTCCATGCGCTTGTACATGAAGGCGTAATAGAGCACCGGAATCACCACCAGGGTCAGCACCGTCGAGACCAGAATCCCGAAGATCAGCGACAGGGCCAGCCCGCTGAAGATGGGATCATCCAGAATGAACATCGCCCCCAGCATCGCCGCCAGACCGGTCAGGACGATGGGCTTGGCCCGCACCGCCCCCGAGCGAAGTACCGCGTCCTGGAACGGGACCCCCGCCGCGACCTCCTGATTGATGAAATCCACCAGCAGGATCGAGTTGCGCACGATGATCCCGGCCAGGGCGATCATGCCGATCATGGAGGTGGCGGTGAACTGGGCTCCCCACAGGGCATGGCCCGGCATCACCCCGATGATGGTCAGTGGAATGGGCGCCATAATGATCAACGGTACCAGGTAGGAGCGGAACTGCCCCACCACCAGCAGGTAGATCAGCAGCAGCCCGACCGAATAGGCGATGCCCATATCGCGGAAGGTCTCGTAGGTGACCTGCCACTCGCCGTCCCACTTGATGCCGTACTGGTAGGGATTGTCGGGCTGACTGATCAGAAACTGGTTGAGCGGCCGCCCCTGGTCAATGTCCATCTCCCCCAGGCTGCCATACATGTCGAACATGGCATACAGCGGGCTGTCGAGCTGGCCGGCGGCATCGCCGGTGACAAACACGACCGGCAGCAGATCCTTGTGGTAAATGGCATGCTCGCGCTGGGTCGGCACGATCTCGACAAAGTCGGACAACGCCACCAGATTGCCCTCGCGGCTGCGGATGGGCAACAGCAACAGACTGTCGAGTCGCGCCTTGTCGGCGACCTCAAACTCCATGCGGATCGGCAGCGGGTACTTGAGATTACCCGGATGCAGGTAACTGGCATCCTCGCCACTCAATGCCGCCGACAGGGCGGCGACCACCGACTGCTGACTGACGCCCAGCAGGGCCGCTTTTTGCTGATCGACCTGCAGGATGTACTTGGGCGAACGGACTTCGATACTGTCATCCACATCCACCACCTCGTCGGTCTGCTCAAAGACCTGACGGATCTGCTTGGCTACGCGGATCTGGCCTTCGTAATCCAGCCCGTAGACTTCGGCCACCAGCGGCGACATTACCGGCGGGCCCGGCGGGACTTCGACCACCTTGACGTTGGCATTATGCCGCTGGCCAATCGCCTGCAGCGGACCACGCACCGCCAGGGCGATCTCGTGGCTTTTGCGATCCCGGTCGCTCTTCTCGGCCAGGTTGACCTGGATATCCCCGACGTTGGCCCCCTCGCGCAGATAGTACTGGCGCACCAGGCCATTGAAATTGATCGGCGAGGCATTGCCCGCATAGATCTGGTAATCACTGACTTCGGGCACTGTGGCCAGATAACGACCCAATTCGCCCAGCACCCGGTTGGTCTGCTCCAGGCTCGTCCCCTCGGGCATGTCCACCACCACCTGGAACTCGGACTTGTTGTCAAACGGCAGCATCTTCATGACCACCAGCTTGAACCCGGCCAGGCTGACCGACAGCACAATCAACGCCATGATCACATAAAACATCGTGCGCCGCCGCGGTGCGCCCTGATCGCGATTGAGAAACGGTCCGACATATTTTATAAACAGCCCGTGCAGCCGTTCGGTGATGCGATCTTCCTGCTGCTCGTGGGCGATATGCTGGCGCCCCAGTACCTTGTTGGCCAGCCACGGCGTGACCACGAAGGCGATGATCAACGAGATCAGCATCCCGATGCTGGCATTGATCGGGATCGGGCTCATGTAGGGCCCCATCAGGCCGGTCACAAAGGCCATCGGCAACAGCGCCGCGATGACGGTAAAGGTGGCCAGAATCGTCGGCCCGCCGACCTCATCCACCGCCACCGGAATCGCCGCCAGCAGTTTCTTGCCGCCCATCTGCATATGCCGGTGGATGTTCTCCACCACCACGATGGCATCATCGACCAGAATCCCGATGGAGAAGATCAGCGCGAACAGCGAAACCCGATTGAGGGTAAACCCATACGCCCAGGAAGCGAACAGGGTAATCGCCAGCGTGATGACCACCGCCGCGCCGACGATCAACGCCTCACGCCAGCCCAGTGCCAGCAACACCAGCAGCACCACCGAGGCGGTGGCGAAGACCAGCTTGGTGATCAGGGTCATGGCCTTGTCATTGGCCGTCTTGCCGTAATTGCGGGTCACGGTGACGTTAACCCCGTCGGGTATAAAAATGCCCTTGATCTGGTCCACCCGCTCGATCACATTCTCGGCGATGTTGACCGCATTGGTGCCCGGCTGCTTGGCGATGGCCACGGTCACGGCCGGGAACTCGCCCTGCGCCGTGATGCCCTTGTCCGCCGCGGCCGGGCCGGTGCCCAGACGCACATACTGCTCGGGCTGATCCGGGCCGCGCCGTACGGTTGCCACATCCCGCAGGTAAACCGGCTTGCCTTCATGTACGCCGACGATCAGGTTCTGTACCTCGCCCTCGCTGCTGAGGAACGTGCCGGTCTGCACCGGGATTTCCCGGTTTTCGCCCACCAGCGACCCGGCCGGCCGGGTCGCATTGCTCTGTTGCAGGGCATTGCGCAGATCGGAAACCGCCAGGTTGTAGGCCGACAGGCTGGCCGGATCCAGCAGCACATGCACCACCTGATCCGGGCCGCCCAGGGTATAGATATCGCGGGTACCCTTGACCCGCTTGAGTTCCGATTCGATCGAATGGGCGACCTTGCCCAGATCCTCGCCGCTGTAACTGGCGTCCTCGCTCCACAGGGTCAGGGAGACGATAGGTACATCATCGATGCCCTTGGGCTTGATGATCGGCTGGGCCACACCGAGACCCGGCGGCAGCCAGTCCTGTTTGGAGTACAGCGCGTTATACAGTCGGACGATCGCCTGGGTACGATCCTCGCCCACCTTGAACTGCACGGTGATGGTGGACATGCCCGGGCGCGAGACCGAATAGACATGCTTGAGTCCTTCCAGCTCGGAGAGGATCTGTTCCGCCGGGGTGCTGACCAGCTCCTCGACCTCTTTCGCCGAGGCGCCGGGAAAACCGATAAAGACGTTGGCGAAGGTGACATTGATCTGTGGCTCTTCCTCGCGCGGCGTCACCAGCACCGCAAACACGCCGAGCAGGAAGCCGACCAGTGCCAGTAACGGGGTGATCTCGGAAGTGAGAAACTGTTTGGCCAGTCCCCCGGAGACGCCCAGCTTCTCAGTCATTGGCGCTCACCTGCCTGCTGTTCCTTGTAATATGCCGTGGCGCGGATGGGATCCAGGGCCACCTGCTCGCCCTCCTCGAGTCCCGCCAGCACCTCGACCATGCCGTCATCGAACTGCTCGCCGATACGCAACTGACGCAAATGCAAACCGCCCTGCTCATCGAGCACGTAGGCGCCCGTGACTTCACTGCGATGGACCACGGCCTGCCTCGGAATCAACAGGCGCCGGGCTTCATCCACCACAAACGCCACCTTGACGAACATGCCGGGATAGATCCCGTGATCCCCCTCGGGCAGCCGGACCCGGACATTGAAAGTATGGCTCCGGGTATCGGCGTAGGGGGAAATGCGCAGCGACTCGGCATCGACACTGCTTTGACCGTTGCGATCCAGCAACACCCGTGCTGCTTGCCGTTGGCGCACTACCCGTACCATCTCCTGCGGGATATCGACCGACGCGCGCAACAACTCCAGCGAAATACCGGTAAACAGCGGCTGCCCCACGCTGGCCAGCTCACCGACCTCCACATGGCGCTTGACCACAATCCCGCTGTAGGGTGCGCGCACCCGGGTATGCTCCAGCTCCTCGCTGGCCTGTTCGAAAGCCGCTTTGGTCGATTTCAGTCGCGCCTCGGCCTTGTCCAGCACCGATTTGGCGACCAGCTGTTTCTCGTAGATATCCTTGACCCGCTCAAACTCGGCCCGGGCCTCGTCGTAATTGGCCTTGGCGGCGTTATAACGCGCGCGCTGATCCTTGTCGCGAAACTGCAGCAGCAGTGCATCCTTTTCCACATAATCGTCGACATCGTAATGGATCTCGACCACCCGCCCGGAAGTCTGGGCCGACACGGTTGCCTCATGAACCGCTTCGATGCGCCCATCCAGCACCCGCTCCAGCGGCCGGGTTTGCAGGCTGGCCGTGGCGCTTTCCAGTTCCGCCGCCAGCGCTGACGACAATCCCGTGATCGCCATACCCCAGACCAGGGCGGTAGTGTGTAATGCAGCCCGCATGAATCGACTCCTCAAGATCAGCAATGAGTTAATCATATCAACATCGGCGGGACAGGAAACCCCTATTCGCAAGGGACGCGGGACGAGTAACGAGTGACGAGGAATTGAAAATCATCATCACCCGGCACCGGGACGTATCACCCTGGCAGGCGATTCCGTTACAATGGCGAGTCAGTAACACGCTTTAAATTCTGGAGAAACATATCCCCTATGGCTCAGTATATTTACACCATGAACCGCGTCAGCAAGGTGGTTCCACCCAAGCGCACGATTCTCAAGGACATCTCCCTGTCATTTTTCCCCGGCGCCAAGATCGGTGTGCTGGGACTCAACGGGTCGGGCAAATCCACATTGCTGCGGATCATGGCCGGGCTGGATACCGAGATCGAGGGCGAGGCGCGGCCGCAGCCGGGGATCAACATCGGCTACCTCTCCCAGGAGCCGGAGTTGGATGATACCAAGAGCGTGCGCGAAAACGTGGAAGGGGCGCTGCAACACATCAAGGACGCCCAGGCCCGGCTGGAAGCGATCTACGCCGCCTACGCGGAACCGGACGCCGACTTCGACGCCCTGGCCGCCGAGCAGGGCGAGCTGGAAAACCTGTTGCAGGCCACCGACGGCCACAACCTGGAACGGACCCTGGAGATCGCCGGCGACGCCCTGCGCCTGCCGCCCTGGGATGCCGAGGTCAGCAAACTCTCCGGCGGCGAGCGCCGCCGCGTGGCACTGTGCAAACTGCTGCTCTCCAAGCCCGACATGTTACTGCTCGACGAGCCGACCAACCACCTGGATGCCGAGTCGGTCGCCTGGCTGGAGCGCTTCTTACATGATTACAGCGGCACCGTGGTGGCGGTAACCCATGATCGCTATTTCCTCGACAACGTGGCCGGCTGGATCCTGGAACTGGATCGGGGCGAAGGCATTCCCTGGCAGGGCAACTACTCCTCCTGGCTGGAGCAGAAGGAAAAGCGGCTGGAGATGGAAGAGAAGCAGGAACAGTCGCGGATCAAGACCATCAAGGGCGAGCTGGAGTGGGTGCGCACCAACCCCAAGGGGCGACAGGCCAAGAGCAAGGCGCGCCTGGCCCGCTTCGAGGAGCTCTCGTCAAAGGATTACCAGAAGCGTAACGAGACCAACGAGCTGTTCATTCCGCCCGGCCCCCGGCTGGGCGATCTGGTGGTCGAGGCCAACCACATTCGCAAGGGCTTCGACGACAAGCTGCTGGTGGACGATCTGAGCTTCAACCTGCCGCCCGGCGGGATCGTCGGCATCATCGGCCCCAACGGGGCCGGCAAGACCACGCTGTTTCGCATGCTGGTTGGCCAGGAACAGCCCGATGACGGCGAACTACGCATCGGCGACACCGTGCAACTGGCCTACGTGGATCAGAGCCGCGATGCGCTGGATGGCAGCAAAACCGTCTGGGAAGAGATCTCCGACGGCCAGGACATCATGCGCGTGGGCGATTTCGAGATCAATTCACGCGCCTATGTCGGCCGCTTCAACTTTCGCGGCAGTGATCAGCAAAAACGGGTTGGCGATCTCTCTGGCGGCGAGCGCAACCGCGTCCATCTGGCCAAACTGCTCAAAAGCGGCGGCAACGTCCTGCTGCTGGACGAACCGACCAACGATCTCGACGTGGAAACCCTGCGCGCGCTGGAGCAGGCGTTACTCGAATTTCCCGGTTGCGCGGTGATCATCTCGCATGATCGCTGGTTCCTGGATCGCATCGCCACCCACATCCTGGCGTTTGAAGGTGACAGTCAGGTCACCTGGTTCGAGGGCAATTACGCCGACTACGAAGCGGATCGCAAACGCCGGCTCGGCGACGAGGAGCCCCATCGAATCAAATACAAACGTCTGGATAAATAAGCCGTAAAGGTTCAGAGGCCGGGTAACGGCCCTTACGACCATTCGGGGCTGGGGTGATAATCGTCCGCCAGGATATTTAATTCATCATCGAGTTCGTCAAACGGTCCGCTACTGTCACTGGGTTCGGCGATCGTGGTCACCGCCAGTTCAGCCCAGACTTCCCAATCCACTTCTTCCACATCCCCGTCAAAAAACTGAATATCGATACTCTCTTCATCACTGGCCACGACTTCAAAAATCCGGTTGTCCCTGTCCAGATACCACTGACCAATCACGGGTTCATACGGTTTTTCCTGCATACGCCCCTCCCTCCGAATCTGCCTCGGTGCGGGAAACCTGTATCGAAGTCGCGCGGTAGCAGGCCGCTCTTATACAGTAGCAGGGGTGCTCGAAATGTCATCCTGAAACGGGGGAATGTCGCAAGGCCCTCACAAATGTGAAAGGCCTTGAACATTATTTTGCGAGTCGTTGAATAAAGGCGGTTTTAGTCCTGCATGGGCGAACTGGCGTCCGGTGTCATGTTGTCAGAGCCCGCTTCCCCGGCGGACGATTCTTCAACATCATTTTCGGCCGGCGCGGCTTCAGCCTCCCCGGCGGGCATCGCCCCGGTATCATCGGCGCTCGAAGTGGCTTCAACATAGCTAACGCTGTCGGTGGCAATCACCTCGTCGGCGGCATTAATCACCGACACGGTCCACTCACCGGTCCAGTCCGGCAGAATGCGTTTGCTGGACCAGACCCGCCAGCGCGGCCCTTTGACGTTGAACTCCACTTCCGCCATCACCTCGCCCTGGTATTCCCAACGGTGTCTGGCAGTCTGGCCTTCCATATCACGCAGTTCGGTAAAGTAATAGACTTCCCGGGTTTCGTTATCCAGCTGAGCGACATCATCCACCGGTTCACGATCCTCGATCCGGGTGGTAAAGGCCGAACGCATCACGCTGCCCGAAGAAAACCCGCTTTGTTCCCTGGCCGCGCCCTGCGTGTCGCCGGCTTGCTCTTCCTGTTCAGTCGTCGGCATGGCGGGCGAGGTCTCCTGATCCTCGTCCGTCGCCTGTTGGGCAATTGCCAGCTGACTGACGCCAAGCAGCATGGCCAGCAGTAATCCGTGTTGTTGCTTCATGATTTCACTCCCTTAGAGTCGCTTGCGTGTGTCCGTGGCCGGGCAGGATTCGTTCGCTGCCGTACCACGTGATTGTCGGGCGCTTATGAAACGGTGTTTTGGCGGTTCTATCTGTGATGTCAATCACAGGCCCACCACGACCTGTGTGACGGGTTTTGCAAGCTGCCCGAAAAAACGGTTTTAAACGACCGCATTACGCAGCGGCCCACCGCGCAAATAGCTGTCGATATTCCGCGCCACCTGATCGAGCAGCCGTTGCCGGGCGGCCCGACTCGCCCAGGCGATGTGCGGCGTCACAATGAGATTCTCCAGCCTGGCCTGTAACAGCGGGGTCTTTTCATCCGGAGGTTCCCGCTCCAGCACATCTATCCCCGCCCCGCCGAGGCGGCCGTTGGCCAATGCCCGATACAGTGCCGATTCATCGACGATACCGCCGCGGGCCGTATTGATCAAAATCGCATCCGCTTTCATTAACGCCAGTTGGTCGGCGCCGATCAGCTGACGGGTCTGTTCGCTCAGCGGACAATGCAGGCTGACCACATCGGCCTGCTGCAACAATTCGTCCAGATCGACCCGGCCCCGACGTTGATCCCGCCGGTCGCGCCGCGCGATCAACGAACGCATTCCGAACGCCTCGCCCATCCCGGCCACGGCCCGGCCGAGTTCGCCATAACCAATGATGCCCAGTGTTTTGTCCTGCAATTCCTCGATGGGGTAGTCGAGCAGACAAAAATGCGGACTCTGCTGCCAACGTCCCTGTTCCAATGCCGTGGTATAGGCCGGCAGACGGCGCAACAAACAGAGTAGGAGCATAAACACATGCTGAACCACCGAGGGGGTGGCATAGCCGGTCACGTTGCAGACGCCGATACCCTGATTGCGGGCCGCCTCCAGATCCACATTGTTGACACCGGTGGCCGCGACCGCGATCAATTCGAGATCCGGCAGTCGGGCAAGCCGTGATGCATCCAGTACCACCTTGTTGGTCACCACAACCGCGGCCCCCTGCAAGCGTTCGACGACCTGGTCAGGATTGGTCGCCGGATTGTACTGCCAGTCAATCGGCAACGCCCTGATGGCGGCAAAATCCAGATCGGGCGCATTCACTGCGCCGGCCGTCAGGCTGCCGGTATCCACAAATACCCCGCACCGATTCGCTGCCATGTATGCCCCGCCCTGCTGCTAAACCGATCCGGAGTATATTTGCCACTTTTGCCAGCGCGCAAACTCCGCGATAATCCCCGCTACACTCATTAACAAGGTTTGGCGCATGACATTCAAGGGCACGCCCGGTTTCACCCACGATCAGCCCGATCAGATCGGTATCCTGCTCACCAATCTCGGGACCCCGGACGCGCCGGACAGCGGTGCGGTACGCCGTTATCTGGCCGAGTTCCTCGCCGATCCGCGCATCGTGGAGATGCCTCGCTGGTTATGGCGAATTATCCTGCACGGAGTCATTTTACGTATTCGCCCGCCGCGCGTCGCCCACGCCTATGCCAGCGTCTGGCGCGAGGACGGCGCCCCACTGCTCGCCTATACCCGCAAGCAGGCCCGAGCCCTGCAACCGGTGCTGGAAACGACGTTTCAACAGCCGCTTAAAGTGGCTATCGGAATGCGTTATGGCAATCCGTCGCTGGCGGACGGCCTGGCCGAACTGCAGGCCGCCGGGGTACGTCGAATTCTGGTGCTGCCGCTCTATCCACAATATTCGGCCACCACCACTGCCTCGACCTTCGACGCCATCGCCGACGAGCTGAAGACCTGGCGCTGGCTACCGGAACTGCACATGCTGACCAGCTACCACGATCATCCCGGCTATATCGGCGCTCTGGCCGACAGTATCCGGCAATACCAGCAAGAGCACGGCACACCGCAAAAACTGCTGTTCTCCTTCCACGGTCTGCCCAAACGTTATCTGCTGGCCGGCGATCCCTACTTCTGCCAGTGCCACAAAACCGCGCGTCTGGTCGCCGAACAGCTCGGTCTGCCCGACGACGCCTGGCAGGTCACCTTCCAGTCCCGCTTCGGCCGGGAGGAGTGGCTGCAGCCCTACACCGACTTCACCCTCAAGGCGTTACCCGATGAAGGCATTCGTCACGTGCAGGTGATCAGCCCGGGCTTTTCCAGCGACTGTCTGGAAACCCTGGAAGAGATCGACATGCAGAACCGGGAATTTTTCCTCGAGGCCGGCGGCGAACGGTTCGCCTACATCCCGGCATTGAACGACCGTCCCGAACACATCCGCTTTCTCGCCGATCTGATCGGCGAACACACAGGCGCCTGGCAGTCTTTACCCGTAGCCAACACGGCCACTCGGAGACAGCTGGCAAAAAAAGAAGGTGCCGAAGAATAACCCGGAGCACGCAGCACATGCATACGACAATCATTCCAGGTTGATTTTTACCACGAAGACACGAAGGCACGAAGTAAGGCTGTTCACCTTGAATCCGTAATGAGTCTGTCTGCATGGCTGCAAAAACTCTTCGTGACTTCGAGCCTTCGTGGTTTGGGTTTCATACCCCAAAAGCGTAGACAGTTGCTCGTTTAGGGGCCAGGACCTAGGACCTGGATCCTGGAAACAGAAAAGTCACGTAGGCTTCGCCAACGTGACCTACCCACTTGATAAAAGAAATTAACGCAGAGGCGCAAAGGCGCAAAGGCGCAGAGAACGCAAAAATTTTATTCAATTAAAAAAGGGGAGCTAACGCTCCCCTTTTTTATCGTGATACGACAAGCCGATCAGGCGTTATAGTCCGCCAGGCCGGGATTATCTTTCACATTAACCAGCTTGGGTGTGTTGAGTTTCTTGACGGTTGCCACTTTCTCGGCCCGCAGATACTCGGCCACCACGTCCCAGATATCCTTGCCTTCGCGCGGATTGGCTGAAACCGAGGCCCAGCCGGCGACGCTGTACTCCTTGTCAGCCTCGATCGGGGTACCGTCATCCAGGCGCATGTCCTTGATGCGATTGCCGATCTTCTTCGTGGGATCGATGGTGTAATCCAGGCCGCCGACGCGCACCATGTCCCCGCCCTGCTGGCGATAGGGATCTTCGTGGAAGATGTTGTCGGCCACGTCTTCGAGAATCAGCTTGATGTTTTCACCGCTGATGTTGTCGACATAGGTTTCCGGATAGGTCAGACAGGTCTGGGTCATGACATGTTCCATGGTGATCGGCTGACCCGGCAACACGGAAACACCCCAGCGGAAGCCCGGTGAGAAGGAGATCTGGGCGCCGCCCACTTCGCGCAGGGCATCGCAGATAAGCTGATCGAAGGTGCCATTGAAGTTGCCGCGGCGATAGAGCAGATCATCCGCCACCGCCAGCTCTTCATTGAGCGTGTCCAGATACGGCTTGCGGACCTCTTCAATGTAGCTGGCCATTTCCTGATCCGGCTCCAGGAAGTTGGAGAAGACCGGCAGCAGTTTGTAGTCGTAGCCCTGTACCTTGCCGTTACGGACGTCAAACTGCATGACGCCGAGGAACTTGCCGTTGGAACCGGCATTGGTCACCAAGGTGGTGCCGCCCTTGTTCTTCACTTCCAGGGCGCCCGGCATGCCGTCATGGGTGTGACCGCCAAAGATGGCATCGATACCGCTGACCTGGGAGGCCATCTTGATGTCCACATCCATGCCGTTGTGCGAGAGTACAACAACCGCATCGGGTTTTTCGGTTTCACGCACCTGGTTAACGATGGTCTGCATCGCTTCGTCACGAATACCAAAGGTCCAGTCGGGGATAAAGCGCTCACCGGGGTTGGCGATCGGGGTATAGGGGAATGCCTGGCCGATCACGGCGACACGAATCCCCCCCTCCATTTCCTTGATGGTGTAAGGCTTGAAGGCGCGCAAGGAAGATTCATTGTAATGCTCAAAATCCTCGAATTTGTAATCAAAACTGGCTTCAGCTTTGACGAACACGTTTTGACAGACAAAATCACCGTCGAAATCCTTGACGTTGGAGATCACTTCTTTCTCATGGTAGGTGAATTCCCAGTGACCGGTCATCACATCCACGCCCAGCAGGTTGGTCGCACCAACCATGTCCTTGCCGCGCGTCCAGTAGGCGGTCCCGGAGCCCTGCCAGGTGTCGCCGCCGTCCATCATCAGTGTACGACCGGCACCGTGGTCGGCACGCAGTTTTTTGATCAGCGTGCGCAGATGGGAGAAGCCCCCGACCTTGCCGTATTTTTCCGCCGCCTCGGCGAAGTTCAGATAGGTAAAGGCATGCGCCTCGGGCGTGCCGGGTTTGATCCCGTAATAGTCGAGCAACTCGTTGCCCACAATATGCGGCGGCCGACCACGGGCATCGTGCAGTCCCAGATTGACGTTCGGCTCGCGGAAATAAACCGGATTCAACTGCGCGTGGCAGTCGGTCATGTGCATGAACGTCACGTTCCCGAATTTGGGTACGTTGTACATATCTTCGGGGGCTATACCCTGGCCGGTTTTGGTCACCCCGGCTGTACCGCTTGACTTGTTGTCGCAACCCGGCAACATGCCCGCAGCCGCAGCCATACCCATGACCTGGATAAATTCACGGCGATTAATAGACATTCAGTCCTCCTCGTATATCTTCAGTTAAGTCTTTGTTTTTACTGTAGTAATTGTTTTTTTCTTATCGCCCGTCTGAGCAGGCTGTTCACCGGAATCACATTCTGTGATCTCACAGCGGCATTTTGTCATGATAGTACAAACCTTTCCTCCGATGCATGTGTTTACATGCGCCGGTCGACAAAACCGCGATCAGACATGCGGATTGCAGCCCTTTTTCCTCTCCCGCAACGTCAGGTTGCAGATTGCATCAATGGCCCGTCTCCATCGCCCCGCTCGGGCCCGCAGCCCGACCATGCAGGCGATAACCCAGCAACAGAACCAGGATGACGGCATAAGCCAGCGGCTCGCGAATATCGGCTTTCACCAGCAGGAAAAATACAGCACGCCCAGCGGGGCAATATTTTGACATGGAAGCTCCAGAGCCTGGGGGATTAGCCTTATGACACCCCACCACCGGGCAAGTTCATCCACATAAGCAACGGCTAATTTAAGCCATCCAACGGCTGTCGTGGGGTCAGAGGCTGAGCTATGATGCACCACGCAGAATCAAAACAAGACAGGCTTGATGAGCGCCACCGACCCGACCACATCCCCCGCCGGCAACCGGCGGATTAACACGGTACTGTCCCAACAGTCACGCAGTATGGGACAGTTACGGCGTATCGAAATCTATAATGACAAGTTCGTCAAAATCACCAATCAGGATCTGTTCGGACGGCAAAGCTATCATCTGAACCTGGGTATGCTGGAGCCCTGGCCGGTACGTCACCGGCGTATCGCCTGGCGCTGGTTGCTGGGACTGGTCTATTTTGCGCTGACCACTCTGGCGTTCGGCTATTATCTCTGGCTGCATCAGGAGCCCGAGACACTGAACCGCCTGTTGCCGTTTATCGTTACTTTTATATTACTGACCTGCGGTTTTCTGATCCTGTTTATCTACTACTCCCCCAATGTCACCGAGTTTCGCAGCCGCTACGGCAGTTGCCCGCTGTTGCGCCTGCTGTACAACAAGCCCGATCCCGAAAGTTTTCGCCACTTTGTGGCCGAACTGCGCACCCGCATCCTGGCCGCCAGCCAGGCGATTACGTTTGATAAAAAAGAGATGCTGGCGATCGAGCTGAAAGAACTGCGCCGCCTGTCGGACGAAGGCATCATCGCCCGGGACGACTACCGCCGCGCCCGCCAGCGCATCATGAACATGCACTTTTAAAATAAAATAATCACCACCAAGGCTCCAAGACACCAAGACACCAAGACACCAAGACACCAAGACACCAAGACACCAAGACACCAAGAAACACAGTAATAATATTTCGTAATACTGCAAACAGATCATGCGTACATAAAAATGCCGGCTTTCGCCGGCAAATTTATTTCTAACTTGGTGTATTTGTGTCCTGGTGGTGTGCTCTTATGCCGCCGAGGCCTTGCGGTCGGATTTGCCGAACACGAACCGGTCGTCTTTGACATCGACCTTGATCACATCCCCTGGTACGAACTTACCGGAGAGTATCTCCTGCGCCAGGGTGTTTTCCACCTGTTGCTGTATCGCGCGCTTGAGCGGCCGGGCACCGTAGACCGGATCGAAGCCGGCCTCGCCGATCTTGTCCAGTGCCGCCTCGGTCAGTTCGACATCCATGTGCCGATCCTGCAGCCGCTGGCGCAGGTAATCGAACTGAATACCGGCGATGGCACGGATCTGTTCGCGGGCCAGCGGATGGAACACGACGACTTCGTCGACGCGGTTGATGAACTCGGGCCGGAAGTGCTGGCCGATGATCTCCATCACCGTGGCTTTCATCGCCTGATAGTTCTCCTCGCCGGCCATCTCCTGGATCTGTTGTGAACCCAAATTGGAGGTCATGACGATAACAGTGTTACGAAAATCCACGGTCCGCCCGTGACCGTCGGTCAGGCGGCCGTCATCCAGCACCTGCAACAAAATGTTGAACACATCGGTATGGGCCTTTTCCACTTCGTCGAGCAAAATTACTGAATAGGGTTTGCGACGTACCGCTTCGGTCAGGTACCCCCCTTCCTCGTAGCCGACATACCCCGGCGGCGCACCGATCAGTCGGGCCACCGAGTGTTTCTCCATGAACTCGGACATGTCGATGCGTACCATGGCCTCTTCGGTATCGAACAGGAAGGAGGCCAGCGACTTGGTCAGCTCGGTCTTGCCCACCCCGGTCGGGCCAAGGAACAGGAACGAGCCGTTGGGTCGGTTGGGATCGGAGAGGCCGGCGCGCGAACGGCGAATGGCGTCGGCCACCGATTTGACCGCCTCGTCCTGCCCGACCACGCGCTGGTGTAACGCCTCTTCCATGCGCAGCAGCTTGTCGCGCTCGCCCTCGAGCATCTTGGAGACCGGGATGCCGGTCCACTTGGAGACCACTTCGGCAATCTCCTCTTCGGTCACCGAAGTGCGCAGCAGGGTGGTTTCCTGTACCTCGGCCTGGGAGGCCATCTCCAGTTGTTTTTCCAGTTCGGGGATCTTGCCGTACTGCAGCTCGGACATGCGGGTCAGATCGCCGGCCCGGCGCGCGGTGTCCAGTTCAATGCGGGCCCGCTCCAGTTCTTCCTTGACATGCTGGGAACCCTGCACCGCGGCTTTTTCCGAATTCCAGATCTCTTCGAGATCGTGGTATTCGCGTTCCAGCTTGCTGATCTCCTCTTTCAGCTTGCCGAGACGTTCCAGCGAGGCTTCGTCACTCTCTTTTTTCAACGCTTCATGTTCGATCTTGAGCTGAATCAGCCTGCGATCGAGTTTATCCATGGATTCGGGCTTGGAATCGATCTCCATGCGAATCCGGCTGGCCGCCTCGTCCACGAGATCAATTGCCTTGTCGGGCAACTGTCGCTCGGTAATATAACGGTGTGACAGCATGGCGGCGGAGACAATGGCCGGGTCGGTAATATCCACCCCGTGATGCACTTCGTATTTCTCTTTCAGGCCGCGCAGGATCGCCACGGTGTCTTCCACGCTCGGCTCGTCCACCTGCACCTTCTGGAAACGACGCTCCAGGGCCGCGTCCTTCTCGATGTACTTGCGGTACTCGTCCAGGGTGGTGGCGCCGATGCAGTGCAGTTCGCCACGCGCCAGGGCCGGCTTGAGCATGTTGCCGGCATCCATCGAGCCTTCCGCCTTGCCGGCACCGACCACGGTATGTATCTCGTCGATAAACAGAATGATCTGGCCTTCCTGTTTGGAGAGATCACTGAGCACACCCTTGAGACGCTCCTCGAACTCGCCGCGGAACTTGGCGCCGGCCAGCAGCGAGCCCATGTCCAGGGAGAGCACCCGCTTGTTCTTCAGACCATCGGGCACCTCGCCGTTAATAATCCGTTGCGCCAGCCCCTCGACGATGGCGGTCTTGCCCACGCCGGGCTCGCCGATCAGCACCGGATTGTTCTTGGTACGCCGCTGCAACACCTGGATGGAACGGCGGATTTCATCATCACGCCCGATAACCGGATCCAGCTTGCCTTGCTCGGCCCGCTCGGTCAGATCGATGGTGTATTTTTCCAGTGCCTGGCGCTGTTCCTCGGCGTTGGGATCATCCACCTGTTGCCCGCCGCGCACATTCTCGATGGCTTTTTCGAGAGCACCCTTGTCGGTGCCGGCCTTGCGCAGCAGTTCGCCCAGGTTGCTCTTGTCGTCCACCGCCGCCAGCACGAACAGTTCACTGGTGATGTACTTGTCCTGACGCTTTTGCGCCAGCTTGTCGGTCAGATTCAGCAGTCGCGACAGCTCGTTGGAGACGTGCACCTCGCCGGTGGCATCCTCGATCTGCGGCAGATGATCCAGCGCTTCACCCAGCTGGGAGCGCAGCAGATTGACGTTGACGTCGGCCTGGGCCAGCAGATGCGAGACGCTGCCGCCTTCCTGATCCAGCATGGCGCTCATCAGATGCACCGGCTCGATCATCTGGTGATCGCGGCCGACCGCCAGGCTCTGGGCATCGGCGATCGCCATCTGGAATTTGCTGGTGAGTTTGTCCATTCGCATGAGTCGTTTTCCCCTGTACGGATAAAATTTCAGATACTCCAACAAAAATAGGGCCGGTTGCGGGGGATTCAAGGCTCAACGGCAAAACAGGTCCTCAACGATAGACCCGATCAGGCTCAAGGCCACTGTCCTGCCCGTGTAAATTAAGTATTCCGAATACCCGATCACTTTGTTCAAGAGATTGCTTCGCTTCGCTCGCAATGACCGAAAATAATAGTGTCATTGCGAGGAACAACGTGACGAAGCAATCTCTCTGGATGGGTATTCGGAACACTTATTTAGCCGGCGAATAAACGCGGAGAGAGACGCTAATTTTGAATGCTGAGTTTGAAATGTTGAATCGTAAACGGGCATTGCATTCAAAATTCAGCATTAAAAACTCAAAATTGCCTTCCGAACTCTGCGTTTTATTACCGCCTTGCAAATCATTGTTCGCTGGCGCTGGCGCAGCGGATGCAGAGGGTGGCGGCCGGATCGGCATGCAGGCGGGCGGGGGCAATTTCTTCTTCGCAGCGCAGACAGTAGCCGTAGTCGCCCGCGTCCATGCGCCGCAGTGCCGATTCAATTCGCACCAGCATCTGCTGACGCCGCTGGCCGGCGGCCCGGGACATGGCCTGCCCCTGCAGGGCGTCCATGCGCGACAGGCGGCCGACGCGGGTCTGATCCAGCTCGACGGTGGCGCTGGCCTCGGTATTGGCAGCGCGGCTTTCATCCAGCGCGGCCCGCTGTGCCAGCAGGGCAGTGCGCAGTTGTTCGAGTTCGGTATCTGTCAGGCTCATAGGAGGATGATACGCCTTAATCGGTCGGCAGCACACCCGCCGTGCCTCGCCCCGCGTTTTGTGCTATAGTACGCGCCGCGTTTGCCCCCGCACCCCTCACGCAACTACCGACTTTCTGTCCGGTATTGCGCACCGGCCGTGCCCGCCAATGCTTTCATTCTCCTGACTTGATCAAGTCGTTGCCGCCACTGGCGGCTGTGTTGCGCCGGCCTGTGCCTGCGCGTGGCGCACGACAATTGCGAACCGGAATACCGACAACATGTACCAGACCCTGAAAACCAACTGGCTCAGCAACCCGCGTGGCGATCTGCTCGCCGGCATCGTGGTGGCCCTGGCGCTGATTCCCGAGGCCATTGCCTTTTCCGTCATCGCCGGAGTCGATCCCAAGGTCGGCCTCTATGCCTCGTTCTGTATTGCCGTGGTCATCGCCTTTACCGGGGGTCGTACCGGCATGATCTCCGGCGCCACCGGGGCCATGGCGCTGCTGATGGTGACCCTGGTCAGTCAACACGGGCTGGAATACCTGCTGGCCGCCACCCTGCTGACCGGCGTGCTGCAGATTGGCGCCGGCTATCTCAAGCTGGGCTCGCTGATGCGTTTTGTCTCGCGCTCGGTGGTGACCGGTTTCGTCAACGCGCTGGCGATTCTGATCTTTTTGGCCCAGTTGCCGGAGCTGAACCCGGCCACCGCCGGGGTGACCTGGCATGTCTACGCCATGACCGCCGGCGGACTGGCGATCATCTACCTGTTTCCCTATCTCACCAAATCCATCCCCTCGCCGCTGGTGACCATCGTGGTGCTGACCGCGCTGGCCATCTGGCTGGATCTGGATATTCGCAACGTCGGCAGCATGGGCGAGTTGCCCGACACCCTGCCGGTCTTCCTGTGGCCCGACCTGCCGCTCAATCTCGAAACGCTATGGATCGTTCTGCCCTACTCGATCTCGCTGGCCGTGGTCGGCCTGCTGGAGTCACTGATGACTGCCACCATCGTCGACGATCTGACCGACACAACCAGCGACAAGAACCGCGAATGCAAGGGCCAGGGCATTGCCAATATCGGCGCCGGCCTGCTGGGCGGCATGGCCGGTTGCGCGATGATCGGCCAGTCGGTGATCAACATCAAATCCGGCGGCCGCACCCGGCTCTCCACCCTGATGGCCGGGGTATACCTGTTGCTGATGGTCGTGTTTCTCGGCCAGTGGGTGGCACAGATCCCCATGGCCGCGCTGGTGGCGGTGATGATCATGGTTGCCATCGGCACCTTCAGCTGGGAGTCGATCCGCAACCTGAAAAAACACCCGATGAGTACCAACATTGTTATGGTTGTCACGGTCATCGTCGTGGTCGCGACCCACAACCTGGCGTATGGTGTATTCGTCGGCGTACTGCTGGGCGCGCTGTTTTTCGCCAACAAGGTGGGCCAGTACAAGTACGTGGTTTCGGAACGGGATGAGCAAAACGCGACCCGCACCTACCGGGTGGTAGGACAGGTCTTTTTCGCCTCGGCGGACAAATTTGTGGAGTCCTTCGATTTCAAGGAAGCGCTGAATAAAGTGGTCATCGATCTCTGCCAGGCCCACTTCTGGGATATCACCGCCGTGGCGGCGCTGGACAAGGTCGTGCTCAAGTTCCGCCGCGAAGGCACCGAGGTGGAAGTGATTGGCCTCAACGAGGCCAGCGCCACCATCGTGGATCGCTTCGCGGTCCATGACAAACCCGACGCCGTCGACAAATTGATGGCCCACTGACAGGATACGCCTTATGCCCAATGTCATTGCCTGTATCGACGGTACCGCGGTCTCCACCGCGGTCAGCGACTGCGCCGCCTGGGCCAGCCTGCAACTGGATGCCCCGCTGGTCCTGCTGCATGTACTGGACAAGTCGGAATACCCGGCACAAACCGACCTGAGCGGCAACATCGGCCTGGGCAGTCGCGAAACCCTGCTTCAGGAACTGGCGGAGCTGGATGAAAAGCGCGGCAAGCTGGCCATGGAACAGGGCCGGCTGATGCTCGAGTCCGCCAAACAGCGCGCGCTGGAGGACGGCGTCAGCGAACCGATCACCCATCAGCGCCACGGCAGCCTGATCGATTCGCTGCTGGCCATCGAACAGGACACCCGCCTGCTGGTGCTGGGCAAACACGACGAGAAGCTCAAACCCCACGTCGGCAGCCGCGTGGAAAGCGTGGTGCGCAGCCTGCACTGCCCGATCCTGGTCACCACTGAAACCTTCAGCGCGCCACGCAAAGTCATGCTCGCCTTCGACGGCAGCGAGACCACCCGCAAGGGCGTCGAGATGGTCGCCAGCAGTCCGCTATTTAAAGGGATTCCCTGCCACCTGGTGATGGCCGGCAATGACACCAGGACCCATCGCGAGCAATTAGACTGGGCGCGAAACACACTCGAACAGGCCGGCTTCGATGCCCCGGCCACGATCATCAGCGGGGATGTTGAGCGGGTGTTATGTGACTACCGCGCGGCCAATGACATCGACATGCTGATCATGGGCGCCTGGGGCCACTCGGTGATTCGCCGGTTCCTGGTCGGCAGCACCACCACCAGCGTGGTGCGCAACGCCGCCGTGCCGGTGTTGTTGCTGCGTTGAGAAACGCGCTAATGCAGGGTTGAGTGCGCCAGATAAATGACCACGACCCCCAGCAAAATAAGAACAATCTGCTGGACGGTTTGACTGAACTCGACGCGCTTGTGCAGGCCCGGAATCAGATCGGCCACGGCGATATAAATAAAGCTGGAGGCGGCGATCGCCAGCACATAGGGCAGAGCCTGTTGCATATCGGCCAGGCTGTAATAGGCCAGACCGGCGCCGATCAGCGTGGTCAGGCTGGCCAGGACGTTAAACACAAACGCCTTGCGCTTGCTGAAGCCGCTTTGCAACAGCACGGCGAAGTCACCGACTTCCTGCGGGATCTCATGCGCCGCCACCGCCAGCGCGGTGACAATACCCAGGTGAATGTCGGTCATGAAGGCCGCAGCAATCAAAACCCCGTCCACGAAATTATGCACCCCGTCGCCGATCAGGATCAGGGTCCCCGCCGCGTTATGGTTCTCATGCGCATGCGGTTCGGGGGTATGCGCCTCGCAGACTTCGTGATGGCAATGGCGCCACAGCACCATCTTCTCCAGCAGGAAAAACCCCAGCACCCCGAACAACACGGTCATGCCCAGCAGATGAAAGTCGTCCGTGCCGGCCAGGCTGTGGGGCAAGAGGGCCAGAAAAGCCGCACCCAGGAGGGCGCCGATGGCAAAGCTCACAAAATGGGGCAGCAGCCGATCCCGGGTAAAACCGGGGATCAGCAAAAACAGCGCGGCCGCCAGCACACTCAGCACCCCGCCGAGCAGACTGAACAGCAAAATCCAGGTAAATAACGACATCAGATTTCCAGGTCGGCAAAAAACTTTAGCATGATACACAGGGTGGCGCTGGTTTGGGAGGCAGGAGACCCGCCCTCTGGCCGATTGTCTGGAGCGGTACGATCGGCGAGGTTATATCGCCGACAGGGCTCGGCTCCCACAGGGGTACTGGTTTTCGGGTTGCCGGAACCGGGTTGGCAGCTGCCCTGAAGACCAGGTAGGCCCGATCTAGCACCCTTCGGGCATAAACTCCGCGGTATCGGGCACTCTTCGGGTTGCCGGACACCGCTTCGCTATGTCCGGCCTACCTGCAAGAAGAGTCACTAGCACCTGGTAACTAGCACCTAGCAACTGTCATCCGGCGCCAGCCAGATGACACTGGCCATGCGCCCGGTCACGCCGTCCCGGCGATAGGAATAGAACCGTTCGGCATCGGTAAAGGTGCAATACTCGCCGCCATTGATCTGCTCGACGCCGCGCTGCTGCAAACGGCGCCGCGCCAGCGCGTAGATATCCATCAGCCAGTGATCGGGTCGGGTCGGCGTGAACGCCTCGTCGCTATCGGGATCGGGCCCGACAAAGGCCCGGCGCACCTCGTCGCCGATTTCATAGACCCCGGGGCCGATGGCGGGACCGAGCCAGGCCAGGATCTGATCGGCCGGGGCCTGAAACTGATCCAGTGCCGCCTCGATCACCCCGCTGCTCAGGCCGCGCCAGCCGGCATGCACCGCGGCGACTTCCCGGCCATTGCGATCGCAGAGCAGTACCGGCAGGCAATCGGCGGTGAGCACCGCGCAGATCACCCCCGGTGTACGCGTATAGGCCGCATCGGCCTCCAGACCGATCCGGCCGTTGTGTTCCAGCACCGCCACCCGGGTGCCGTGGACCTGTTGCAACCAGCCCGGTTCACCCGGCAATCCCAGTCGGGCCCGGTTAGTGGCCACGGCCTGCGGGGCGTCGCCCACGTGGGATGCCGGATTCAGTGAATCGTACGGCGGTTCACTCACCCCGCCCTGACGGCAACTGGTGCCGGCCTGCACTGTCGACGGGGCCGCCCAGTCCGGGGTAATAAACCGATCCCGATTCATTCGCGCTCCCCCGCCCCGCCCAGATCCTGTTGCAGCACGTCGATCAGCTGCGCCATATCCGTCGGCAACGCCTGTTCCCACTGCATCATCTCGCCGCTGAGCGGGTGCTGCAGCCCCAGCTTGCTGGCATGCAGGGCCTGGCGTTTGAAGCCACGCAAAGTCTCACCCAGCACCTCGTTCGCCCCCTTCGGAATTCGCAGGCGGCCGCCGTAGGTCGGGTCGCCCACCAGTGGATGGTGAATGTGCGCCATGTGAACCCGGATCTGGTGGGTCCGCCCGGTTTCCAGCGTCACGCGCAGCCAGGTATGGGCGCGAAAGCGCTGCGCGACCCGATAATGGGTGATGGCCGGCTTGCCGTTCTGGACCACCGCCATGCGTTTTCGCTGGGTCGGATGGCGGGCAATCGGCGCGTCCACCTTGCCGCCGCCGGTCAGCACGCCGTTGACCACGGCCTGATACTCGCGCAAAAAACGCCGCGCCTGGAGTTGTTCCACCAGCTGTTTCTGGGACCCCAGGGTGCGCGCCACCACCAGCAGGCCGGTGGTCTCCTTGTCGAGCCGATGCACGATACCAGCGCGCGGTACCGTGGCCAGCTCCGGATCGTGGTGCAACAGCGCATTGAGCATGGTTCCCTCGGGGTTGCCGGCCGCCGGATGGACCACCAGCCCGGCCGGCTTGTTGAGCACGATCAGCGCCTCGTCCTCATACACAATATCCAGCTTGATCGGCTGGGCCTGCCACTCGCCCTGCGCCTCGTGTACCGCCTCGATCTCGACCTGCTCGCCCCCGACGACCTTATCCCGGCCCCGCAGCTGACGGCCATCCACCCGCACGCAGCCCTGCTTGAGCCACTGCTGCAGACGCGAGCGGGAATACTGGGAAAAGAGCCGGGCCAGAGCCTGATCCAGTCGTTGGCCGGCCAGGCTGTCGGGCACCTCGCCGCTGAGATATTCTGTCCGTTGTGTCGTCATTAACCTGTTTCAGGGTATAATCGGCAATTGAACCCGATCGTACTACAAATCCACTGCCACCTTATCCGGAATCATCATGGCTGTTCGATACCTGCTTTTAATCCTGCCACTGCTGTGGTTATCCGGCTGCTCGTCTTCACCGGATGCAAACGATCCCACTGCCGGCATGTCGGTGGAGGAGCTCTATGAAGCGGCCCGCGAAGCGCTGGATAATACGAATTATGAAGAGGCTATCAACCTTTATGAGCGGCTGGAATCGCGCTTTCCCTACGGCCCCTACGCCGAACGAGCTCAGCTGGAGATAATCTACGCTTATTATAAATACAATGAACCGGAGACGGCGATCCTCTCGGCCGATCGGTTTATCAAACTGCATCCGAACCATGCGCATGTGGATTATGCTTATTATATGCGCGGCCTGGCCAGCTTTCGCCTGGAACCTTCCTTCATCAATCGCTGGTTCAACCAGGATATGACCGAACGGGATCCGCGCCCGTCACGCAAGGCGTTTCGCTATTTCTCCGAACTGGTAGAGAAGTTTCCCGACAGCCGCTATGCCAAAGACGCCATCGGGCGCATGTATGCCCTGCGCAATGCCCTGGCCAAACATGAAATGCACGTCACCAATTACTATTACAGGCGCGGCGCACTGATTGCAGCCGTCAATCGCGCCAAATATATCGTGGAGAATTACCAACAGACCAAGCAGGTCCCCGAAGCCCTGGGCATTATGGTGCGTGCCTACCGGCAACTGGAAATGAACGACCTCGCCGCCGACGCGCTGGAAGTGCTGGAACTCAACTACCCCGATCACCACGAAACGAAACAGGCCAAAACAAGATCCTGAAAAGCATTTACCACGAAGACGCCAAGACACGAAGAGAAAAAATCAATTTAAGAACGTGTTGCCCGGCGGGTAACCACACAAAGTCACCCTGTTCCAATCTTCGGGCCTTCGCGTCTTCGTGGTAAAAGCCCTTCCTCGTCCCTCGTCCCTCGTAACCCGGCCCTGCCCGCAGGACGCTAGATCGCTTCGTTACCTTCCTCGCCGGTCCGGATCCGGATCACCCGCTGCACGTCGGTGACGAAGATCTTGCCGTCACCGATCTTGCCCGTGCGGGCGGCGTTGGTGATGGTCTCGAGGGATTGATCGACCAGTTCATCGGCCACTACCACCTCGATTTTGACCTTGGGCAGAAAATCGATCACGTATTCGGCGCCACGATACAGCTCGGTATGGCCTTTCTGCCGGCCGAAGCCCTTGACCTCGGTGGCGGTCATGCCGCTGACCCCGATCTCCGACAATGCCTGACGCACATCATCCAGCTTGAAGGGTTTAATAATCGCTTCGACTTTTTTCATAACACGGTTCCCCGGATTTGTTACACAACATTACGGTGCGCAAAACGCACCCTGCATCTTAAAAAAACATTCACCACGAAGACAATATCATAACACTTCGTGTCTTCGTGCCTTCGTGGTAAAAGCTTCTCCTCGTCACTCGTCCCTCGTCCCTCGTCCCTGATCTGGCAGGGCGTAACCGGAGGTGATCGGATAACGCCGATCGCGACCGAAGGCGCGCTGGGTGATCCGAATCCCCGGTGGTGCCTGACGGCGTTTATATTCGTTCCGCGTCACCATCTGCATGACTTTTTGCACGATCTCCCGGTCATAACCGTGGGAGACAATATCTTCCAGTCCCATGTCCTTTTCCACATACATTTCCAGGATCGCATCCAGCACCTCGTAGGGCGGCAGGCTGTCGGTATCCTGTTGATCCGGCGCCAGCTCCGCGGACGGGGGACGGTCGATCACCCGTTGCGGGATCACCGCCGAGAGGGTATTGCGATAATTGGCCAGTTCGTAAACCAGTGTCTTGGGCACATCCTTGAGCACATCGAAGCCGCCGGCCATGTCGCCGTAGAGGGTGGCATAGCCCACCGCCATCTCGCTCTTGTTGCCGGTGGTCAGGACCATCTTGCGCTTCTTGTTGGAGATCGCCATCAGCAACACACCGCGGCAACGGGCCTGGATATTTTCTTCGGTGGTATCCACCGGCAGGCCGGCGAATTCATCGGCCAGGATCTCGAGAAAGGCGTTGAAGGGTTGTTCGATGGCGATGACCCGGTAATTGACGCCCAGGGTGCGTGCCTGTTCGGCGGCATCCTCGACGCTCATGTCGGCGGTATAACGTGAGGGCATCATCACCGCCTCGATCTCCTCACCACCCAGCGCATCGACGGCGATCGCCAGCGTCAGGGCCGAATCGATCCCCCCGGAGAGGCCGATCACCGCGCCGTTGAAACCGTTCTTGCGTACGAAATCGCGCACCCCCAGCACCAGGGCCTGATAGACACTGGCGGTGGTCGACAGCGGTGCCGGCAACACATCGGCCTGCACCGGTTGCCAGCCCTCCTCGCCCTTTTTGAACCGCACCGGTTCCAGTTTTTCGCTAAACGCCGGCACGCGCTGGGTCACACTTCCGGCACCGTTCATCACGAACGAATCGCCGTCGAACACCAGCTCGTCCTGACCGCCGACCAGGTTGACGTACACCACCGGCAGGCCGGTTTCCCGGCAACGATCCGCCACCGTCTGTTCACGTTCGTAACCTTTGTTCAGGTGATAGGGCGAGGCGTTGATATTCAGGATCAGATCGGCGCCGGCTTCCCTGAGCCGTTGCGGCGGTTCGGGAAACCAGATGTCTTCGCAAATGGTGATCCCCACCTGCGCTCCGGCAATTTCGACCACACAGGTATGATGCTCCGGCACAAAGTAGCGCTTCTCGTCGAACACGCTGTAGTTGGGCAGGTTCTCCTTGCGGGCATGGGCGATGATCCGGCCTTCGCGAATCACTGCCGCCGAATTGTAGACCCCTTCGGGTGTCTGCTCGGGATAACCGAGCAGCAGATCGATCCCGGTGACCTGCTGTTGAATCTGCAACAGGGTCCGGTCGATACGCTCGTACATGCCGGGACGTAACAGCAGGTCCTCGGGGGGATAGCCGGTGAGGGCCAGCTCGGGCGTCACCAGCACATGGGCCTGAAGGTTATCACGTGCTTCATGCATCACTTCGATGATGCGCCGGGCGTTGCCCTCCATGTCGCCGACCAGCAGATTGATCTGGGCAATCGCGATCCGTAGTTCCTGCTCTGGCATGCTCGCATTAATCTCCCTGTTCAATCTCGCAAAAAACGTCGGCTAAAATCATACGGCCCTGCAGGCGCCGCGCCCCTCGGCGATTCTTCTGCGACGATCGCACCATCCTCAACCAATCGGCCAGAGGGCTGGCCTCCTACAGTTGTTCCTGCATCAGCCGCCCCATTTCGGCCGGGGAGCGACTGACAATAACCCCGGCCTCCTGCAAGGCGACGAACTTGCCCTCGGCGGTGCCCTTGCCGCCGGCGATGATCGCCCCGGCATGGCCCATGCGTTTGCCCGGCGGGGCGGTGACGCCGGCGATGTAGGCCACCACCGGTTTGCTGACGTGATGACGGATAAATTCGGCGGCTTCCTCCTCCTCGCCGCCACCGATCTCGCCCACCAGGATCATGCCGCGGGTGGCGGGATCGTTTTCAAACAGCGACAGGCAATCAACGAAATTCAAGCCGTGGATCGGGTCGCCGCCGATGCCGATGCAGGTGCTCTGCCCCAGGCCGTTGCGGGTGGTCTGATGGACCGCCTCATAAGTCAATGTACCGGAACGCGAGACAATACCGATCCCGCCCGGCTGATGGATCGCGCCGGGCATGATACCGATCTTGCACTGGCCGGGGGTGATGATGCCGGGACAGTTGGGGCCGATGAGATAGCTGTCGCTGTCCTTCAATGCCGCTTTCACCCGAAGCATATCCAGCACCGGGATGCCCTCGGTGATGCAGGCGATCACCTCGATGCCGGCATCGGCGGCCTCCAGGATCGCATCGGCGGCAAAGGCCGCCGGCACATAGATCATGCTGGCATTGGCACCGGTCTCGCACACGGCATCGGCGACCGTATCGAACACCGGCCGATCCAGATGGGGGGTGCCGCCCTTGCCGGGCGTGACGCCACCGACGATCTGTGTGCCGTACTCGATGGCCTGCCCGGCGTGAAAGCTGCCCTGCTTGCCGGTCAAGCCCTGCACGATCACCCGGGTAGTTTTATCGATCAGTACTGCCATCAGGCCTGTCCTCCGGCCGCTTCGACCACCCGGGTCGCCGCATCGCTCAATCCCTCCGCCGCGATGATGTCCAGGCCGCTTTGCTGCAGCAGCGCCTTGCCCTGTTCCACGTTGGTCCCTTCCAGACGCACCACCACCGGCAGCGCGAGTCCGGTCTCTTTCACCGCCTGAATGATGCCCTCGGCGATCAGATCGCAGCGCACGATGCCGCCGAAGATATTGACCAGAATCGCCTTGACCTTGCTGTCGGAGAGGATCAGCTTGAACGCCTCGGCGACTTTGTCGGCGGTGGTGCCGCCACCCACATCGAGAAAGTTGGCCGGCGCCCCGCCGTGCAGCTGGATCAGATCCATGGTCGCCATCGCCAGCCCGGCGCCGTTGACCATGCAGCCGATATTGCCGTCGAGGCTGACGTAATTAAGACCGTGCTGGTGGGCGCGGTTTTCGCGTTCATCTTCCTGGCTGGCATCGCGCAGGGCCTGTAAATCCGGGTGTCGATAAAGGGCGCTGTCATCAAGATTGATCTTGGCATCCACCGCCAGCAGCTCGCCGTCACCGGTCAGCACCAGCGGGTTGATCTCCACCAGGCTCAGATCGTTGTCCATGAACAGCCGGTACAGGCCCTGCATGATGGCCGTCAGGGACTTGAGCTGTTTTTCCAGCCCCAGGCCGAAGGCCAGTTGCCGGCATTGATACCCCTGCAGCCCGGCGGCGGGATGAACCGGCACGGTAAGAATTTTCTCCGGCGTCTCGCGGGCCACCGCCTCGATGTTCATGCCGCCGGCGGCGGAGGCCATGAACACCACTCTGGAGAGGGCACGATCGATCAGCATCCCCAGGTAATACTCCGCGGCGATGTCGCCCGGGCGTTCGATCAACAGCTGGTTGATCGGCTGCCCGTCGGGGCCGGACTGGCCGGTGACCAGCCTGGAACCCAGCAGCCGGTTCGCCGCGGCTTCCAGCTCGTCCGCCGAGGCGGCCCTGACCACCCCGCCGGCCTTGCCCCGGCCGCCGGCATGCACCTGGGCCTTGATCATCCACGACCCGCCGCCCAGTTCACGGGCGGCGGCCCGTGCCGCCTCGACCGAGTCGGCGACGCACGCCTCGGGCACCGGGATGTGATAGCGGGCAAACAGCTGCTTGGCCTGAAATTCGTGAAGATTCATATTGTTATTCGGCAGGGAACCAGCGTCTATTCTGGAACATTCGGGGGGTGGACGCAAAACCTTGTCCGGGGCTAACGACTCGCCCGGCAGGCGTCACCGGTTGCCGGGGTTTGGGATGCAATCTGTTAGGTTGTAGGAGGCCAGCCCTCTGGCCGATGGGTTGAGGATGGTGCGATCGTCGAGGGTGAATCGCCGAGGTGGCTCGGCTCCTACAAAATACGCCCGGGGTATCCCGCCCTGATCTGGGTTATCATGGGGCAGTTACAAACTTCGATACAGGATATTCCATGCCCGGACTTCTGCGCGTTATCGTCCTTGCCCTGCTGATCTGGCTGGTCATTCGTCTCTATCAACGCTTCAAGGCCCTGGCCCGGGCGCGCAGCACAAATTCGTCGAAGCCCGGCCGGCCCGTTGAAAACCCCGTTGAAAACATGGTGCGCTGCGAGCAGTGCGGCACCCATGTCCCGGAAAAAGAGGCGCTCAAGCGGGACGGTCATTACTATTGCAGCCGCGCGCATCTGCCTCACGACAGCTGACATCCCCCCGGCCTATGCGCACAGACACCGACGATCAACCTTTCCCGTTTGCCCATGCCGAGAGTGAGGCGCAGATCTGGCAACCGCTGGCCCTGCTCAATCTCTACCGCCTGCTGATCAGCGGGCTGTTCACCGGGCTGTTCTACAGCGATTATCTGCTGCCCCCGCTGGCCAGCCACGATCCGGTGCTGTTTTATGCCGTTTCGCTGATCTATTTTGCGCTGGCGATCATTTTCATTGTCCTGATCAGTAATCGCTGGCCGCGGTTTGAACTCCAGATCTACCTGCAGATTGGCACCGACATCCTTGCTACCACACTGCTGATGCATGCCAGCGGCAGTATCAGCAGCGGCCTCGGCACCCTGCTGATCGTCACCGTGGCCGGCGGCAGCATCGTCATGGGTGGCCGGCATCCGCTGATGTTCGCCGCGCTGGCCACCCTGGCGGTACTGGGCGAACAGTTTACTGCCCAGTTTGTCGGGCTCGGGGAGCCCAACACCTACACCCAGGCCGGCATTCTGGGCCTGACGCTGTTCGTCACCGCCCTGGCGGTTCACGGCTTTGCCCGCCGCATCCGGGAAAGCGAGGCGCTGGCCCAGCGCCGCGGGCTGGACCTGGCCAACATGTCGCAGCTGACCGAACACATCATCCAGCGCATGCAAACCGGCATCATGGTCATCGATGAGGCGGATCGGATCCGGCTGATGAACGAATCGGCCTGGTACATGCTCGGCATGCCCTCGGCTACCCACTACAGCCGGCTGGCCGATCTCTCGGCACCACTGGCCGATCAGGCGCAACGCTGGCGGGCGGATCCGGCCGCCGAGATCGAGATGATCCAGCCCTCGGCGGAGCACCCCCGGGTCATGCCGCGGTTCGCCCGCATCGGTCAGGCGTCGGGCAGCGGGACCCTGATCTTTCTGGAGGATGCCACCGCCATGGCCCGCCACGCGCAGCAGTTGCAACTGGCCGCGCTGGGGCGCCTGACCGCCAGTATCGCCCACGAGATCCGCAACCCGCTGGGCGCCATCAGCCACGCCGGGCAGTTGCTGGGCGAATCGCCCCAGCTGGACGAGCACGACCGGCGCCTGACCGGCATCATCGGCGATCAATCCCGGCGTATGAATACCATCGTGGAGAACATCATGCAGTTGAGCCGCCGCGATCATTCCACTCCGCGGCTGATCGAACTGAACCATTTTTTGCCGAATTTCCTCCGCGAGTTCGTCGCCGGGCAGGGGCTGCGCCCGGAGCTGATCGGCCTCAACATCGATTCAAGCCCGTTGCGAGTCCGGTTTGATCCGAGCCAGCTGGAGCAGATCCTCACCAACCTGTGCCAGAATGCGGTGCGCTACAGCGAGGACTACCCGGGATTTCCCAAGGTGGTGATCCACGCGGCCCTGACCGGGGAATCGGCCCGGCCGTTTATCGATATTCTCGATCACGGCCCGGGTATCGATCCGCAAATCGCCGCCCACATCTTCGAGCCCTTTTACACCACTGCCACTTCGGGCACCGGGCTGGGGCTGTATATCTCACGGGAACTGGCCGAAGCCAACCAGGCCCATTTAAACTATGAACCGGTCGCTACCGGCGGCAGCTGTTTCCGGATTACCTTTCAGGATCCGCGCCGGCAGATGCACTGACGACACAGGGACGAGTTACGAGGAACGAGTGACGAGGAAAAACAACAGGCGTCATTCCGGGCAAGCCAGTGTCTGACGACACAGGGGTGAGTAACGAGTGACGAGGTCCAGAGCTGTATCCCCTCCCCTTCCAGGGGAGGGTTAGGGAGGGGTGATCAATTCAACACCTCAGTAAATAAAACGATTTCAAGGATTACCGTGACCGAACAACCACTGGCACTAATCGTCGACGACGAACCGGATATCCGCGAGCTGCTGGAGATCACGCTCTCGCGCATGGGCGTGGACTGCCTCAGCGCGGAAAATCTGGGGCAGGCGAAAACGCTGCTTACGCAGAATACGTTTGATCTCTGTCTGACCGATATGCGCCTGCCCGACGGCAACGGCATCGATCTGATCCGCCATATCCAGCAACAGTACCCTGATCTGCCGGTGGCGATGATCACCGCCCACGGCAATATGGAATCGGCCATCGAGGCCCTCAAGGCCGGGGCCTACGACTTCGTCAACAAGCCGCTGGACATCAACGATCTGCGCAGCCTGGTCACCACCGCCCTCAAGCTCGAACGACGGCCTGCCTCTAAAAGCCCGGCCGAACCGGGGCAAACCACCCTGCTGGGCGACTCGGCGGTGATGCAGCAGATTCGCCAGACCATTGCCAAGCTGGCCCGCAGCCAGGCGCCGGTCTATATCAGCGGCGGCTCGGGGGTCGGCAAGGAGCTGGCGGCGCGCCTGATTCACGAACAGGGGCCGCGCCGCGACCAGCCCTTCGTGCCGGTCAACTGCGGCGCCATTCCCGCCGAGCTGATGGAAAGCGAGTTCTTTGGCCACAAAAAAGGCAGCTTCACCGGGGCCAACGGCGACAAGGCCGGCCTGTTCCAGGCCGCCCAGGGCGGCACCCTGTTTCTCGACGAGGTGGCCGACCTGCCCCTGCACATGCAGGTCAAACTGCTGCGCGCCATCCAGGAAAAGGCCGTACGCCCCATCGGCAGCCAGCAGGAGATCCATACCGATGTGCGCATCCTCAGTGCCTCGCACAAAGATCTGGGCCAGCTGATTCACACCGGCGAGTTTCGCCAGGATCTCTATTACCGGATCAACGTCATCGAACTGCACCTGCCGGATCTGGCCGAGCGGCCCGGGGATATCCCTTTACTGGCGGACCATTTTCTGCAGCGCATCGCCGCCGACTGGCAGGTGGACGTTCCCCGCCTGAGCGACGATGCCCTGCAGGCGCTGCAAAGCTATTCCTTTCCCGGCAACGTCCGGGAACTGGAAAACCTGCTCGAGCGGGCCATGACCCTGTGCGAGGACAACCGGATCGACGCTGCCAGTCTCAACCTGCCTGCCAACCACACCGCCACGACCAGCAACCCCGCCCCGCACGCTGCCGAAGAGCGACCGCTGGACAATTCCCTGCAGGAACAGGAAAAAGAAGCCATCCGCCAGGCCCTGGAACAGACCCGCTACAACAAAACCGCCGCCGCCCGGCTGCTGGGACTGAGCTTTCGCCAGTTACGCTATCGCATCAAGAAACTGGGCATCGAATAACCCGTGACCTGACACGAACTGACCGTTCGTGTCAGAAAGTGACAAAACCGGTCACCTCGAAGTGACATAGCGGTGAAAACATCACCACTCAGACCACATCGCCAGGCGCCCGGATTTTTTACAAGTCATTGTAATTAAAGAACAAAATACGCCATCAAAAATTTTGTGATCGGGTCGATACCCATGTGGCACGCATACTGCTACAAGATACCCAACAAACGGCAAGCAATTGCCGCATACGGTTTTAAAACCTACCACCTGAAATATGGGAGAACGAAATGAAAGCGAAAAAAGCTATGAAGGGCTTCACCCTGATCGAGCTGATGATCGTTATCGCCATCATCGGCATCCTGGCCGCCGTGGCCATTCCGCAGTTTAACGAATACCGCGCCAAGGCCAATGACTCTACGGCCCAGGCTGACGCTAAAAACATGCTGACCGTGATGCTTGCCAGCAAACGGTAAACAACACAGTACTGTCAGAGAATCTTAAGGAGATTGATCATGAAAAAATTACTCATTACGCTTGGCGGCATTGTCGGCATTGCATTTTCAACATCTGTTTTCGCCGCAGACGATACTGATGAAGCCATTGCCGCTGACCAGATCGGAAACGGCGAAGGGACACAACAAACAATTCAAGTTGGTGACTGCTCACTGTTGACTGAAAATGTCTCAATTAACCTTTCCAGCGGTGTCGCCGGCGGCTACCACTGTGCTACAGCCAGCAACATTATTGCTGTGGGTACCTGTCATCCCAATGGCCGTAACGATGCCAGCAACAATAACTACATTTACACAGGCAGCTCTGCAGGTGGCTCAGTAGTTGGTTCTCAGGATGCAAACTGCGATTCAGCAGGCAGCGCTGCAGCAGGTGCAGCTGGTACGGTGGCCACATCGAGCTGATATAGTCAGTAACAACTGTTCGTGATATCAAATCAAAGGGAGGCACTTGCCTCCCTTTTTTTTATGAACAACGATTTTTGTGATACATTTTGCTTATGAAATACTTGGCCCCTGACTTCGTAACCGGCCTTTGGCTTGCGTGGCGTGCGCGTTTATTCACAGTCCTCTTCTGGATTGGCATGGTCCTTGTGGTTGCAACATTACTCGGCGCGCAATTCAGCGGTCGCCAGCCAGCTACTGTCGCATTGGATATTGGCCTGTCTGTCATACGACTGGGATTACCGTTACTGATCATATTGTTAATGCAGGAGCTATTCACACGAGAATTTGATCGACGCTACTATCTTACTTCACTAACAGCACCGCAACCTCGTTCTCATTTTTTACTCGGACGCTTCTCCGCACTAATTATTCTCACATTTGGCGCAATAATAATACTCGGCATTATTCTTGCCGCCCTCGTCGGTTATCTAAGTTATTATGGTTACCAACAGTCTACACCCGTAGATCTGGGCTTAGGATATGTAGTTACACTTGTATTTACAGCTATAGACCTATTCGTGATCGCCACGTTGGCTCTGCTGATTTCGATAGTAGCTGTAACACCCAGTTTCGTACTCATAGGCACCCTGGGTTTCCTGCTGGTTTCCCGCTCTTATTCTGGCATTATTGCCTTGCTAGAGAACGAACGCTACGTGGTAGATAACCCCGAGCTATATCGGGGCTCATTAGGCATTTTATACTACTTGTTACCTGATCTTGGCGCTTTAGATGTGCGGCGTATCAGCTTGTACAGCAAATGGGAGTTTCTGCCGGCAGACTGGCCTGGTTTAGTATTAAGCACACTTGCCTATGCACTTGCATTGCTGGCGCTATCAATCTGGTTACTTGGACGTAAACAATTTAACTAACTTATATGTGGCAACATCATTTATCTTTACTCGCCAGTATTCTGTTTGCGCTAATATTTTTTTTTGGCAATATAACGGGACCAGGCGACATATCTCGTACGGAGCACTCTCTCGAAGGACAAGTGGTAATTACTGCCCCTGTACAACTACTAATATTTGCTGGTGACCGCTTTCTGGCAGCCAATTTGGAGGCGATACGCAGCGCAACCATTACTCTTGACGACAGTAATGATCGGGAACGTGCTGTTTATCGTCTTCGTTCACATAGAGTGGTCGCCCAACTTAATCCCTGTCATGAAGACAACTATTACATGGGTAACGCTGTACTTACCTGGGGAGGAATGGAAGAAGCAGGAAACGACTTATTACAACGTGCGACTGAATGCCGTTTCTGGGATGAATATCCACCTTTTTTTCTCGGCTTTAATCAATATTTCTTTTTTCATAATATCGAGGAAGCACAAAACGAATTAGAAAAGGCCGCCAAACGTTCAACGAACAATTCTTCAGTCTTTCGCAAACTGGCGATTATGATTAACGCCGAAGAAATGAATGATGAGCAAATGGCTATTAATTATCTTAGTAATGAAATTAGAACAGCCCAAGATCCCAAGTTGCGGGAGATGCTCGAAAAACGCCTAGTTCGGTTACAGGGGCTCGTCACACTACGTAAAGCTCAGAATACTTACGAAGAAGAAACCGGCGAATCATTGGACAACCCGAAACAGTTAATAACTCAAGGTATTCTACATAATTTCCCTCAGGACCCACTCAATTTAGGCTATGAATTTATCAATGGTGAATTTCGTCTGCGGACCCATAAGATTCAGGGGATAAACGAGGGAGACTTATGACTTCAGTATTGGAATTCGACTCCGTCTCTAAATCATTCAGCAAGGGCCGAAAAACCGTCCATGCTTTACGTGATGTTAGCTTTTCTATCCCTAAAGGTGAAGTCTTTGGTTTTGTTGGCCCTAATGGTGCAGGCAAATCTACCACTATCAAAATCATGCTCGATATCATCAATAACTATCAGGGAGAAGTTCGGATCCATGGTATTTCTGCTCGCCTCGCTGAATCCCGTAGTGGTGTATCTTACCTGCCCGAGTCACCATCATTATATGAACAATTTACCCCTTTAGAAATCCTGCGTATGGCGTTGCGCCACTATGGTATAAAACGCAGCGATGATAAGGAATGGTGTGGATACTGGCTGGAACGTTTATCCTTGACGCCTTACGCCAACCGGCGAATTCGACAGCTTTCCAAAGGTAATGTGCAACGTACTGCTATAGCCCATGCAATGGTAGTAAAACCCCGTTTACTCGTGCTTGATGAACCGTTATCCGGACTTGACCCGATAGGGCGAAAGGATGTGATCGAACTATTGTTTGAATATAAACAGCAGGGTGGCGCAATATTTTTTACTTCTCACGTATTACATGACGTCGAACGCATCGCTGACAGATTCGGGTTCATTAATGAAGGTACTCTTGTAACTACACGTTCACCGAAGGAGCTTTTGTCAAGTTATACAGCCCGCTTTATTGTCAGGTACCAGATTGACGAGAACATAACCAGCGGGGAACAATTACGAAAAGGCGAATATGAAGAGGAAATTGAACAGGCAGATATGGCTGCTTGGCTCGTCGCACTAAACCAAAAAGGCGGGCAACTGATTGAAGCCAGGCCAGCAACATCCCTTGAAACTACTTTTTTTCGTATTTTAGAGGAACCAATACAGAAAAATAACCAGAAATCACAAAATGATCGTCACAACAGCTAGATAAAAAGTACATCCAAAATATCAGCTTCATGGATAGCACTAGAATATAATCTTACAATTCATAATACTCAACGACGAACTGAAAATCAGCCACAGCTAGAATCATAAGTAACAGCAAAACAAAAAACAGCAGCCCGTAATAAACTAATCGGCCATCTTCTTTGCGTACCCCATCTGATTTCAAGTCATCTTTAACAGGCATCATCATTGCTAAAAATAATGCAAAAAACATCAGCGAGTAACGTTGATACAATATCCCGTCATATCCTGAGGCAACCAGCAACATCAGCACTCCCCACAAAGGGATTAATGCATATGATTCACCTTCCTGAGCTGCGTTGACATTCATGAAAGTCCGCCACAGCATAGCCCCGCCTAACAAAAAAAATGCCACTGCACCCGGTATCCCCCACTCTAGCGGCGCCTGGATATGCACACCATGCGGATGGAGAGTCAGCGGAAACCCTTTGCCACAGCCATATCGAAAATTGTTCTGCCCTATCCCGAAAAAAGGATTATTTTTTATCTCATTCAAACAGGTCAGCCACATCTCTATCCGCTTCGACGGTGTTTTTTCCACTTCTATCAACGTCGAAAAGTCTTCTGGTACCCACAATAACTTCCCTATTAAATAATCTATACCATAACCGCCGGGGATAAGCAGTGATCCGAAAGCGCCGATGAAACAGGTGATAGCCACAAATAGTAAAAGTTGTTTGCTTTGCCTGAATCCTCCGTTAAGAAAAATAATTAACCCTAATGACACAAAGAATGCGACCAGCGGCCCCCTTCCTCCTGCCCAAAAAATCAAAGCCCATGCAACAACAGACAATACAGCCCCAATCCATAATGCTGCTTTCCCATAATAATGCCCTAAACCCACTCCCATACCAGTCGCCACAACTAAACCGATGGCAAAATAATATCCCAAATGACGAATATTTCTAAATCCGACTTCATCAAATGTTGCAGCAAAATTGATTTCTGGATTATAATTTTCGAACAGAAAATACGACCCACCAAAAAACAAACAATAAAAACAAAACCCTAGAAGAATAACCCATAGCAATATTTCTCTGCTGTATTTAAATTTCCGGATGAGCGCGTAAACCGAGAAACTAAACAACACTAAAGTTAAATGCTCTGCATATGTATACAAAGCCAAGAGCGGTCTTATAGCATCAACTGCAGAAAATAATGACCACACTCCCCAGTACGCAGCTAATGCAACCAAAAGACCAGGAAAGTTTTTCACAGAAGGGAAAGTGATCTCGCGATTTAAAATCACTAACACAACAAACGCGAGTTCCAAAAAAAATAGTTCTCTTTTATAAATAGTCTTAACATGAGGTTGATGTAACCCCTGCATCTCAGCAAAAAATGCCACGATCAGCACAAGCACGGTTATTGAGAGGAAGAAAAGCGGTTGTTTTTTTAATTCTTCTGCCAATCGCATTAAATAATCTGCCTTGTATAACTGGCCGTTAACAAAATAGCGACTCGTATAGTGTCTGTACTGGCCCTCGCCCAGCATGCCCGCCGCTTTCACGTACAAACCAGGGGAAACACGGAAAATTAATTCTCAATTTGCCGCCAGCGATGCCGATTTTACGGGATAGTAGTTTCCGCAGATTTCACAGAAAATTACCACAAAATATTATAATATTAAAAACAGGGTATTACACTATCGAGGCACACCCCCTGTGTCAGGATAGTTGTCGCCTCTTCTGAATCAGAAAGTAACCAAGACAGGGGGTGGAAAGCGACGAGAAATGCCCCGTTATTCAGAAGAACGCAAGGCTGCCGTGATGTGCATGCTGTTGCCCCCGCAAAACCGAAGTGTAGCCGATGTGGCTCGAGAGGAAGGGATCAGCGAAATGACCCTGTATAATTGGCGAAAACAAGCCAGAGAACAGGGGGTCCCGGTGCCGGGAAACGGAAAACAAAGCGACGACTGGTCGGGTGAAGCGAAGCTGGCGGTGGTGGTGGAGACCGCCGGCCTGAGTGAAGCGGAGCTGAGTGAGTATTGCCGTGGTAAGGGGTTATACCCCGAGCAGGTGAAGGCCTGGCGCACGGCCTGTGAGACCGGAGCGGACCAGGCGGCCAGTCGGCGACAGGCTGAGAAGGCCCAGGCCCGCGAGGATAAAAAGCGTATCAAGGAGCTGGAGCGGGAACTGCGGCGCAAGGACAAGGCGCTGGCAGAGACCGCCGCGCTGCTGGCCCTGCGAAAAAAGTTGAACGCCCTCTGGGGGGACGACGAGGAAGGATGACCTCGCTCCCGGAGCGGCGCAAACTGGTGGGTTATATTGAGGAGGCGGTGAGCGCTGGAGCCCGCAAGGCGCGGGCCTGCAAGGAAATCGGCATCACTGTACGCACTCTGCAGCGATGGACCCAGGGTGGGGAAGTTCATGCCGACCGACGGCCTGATGCTATCAGGCCCGAGCCGGCGAACAAGCTCACGCCCGAGGAGCGCGAGCGTATCCTGACCGTGTGCAATGAACCCGAGTTTGCGTCACTGCCGCCGAGCCAGATCGTGCCGAAGCTGGCGGACCGGGGTGAATATATCGCCTGTGAGTCGAGCTTCTACCGGGTACTGCATGCGGCGGGCCAGCGGCATCACCGGGGCCGGGCCCAGGCGCCGAAGAAAACGAAGGCGCCGACCACGCATGTGGCCGACGGGCCGAACCAGGTGTGGTCGTGGGACATCAGCTGGATGCCCAGCCGGGTGCGTGGACTGTTTTGGTACCTGTACCTCATTGAGGACATCTACAGCCGCAAAATCGTCGGCTGGGAAGTCCACGAGCGAGAGGCCGGCGAGTTGGCCGCACCGCTGGTGCAGCGCAGCGTGCTGGCCGAGCGGTGCTTTCGCCAACCGCTGGTCTTGCATGCGGACAACGGCAGCCCGATGAAATCGCAGACGCTGCGGATCAAGCTGGCGGATCTGGGCATATCGCCGTCATACAGTCGGCCGCGAGTGAGCAACGACAATGCGTTTTCCGAGTCGCTGTTTCGGACACTGAAGTATTGTCCGGCCTGGCCATCGCAGGGATTTGCCACGCTGGAAGAGGCTCGTGACTGGATGCTGAAATTTGTCGACTGGTACAACAACCGCCACTGCCACAGTGCGCTGAAATTTGTGACGCCGGCGCAGCGGCATCGAGGCGACGACCGGGATATCCTGAAACAGCGTGATCGGATCTACGAGCAGGCCAAGGTGCGGAACCCGCAGCGATGGTCCGGCAGAACGAGAAACTGGGTAGCGGTAGGACCGACGGCCCTCAACCCTGAGCGGGTGCAGCAAGCGGCTTAAGAACGGAAAAGGCGACAACTATCTTGAAAAACACCGCACATCATGTACTACAAAAAACTGTTCGCCTCCACCTCGATCAAACTGATGATGAATGTCGCCATCATCGGGATTCTGTCCGGGATCGCGATTCCTGTCTACAACAGTTCTCTCACCGAGAGCCGGATGACAAATGCGTAGTAAAACATGGCCGCGCTCGAGCTGGTCCATGAGGACTTTTATCTTGACTACAACAGCGACTTCTCCGGGAACAGTAACGCGCCCTGAAAACCGCCAGCGGTGGACCGTGGGAAGTCCAGGGCACGACTGGGAAGTGAGTTTTGATTACGAAGTGGATGTCAACAGCAGCACCTAATACCATTCCCACCACCGACAAGTCCGACACCCCGGTCCAGGTAAAACGCTCACCGACAGCCACTAGTAATCCGATAAATACAATTAAAACAATAACTTGGGGTTCACTTGCTTGATATTATTCACCACCGCTCCCGGCCAACCCCGTCGCGCGAGGATAAATTGGGCTTGACAGGTAGACCTGCCTAAATTAATACTTTTCCATCAATAACTTATAATTATTATTTCAGGCTGTTTCATTGGGCCTGTATCACGTTTTCCGCACACGGCCTCAAGCCTGCGCCGATCGGCGTCGATACAGTCTGACGAAACGGATATACTGATTACCCTGCTGTCATACCGGATTTGAAAAATATGGCCACCCCCGGCGTACAAATGCAATTAAGCGGCCTGGCCCGCAAGCTGGTGCAGGACGGGATCCTCTCGGATGCCGATGCCCAGAAAGCGTCCACCGATTCCATCCAGCAGAAGATGCTGTTCGTCAGCTATCTGGTACAGAAAGGGATGGCAGACGCCAGAAAAATCGCCCAGGCGGCGGCCGACGAGTTCGGCGTGCCGGTGATGGATATCGATGTCGTCGACATCGAGCCGGACACCATCAAACTGGTCAAGGAAGAGCTGATACGCAAACACCATACCCTGCCGCTGTTCCGGCGCGGCAACCGCCTGTTCGTGGCGGTCTCGGATCCCACCAACCTGCAGGCGCTGGACGAGATCAAGTTCCACGTCGGCATGACCACCGAGCCGATTCTGGTCCAGGACGACAAGCTGAGCAAGACCATCGACCGGGCCATGGAAGCGGCCGATACCGGCCTCTCGGCGCTGGCCGGCGACGATGATCTCGATGATGTGGAGTTCAGCGATGATGAGGCCGCCGCCGGCGAAGCCGTCACCGAATCCGATGCCGACGACACTCCCGTGGTGCGTTTCGTCAACAAGGTCCTGCTGGATGCCATTAACAAGGGCGCCTCGGATATCCATTTCGAGCCCTATGAGAAAAGCTTCCGGGTCCGTTTCCGTCAGGACGGGATATTGAAAGAAGTGGCCGCCCCGCCGGTGGGGATGGCGCCGCGCATCGCCGCGCGCCTCAAGGTGATGTCACGCCTGGACATCTCCGAGCGCCGCCTGCCCCAGGACGGCCGGATCAAGCTGAATCTTTCCAAGACCCGGGCCATCGACTTTCGTGTCAATACCTGCCCGACCCTGTTCGGCGAGAAGATCGTCATGCGTATCCTCGATCCCACCAGCGCCCAGATGGGGATCGATGCGCTCGGTTATGAGGAAGAGCAAAAACAGCTCTATCTGGAAAATCTCCATAAACCCTATGGCATGATTCTGGTCACCGGCCCGACCGGTAGTGGTAAAACCGTCTCGTTGTATACCGGGGTCAACATCCTCAATCAGCCGGATGTGAATATCTCCACGGCCGAGGATCCGGTGGAAATCAACCTGCCGGGGGTCAACCAGGTCAACGTCAATACCAAGGTAGGTCTTGATTTTGCCCGAGCCCTGCGCGCCTTCCTGCGCCAGGACCCGGACATCATTCTGGTGGGCGAGATCCGTGACCTGGAAACCGCCGAGATCGCGATCAAGGCGGCCCAGACCGGCCACATGGTCCTTTCCACCCTGCATACCAACGACGCGCCCCAGACCCTCAACCGCCTGATGAACATGGGGGTGCCTCCCTACAACATTGCCTCGGCAGTCAACCTGATCATCGCCCAGCGCCTGGCCCGGAGGCTATGCAACAACTGCAAGGAGCCGCAGGATATCCCCCGCGAGACGTTGCTGGAGGAAGGCTTCACAGAAGAAGAAATTAAGACCGGTTTCAAAATTTACGGTGCCAAAGGCTGCGATCAATGCACCAACGGCTACAAGGGCCGACTCGGGATCTATCAGGTGATGCCGATCTCCGATGCCCTGAGTCGACTGATCATGGAAGGGGCCAATGCCATGCAACTGGCCGACCAGGCGGAAAAAGAAGGTATACCGGATATCCGCAAATCGGGGCTGAAAAAAGTCAAGGACGGACTGACCAGTCTGGATGAGGTCAACCGTGTCACAAAAGACTAACAAACTAAGGTTAAAACACCATGGCACAGGCTGCTGCTAAACAGGATACCTTCCTCTGGGAGGGTAAAGACAATAAAGGTCAGACAGTCAAGGGCGAAGTCACCGGTCAGAGTATCGCCCTGGTCAAGGCCAACTTGCGCCGCCAGGGGATCAACCCGAAAAAAGTCAAAAAGAAACCCAAACCTCTCTTTGGCGGTGGCGGCAAAGTCAAGGCAGCGGATATTTCCATCTTCAGTCGCCAGCTGGCCACGATGATGTCTTCGGGGGTACCGCTGGTACAGGCGTTCGATATTATCGGCCGGGGTCATGAAAACCCCGCCATGCAAAAACTGCTGCTCGGCGTCAAGGCCGACATCGAAAGTGGCAGCAACCTGTCCGAAGCCTTGGCCAAGCATCCTTATCATTTTGACGATCTGTTCTGCAACCTGGTACGCGCGGGGGAACACGCCGGTATTCTGGACGATATCCTGGACAAGATTGCCCTCTATAAGGAAAAGACCGAGGCGATCAAGGGCAAGATCAAAAAAGCTATGTTCTATCCCACCGCGGTCATCGTGGTCGCCTTCCTCATCACCGCAATTTTGATGCTCTTCGTTATCCCTGAATTCGAGAACCTTTTTTCCGGTTTCGGCGCCGATTTGCCCGCCCTGACCAAATTCGTGGTCAATATGTCGGAAATTTTCCAGCAATACTGGTGGGCGATATTTGGCGGCATCATCGGTGGTGTTTACGCCCTGATACAGGCCAAGAAGCGATCGAAAAAATTCAATGTTTTTCTCGACAAGGTATTGATCAAGATGCCGATCCTCGGCCCGATCCTGAACAAGGCCGCCATCGCCCGGTATGCCCGGACCCTGGCCACCATGTTTGCCGCCGGTGTCCCCCTGGTCGAAGCCATGGAATCGGTGGCCGGCGCCGTCGGCAATGTAGTCTACGGTAACGCGGTATTACGCATGCGCGATGAAGTCGCCACGGGAACCCAGCTGAACGTCGCCATGAAGTCCGCCAACCTGTTTCCCAATATGGTGATACAGATGACCGCCATCGGCGAAGAGGCCGGCTCCATGGACACGATGCTGTCCAAGGTCGCCGACTTCTATGAAGAAGAAGTCGATAATGCCGTGGACAGTCTCAGCAGCCTGCTGGAGCCGATCATCATGGTCTTTCTGGGAGTGCTGATCGGCGGCCTGGTCATTGCCATGTACCTGCCGATCTTCCAGATGGGTAAGGTCGTCGGCGGCTAATTCAACTTCATGAGCTATCTCCAGCTGCTGCAGGACAGCCCGGTGTTATTTTTGGCCGTGGTGTTTCTGCTCGGCCTGATCGTCGGCAGTTTTCTGAACGTAGTGATTCTGCGTCTGCCGTTGATGCTGCACCGCCAGTGGCAGGGTGACTGCCTGGAGTATCTGACTGAACATCACCCCCACCAGCTCAAAACCGGGCAGCCGCCGGCGGAAAGCGGCCCGTATAATCTACTGACCCCCGCCTCGCGCTGCCCGCATTGCGGCCACGCCATCCGCGCCTGGGAGAACATCCCGGTCATCAGTTATCTGCTGCTGCGCGGGCGCTGCAATAATTGCCAGACCCCCATTTCAGCCCGCTACCCGATCATCGAACTGGTCAGTGGCCTGCTGGCGGCGCTCACCGCCTGGCAGTTCGGTGTCACGCCCACGGCCGTCTTCGCCATAGTACTGACCTGGGCGCTGATTGTGCTGACGATGATCGATTACGATCATTTTTATCTGCCCGACAATATCGTGCTGCCGCTGTTGTGGCTCGGGCTGCTGCTCAACAGTCAGGGGCTTTTTACCGATATCACTTCGGCCCTGTTCGGAGCCATGGCCGGGTATCTGGCACTGTGGAGCGTTTATCAGCTGTTCAAACTCGTGACCGGCAAGGAAGGCATGGGCTATGGCGATTTCAAGCTGCTGGCGATGCTCGGCGCCTGGCTGGGCTGGCAGATGTTGCCGGCCATTATCCTGCTCTCCTCGCTGGTCGGCGCCGTGGTCGGCATCGCGCTGATTCTGTTCAGGCAACATCAGGCCGGCAAACCGATTCCCTTTGGTCCCTATCTGGCGGCCGCCGGCTGGATCGCCCTGCTCTGGGGGCCGCAACTCAATCAGGCCTATCTGAACTGGCTTCAGGGCTAGTACCGTGACCCATGAGGCACGGAACTAGAATGTTGATCGTGGCGCTGACCGGCGGCATCGGCAGCGGCAAATCGACCGTCGCCGATGCCTTTGCCCGACGGGGTGTCCCGATCATCGACACTGATGTCATTGCCCGGGAGCTGGTCGCGCCCGGCCAGCCGGCGCTGGCACAAATCGCGGCGCACTTCGGTGACAGTATACTGACGGCGGACGGCCAGCTCGACCGGGGCGCGCTGCGCGCTATCGTCTTCGCCGATCCCGCCCGGCGCCGGGCGCTGGAGCAGATCCTCCACCCGCGGATCCGCGACGAAGTCCGGCGCCGGCTCGACGGGTTGCAGGGGCCATACTGCCTGGTGGTCATTCCCCTGCTGGCCGAAACCGGCGACTACCCCTTTGTTGATCGGGTGCTGCTGGTGGAGGCGGACGAGGAGACCCGGGTCCGCCGCACCATGGCCCGCGATCAACTCTCACGCGAGCAGGTCGCGCAGATCCTGGCCAGCCAGAGTAGTCGCGACCAACGTCGCGCCCTGGCCGATGACCTCATCGATAACAGCCGCGACCTGGAACAACTGGAACAGCAGATCGATACCCTGCACGAAAAATATCTGACGCTCGCCGGGACACACTGAATATGCACCGCGAATACCCAATCATCACGTCCAAAAGATTGCTTCGCCTGGCTCGCAATGACCAAAAATAGTGATGTCATTGCGAGGAACAACGTGACGAAGCAATCTCTCTGGACAGCCATTCGGAACACCTATTTAGATCCCCCGTTTTCGCCACCGGGGCTTTCCAGTAAGATAAGGCCACATTCATCCTCAAGCGGTTGATCATTTCACGTGGATAATCCGATCGTTTACGAGCAACCCCTGAACGAACGCATCCGCACCTACCTGCGGCTCGAGCACCTGTTCAAACAGGCAGCCTATACCCTGCGCGGCTTTTCGGTCTGGGACTCGCGCGCCACCGTCAATGCGTTGATCGATATCCTGGAGATCGTCTCCCGGGGCGAGCTCAAGGCGGAAACCCTCAAGGAGCTGGATCGACTCCAGGCCGCGCTCTCCCGTCTGCGCGACATGCCCGGCGTGGATCGCGAGCAACTGAATACCATCCTCTCCCAGCTGGATGCCGCCCAGAAGGAACTGCATGGCCTGCAGGGCCACCCCGGGCAAAGCCTGCGCGACAATGAACTGATAGCCAGCCTGCGCCAGCGCGGGACCATCACCGCCGGCAGCTGCAGTTTCGATCTGCCCGGCTATCACTACTGGCTGCAGCAGGATCCCGAAGTGCGCATTGCCAAACTGGAGACATGGTACGAGGAGCTGAACACCATTCTCAAGCCGGTCAGCCTGATCCTCGGGATCCTCCGCGAGTCGGCCGACTCCCGCGAGGTGGTGGCGGAAAAAGGCTTTTATCAGCAAAGCCTCGACAGCCAGACACGGGCGCAGCTGCTGCGGGTCACGCTCGACAATTCGCTGGACTGCTACCCGGAGATCAGCGGCGGCAAACACCGCTTCAGTGTCCGTTTTGTGCGCCCCGGCGACAGCGGGCGCCCGGTACAGATGGACGGGACGGTCAACTTCCAGCTGACCTGCTGCACCCTATGAGCCGTCTGGTCGTCAAATGCCCGACCTGCGGCAAGCCGGTGAGCTGGGATGAAAACGCCAAATGGCGTCCCTTCTGCAGCGATCGTTGCAGGCTGATCGATCTGGGCGAATGGGCCAGCGAAAGCCACCGCATTCCCGGGGATCGCAAACTGCCCGATGAGTTCATCGACGAACAAACCGATCCGGACGAAGATAAGGACTAATGCTGAATTTTGAATTTTGAATTTTCAGCTACTGAGTGCTGAAAGACCGGGAATCATCACATAGGCTTCGCCAATGTGACCTGCGGCTGATTACTAAGTACTGAGTACTGAGTTCTGAGTTCTGAGCCGGTAGGGTGCGTTCTACGCACCGATTTCATCGCAGAAACGGGTGAAAAGGTGCGTAGAACGCACCCTACAGATGTTTTCCTCGTCACTCGTACCTCGCCCCTCGTTACTGTTGCGGGGCGCGCGTAACGTTTAATGGAAACACCGCTTCATAACGTCGCTCATCCCTGTCCAGTTGCACCGTTACTTGCCAATCCACGCGCCCCGTAACACAGAGGGGTAACAGTAACTCGCCCTGCCAGATCCCGTCTCCGGCCGGCGACAGGTTGAAGCGGTTGCGTCCCATGTCCATGCCGGTCATCGCCAGGTCCAGCGTGACCCGATCGAGTTGCGTGGCCCTGGCCAGGCGCAGCTCGGCCGCGAAGCGTTGCATGTAATACGCCCCGTCGGGAAAGCGCAGAGTGATGTCGCCCAGATCCGGATGCGTGGCCCGACAGGCCCCCGTTGTCTCCCGGCAGGCGATCGCCGTCACCGGCATCGACACAGTTTTGGCCGGTGTGGCCGGAGCAGTATCACGGTCAGTGTGGTAGATAGCGACCCAGCTGTAACCGCCGGCAAGGGCGATCAGCACGACCAGCAGCAACAACCCACCTGTTTTGACCCACGGTGACATTTACGCGTCTCCTTCAACAAACACTCGAATTCCGGCGATGCCCTGCCCGCCATACTGTCGGGCCAGGATCACATCACGGCGCTGCATGCCGCCCAGGGCGTACACCGGAAACGCGGCCGCGTCGGCCAGTTCCGCAAAGCCGGCCCAGCCCAGTGGCACCGCATCGGGATGGGTTCGGGTCGCCTGCACCGGGGCCACAAATGCGAAATCCACCTCCAGCCGGGTCGCCTCGGCCAGCTCGGCCCGGTTGTGAACCGAGGCCGACAGCCATTTGTCAGCTGCAACCGGCCGCGAGCTATAGCGTGACAATGTTGCCGAGGGTAAATGAAAGCCATCCACCGGCAGATGGGCGAACTGCGGCGGATCGGCATTGAGCAGGACCTGGCAACCATGGGCATGGCACAGGGCCAGCGCCTTGCGCGTCAGGGCATCGATCCGATCCGCGGCCAGCTCCTTGAGCCGTAACTGAACCAGGCGCACGCCCTGTTGCAGGCTTTTTTTGAGCACGGACAACCACTGTTCCTCGCTCTCGAGCGGCGGGGTAATCAGGCACTCGGCAGGCAGGCGCAGGGCGTTCACGATCGGCCGGTTGGCGGCCGGCATGGCATAGTCGTTCAGCCGGGGTGGCGCCACCCAGCGCACCGGCTGCCCCTCGCGCCCGTGCGCCTCGCCGCTAAAGGCCCGCACCGCACGGACATCCAGCACGACCCTGCGATCGGCATAATCATGCGGGATGCGAATCAACGGCTCGCTGTGACTTACCGTAATCCCCACCTCCTCATGCAGTTCGCGGGCCAGAGCCTGTTCCACCGTCTCGCCGGCTTCGATCTTGCCGCCGGGAAATTCCCACAATCCCCCCTGATGACGATGCTCCGCGCGCCGGGCCAGCAATACCTCGCCGGCCGCGTTGTAAATCACACCTGCAGCGACATGAATCACTTCAGACATCGTCGTGAATAACCGTTCCGGGAAGCAAGTCGCCCCATTTTTTCAGAGCGGGAATTAAACGCAGAGGACGCGGAGTCGCAGAGTCGCGGAGTAAAAGGGTTTCTGGCGTTAAAAAAATTACCTCATTCATTAGTATTTGACTGAAATTTTGAGAAGCTTGCAGGTGTTTCAACTTGGAATTCTCCGCGCCTCTGCGACTCCGCGTCCTCCGCGTTATATCCAGCGCCGCTGGCCAACATGACCTGATCGACGGATTGCTAGGTTCGGTATTCGGCGTTGATGCGCACGTAGTCGTAGGAGAAGTCGCAGGTCCAGACGGTGGCCGTGGCATCGCCGCGCTGCAGATCCACGGTGACGGTGATCTCGTCCTGATTCATCACCCGCTGGCCCTGTTCCTCGGTATAGCCGGCGGCGCGTCCGCCCGCCTCGGCCAGCAGCACGTCGTCCAGCCACAGGCTGACGCTTTCGACATCCAGTTCCGCGAGTCCGGCCCGGCCGACCGCGGCCAGCAGTCGGCCCCAGTTGGGATCGCTGGCGAAAAAGGCGGTCTTGACCAGCGGCGAATGGGCGATCGTATAGGCCACAGCCAGGCATTCGGTCTCGTCGCGTCCGCCGTTGACCACGAGATTGATCAGTTTGGTAGCCCCTTCGCCGTCGCGCACGATGGCCCGGGCCAGTGCCACACAGACATCCTGCAGGGCCTCGGACAGCGCTTTGGCCTCGACACTGCCGGCGGTCACGTTGACGCCGCTGGCCCCCGTGGCCGCCAGCAGACAGGCATCGTTGGTGGAGGTGTCACCGTCGACCGTGATCCGGTTGAAGGAGTGGTCCACCGCCTGCTGCAGCAGTTCCTGCAGCAAGGGCGCCTCGAGCGCCGCATCGGTGGCGATAAAGGCGAGCATGGTCGCCATATCCGGGCGAATCATGCCGCTGCCCTTGGCCATCCCGGTGAGCGTGACCGTGCGCCCCGCCAGGGTGAGCTGGCGGGAGACGAGTTTGGGGACGGTGTCGGTGGTCAGGATGCCGTGGGCCGCCTGGTCCCAGCCCGCCGCACCCAGCGCCGCACAGGCCGCCGGCAGGCCCTCGGTAATCCGTGTCACCGGCAACGGCTCGCCGATCACCCCGGTGGAGAACGGCAGCACCTCCTGAGTCTGACAACCGACCTGCTCGGCCAGCGCCGCGCAGCACTGACGGGCATCGGCCAGGCCGGCCGCGCCGGTGCCGGCATTGGCGTTACCGGTGTTGATCAGCAAATAGCGCGGCTGGCGCTGTTGCAAATGCTCGCGGGCGACGCTGACCGGGGCGGCGCAAAAAGCGTTGCGGGTGAAGACCGCGGCCGCCGTGCTTCCCGGGGCCAGCGCCATCACCACCAGATCGCGACGGCCCGGTTTTTTGATCCCGGCGCACGTCGTACCCAGCCGGATGCCGGGCACCGGTTCGAAGGCGGGATTGTGGGCATCAGCCATCGACGCGACTCCGTGACGGCGTCAGCTCAGCTTGCCGTGGCACTGTTTGTACTTCTTGCCCGAGCCGCAGGGGCAGGGTTCGTTGCGCCCGACCTTGCGCCCTTCCCGGACATAGGGAGTGGCGGCCGGGGCCGGCGCGGCGGCGGGCTCTTCCTCGCTCATGGCGCTGATCTCCCGATGCTGGAACTCCATGGCGTCGGCGTGTTGTTGCTGGCGGCGTTGCTGCTCCAGCGCATCCACGTCATCCTCGCTGCGTACCCGCAACCGGCTGAGAATGGTGATCGCCTCCTGCTTGATGCGATCCAGCATTTCCGTAAACAGCTGGAAGGATTCACGCTTGTATTCCTGCTTGGGGTTCTTCTGCGCATAGCCGCGCAGATGAATGCCCTGACGCAGCTGATCCATCATGGCCAGGTGTTCACGCCACTGCCCGTCCAATACCTGCAGCATCACCGCCTTTTCAACCTGGCGCATGACTTCACTGCCGACGCTCTCTTCCTTGGCGGCATAGGCCGCTTCGATCTCGGCCAGGACTTTCTCGCGCAGGGACTCTTCATGCAGACTGGCGTCCTCTTCCAGCCACTGGCGGACCTCCAGCTTGAGGCCGAACTCCGCTTCGATCATCTCTTCCAGGCCCGGCAGATCCCACTGCTCCTCGAGGCTCTGCGGCGGCACATACGGAGTGACCATGTTGTAAACCACGTCCTCGCGAATCGCCTTGACGGTGTCGCTGATGTCTTCGGCCGACAACAGTTCGTTGCGTTGCTCGTAGATCACCCTGCGCTGGTCGTTGGCGACATCGTCATATTCCAGCAGCTGCTTGCGCAGATCGAAGTTATGGCCCTCGACCTTGCGCTGGGCATTTTCGATCGCCCGGCTGACCCATGGATGTTCGATGGACTCGCCCTCTTTCATACCCAGACGCTGCATCAACCCGGAGACCTTCTCCGAGGCGAAGATGCGCATCAGGCTGTCTTCCAGGGACAGATAAAAGCGCGAGGAGCCGGGATCGCCCTGGCGTCCGGAGCGACCGCGCAACTGGTTGTCGATACGCCGCGACTCGTGGCGCTCGGTGCCGATGATATGCAACCCGCCGGCGTCCACCACCTGATCGTGGCGCTGTTGCCAACCCTGGCGATGCTGTTCCAGCGCCTGTTCGTCCGCGGCTTCGAACTCCGCCAGTTCCGCGTCCAGGTTACCGCCGAGCACGATATCGGTACCGCGGCCGGCCATGTTGGTGGCGATGGTCACCGCGCCGGGGCGCCCGGCCTGGGCGATGATCTCGGCCTCGCGGGCATGCTGCTTGGCATTCAATACTTCGTGCTGAATCTGCTCTTTTTGCAGCACACCGGAGAGCAATTCCGACACTTCGATCGACGTGGTGCCGACCAGCGCCGGTTGGCCGCGCTGCTTGCAATCGCGAATGTCATCCAGGATGGCCTGAAACTTCTCCTGCTGGGTAAGATAGACCTTGTCCACCATATCCTGGCGAATCATCGGCTTGTGGGTCGGGATCACCACCACTTCCAGCCCGTAGATGGTCTGGAACTCGTAGGCTTCGGTGTCGGCGGTCCCGGTCATGCCCGACAACTTGTCGTAGAGCCGGAAAAAGTTCTGGAAGGTAATCGAGGCGACGGTCTGGTTCTCGCGCTGGATCTCCACCCCCTCCTTGGCTTCCACCGCCTGGTGCAGCCCGTCGGACCAGCGCCGGCCCGGCATGGTGCGCCCGGTGAACTCGTCGACGATGACCACTTCGTTATCCTGCACGATGTAATCCACATCTTTCTGGAACAGCACATGCGCGCGCAGCGCGGCGTTAACATGGTGCAGCAGGCCGATGTTGGCGGCATCGTAGAGACTCTCGCCCTCTTCAAGCAGCCCGACTTCGGTGAGCAACTCTTCCACATGCTGGTGGCCTTCCTCGGTCAGGTAAATCTGCTTGTTCTTTTCCTCGACGCTGTAGTCGCCGGGACCGTCTTCCTCTTCCTGTTTGGTCAGCTTGGGAACCAGCGCGTTGATCTTGTGATAATGCCCGGAACTGTCTTCGGACGGCCCGGAGATAATCAACGGTGTGCGGGCCTCGTCGATGAGAATCGAGTCCACTTCGTCGATTACGGCAAAGCCCAGCTGACGCTGGAATTGCTCCTCCTTGCTGAACGCCATGTTGTCGCGCAGATAATCAAAACCGAACTCGTTGTTGGTGCCGAAGGTAATATCCGCGGCGTAGGCGGCTTTCTTGTCTTCAAACGGCATGCCGGAGCCGATGGTGCCCACCGACATCCCCAGAAATTCGTACACCTTGCCCATCCACTCGGCATCACGGCGGGCCAGATAATCGTTGACGGTCACCACATGAACGCCGGTTTGTGGCAGGGCATTCAGATAGCAGGCCAGGGTCGCCATCAGGGTCTTGCCTTCGCCGGTGCGCATTTCGGATATCTTGCCCTGATGCAGCACCATGGCACCGATCAACTGCACATCGAAATGGCGCATCCCCAGCGTCCGCACCGCCGCTTCGCGCACTACGGCGAAAGCCTCCGGCAACAGGTCGTCCAGTTTCATCCCGTCGGCCAGCCGCTGGCGAAATTCGACAGTTTTGTTTTGCAGCTCGGCATCGGAGAGGGCCTGCATGTCCGCTTCCAGCGCGTTGATGCGCTCGACGGTTTTACCCATCTGCTTGACCAGGCGCTCGTTACGGCTGCCGAAAACTTTTTTCAGGAATGGTTTGAACATAAATTTGCCTGTTGCAAGCTTTGGTGTAAGGGCTCACTTACTGGTTGGAGTATTGTGCCTGGAAAAATCTTTTTCCTGCTTTAAAACCGGGTATTGTACCGATCGTCGCGGGTTTTGTCCGCTTTCAGCGCAAACGGAACGGACAGGGGATAGAGATGGCCCCGGTGATCGAAGGCCAGCGAGGCGCGCGGGAAATCCTGCTGCGACAGGCGTGCGATCAGCCCCGCGGCACGCCGCTGCGCATCCCGGACCGGTCCCTGCGGGCGCTGCTGGACAAACGAATGAATCCGCCCCTCGATAAAGCGGCCCCGCGAATCCAGCCGCGCCTCGAGTAACGGCGCCAGACCCTTGCGGCCGCTCACGCTCATCCCCTGATAGGTGGCGAAATTCCCCAGGCTGTAGGCAATCAACCGGCCGCGGTAGAGCTCCATTGCCCGCGGCACGTGGGGACCGTGGCCGATTACCAGATCGGCGCCGGCCTCCACCGCCCGACGCGCAAAGGCGACCACATCCCCGCGCCGTTCGCCGTAATAGTGCTCTTCGGCAAAGGGCAGATGCAGGGCCTCCTCCCCCTCGGCGCCGCCGTGGAACGAGACCAGCACAATATCGTGCCGACGCTTGAGCGCATTCACCAGGGCGACCATGCGCGCCGTATCCAGCATGTCATGCGAGTCGATAAACGGGGCAAACGCGATGGCCGCCACCCGCAGTCCGTTAACCGTCCAGCTGGCGACATCCCCCCGGCGACCGGTATGCCGGATGCCGTGGCGGCGCAAGATCTGCATACTCGCCTCGCGGCCCGCCTCGCCGAAATCCCGGGCATGGTTGTTGGCCAGGCTCATGAGGGTAAAACCGGCTTGTTGCAGGTGCGCGGCATAGCGCGCGGGGGAGCGAAACAGGTAACAGGCCGCGGGATTCTGACAGGTTTTCACCGGCTCGCCGCCGTCCATCAGCACCCCTTCCAGGTTGCCAAAGGCAATATCGGCCTCACGCAGCACCGGTGCGACCTCGCGTAACAGCTCGGCGCCGTCTTCGGGCGGCAATCGGGGGTACGGAAAGTCGGTGCCCAGCATCACATCCCCGACCGCCGCAACGGTCAATACGCTGCGAGACGGCTGCGGATGCGGCTGCGGTTCGGACTGTATTTCACGGGTCGGTTCGGAGGGTGTTGTCGAGCAGGCCGCCAGCAACAACGCCGGCAGGAGGGCCCAAAACGGCAACAAACGACTGGCGGACATACGGATTAGCCGTCAGCAGGACGCAACACAGCTTAATTGCTGGCCATGATGTATTTTTTGGGATCGACAGTACGGCCGTTGAGCAACACTTCCAGGTGAACGTGCGGACCGGTAGAACGCCCCGAACTGCCCATTTTGGCAATCACCTGGCCCTTTTTGATGGTGTCACCGACTTCCACCAGGTTTTCCTTGTTGTGCCCGTAACGGGTCACATAGCCCTTGCCGTGGTTCACCTCGACCAGTCGGCCGTAGCCGGAGCGCTTGCCGGAATAGGTGACCACCCCGGCCGCCACGGCCACCACCTCGGAGCCTTCCTTGCCGGCGAAATCGATACCCGAATGATGGGTGCGTCGGCCATTGAAGGGATCGGTGCGCATACCGTAATAGGACGACAGCCAGCCGCGTTTGATAGGCCGCCCTGCCGGGACCACTTCGGCCTGCAGGTTGCGGGTCATGATCATCTCTTCCAGTACACCGAGCTGCTGGCTGCGGTCGTCGATTTTCGAAGACAGTTCTTCCAGCGATTCAATGAAATCCGGCACATTGATCGAATCAGCGGACAGCTGTTCGCTGCTTGATACAGGCCCGCCCTGGGCCGGAGCCTGCTCGAAATTGAATTCGCCGCCATCCAGATTGGCCATCTGGGTCAGGCGCTGTCCCAGCGCATCCAGCCTGACCACATGGGACTGCAGATTGCCCAGACGCAGTGCCAGCGCGTCCATGCTGTCCTGCGCGTTGCGGGTCACTTCCTCGATTCGCAAGCGCTGGGCATCGAGTTCCGATTGCAGGGCCAGGTTCAGATCGTCCGGGTTCGCTTTCATATGCGCGACGCCCAGATAATAGCCCACACCCATGAACGCCGCCGGCATCACAATGGCAGTGCTCAGAACAAGGCTGATCAGGCGATGTTTACTCAGGGTCCACAACCCCGAACAGCCTTTTTTCCGTCTCAGAACAACGATATTCATAGTGACAACACAGCTCTTGTTATTTTAATGTGAGGTTAAAGTGAATTTTCCGATTAACCGGGCAAACCCTTCATAATCCAGTATGAATACTCCCAGACCATTGTACAAGCTCCTGCACGGAGAAAAGACCCGGCTTGCGGACCTGGTCACAACCACCCGCCAGTTGCGGCGACTCAATCAGCATCTGTTAGCGGTGCTCGCTGCGCCGCTGACGGATCATTGCCAGGTGGCCCGCTATGATACCGAACAACTGATTATCCAGGTGGACTCACCGGTCTGGGCGTCGCGTTTGCGTTATTACGTTCCCACCCTGCTGCAAGAGCTTAAGCAAAATATCCCTGATTTACAAGGACTTAAATCCATAAAAATCCATGTCGCCCCGGCCACGCCGACGCCGGTCGAAAAGCCCCCGGACAAACGCGAGATTACCCCCGCCGCCAGCCGAAATATCCAGGCCATGGCCGAGGCCATTGACGATCCCGTCCTGCGCGAGGCCCTGCAACGATTAAGTCGGCCCCGTCGGACCGGGGATAAATAAGTAACTCTTATACATTCGACTCGAATGATAAGCTTTTCGGGTCGCGATCTTCCGGATCCGCGCACCAGTCCCACATGATTCGTCCCGCCCAAATAAAAACACCGGCGATTGCCGGTGCTTTTGGGGTGTCACAACGCGGTTTCAGGTGACCTGAACCGGCTGGACAAAGGAGATGGGCGCCTTGGCCGGATCCTCGAAAGTTACCTCTTCCCAGGCTTCTTTGTTGGCCAGCAACTCGCGCAACAGGCGGTTGTTCAGGGCATGGCCGGATTTGTGGCCGCTGAAGGCACCGATCAGGCTGTGTCCCAGCAAATAGAGATCGCCGATGGAATCCAGAATCTTGTGTTTGACGAATTCGTCCACATAGCGCAGACCGTCCTCATTCAGTACCCGGTATTCATCCACGACAACTGCATTGTCGAGGCTGCCGCCCAGCGCCAGATTATGGGCCCGCAGGTTCTCAATCTGGCTCATGAAACCGAAGGTCCGGGCCCGGCTGACCTCCTTGACGAAGGAGGTAGTGGAAAAATCGATCATCGCAGTCTGATTTTGATCCTTGAACACCGGGTGGTCAAAATCAATGGTGAACGACACTTTGAACCCCTCGAACGGTTCAAAGCGCACCCATTTATCGTCTTCTTCAATCACGATCGGCTTTTTAATCCGGATGAACCGTTTTGGTGCCTTTTGCTCCTGAATGCCAGCCGATTGCACCAGAAACACAAAGGGGCCGGCACTGCCGTCCATAATCGGTACTTCCGGCGCATTCAGATCAATATAGGCGTTGTCGATGCCCAGCCCGGCCAGAGCCGACAGCAGGTGCTCCACGGTGGAGACCCGAATGCCGTCCTTGATCAGGGTGGTAGACAGGGTCGTATCCCCGACATTCTCGGGAACGGCCGGGATTTCAACCGGTTCCGGCAAGTCCACGCGTCTGAAAATAATGCCCGTATCCGCTGCAGCTGGTCGAAGGGTGAGGTAGACTTTTTCACCGGTGTGCAGACCCACGCCGGTGGCGCGAATGACATTTTTCAGTGTACGCTGGTTAATCACTAGCCGTTTTCTCCTTTTTGATTCTCAGGTCTTCCTGGGCGATGCAAAATTCAGGCCTGCTTCACTACGAACGAGTGCGTGGGCGTAAGTATAGCACCGCGAGAAAACCCGCATAATAAAACAAGTTCACATCTTACAGCAACTTATGGCGATAAACGGCGATTTCAGGGAAAACTTGATACCTCTATCACAGATAAATCCGCTACCTCCGTCACAGAAGCGTCCCGCCTCTGCGGCGGCAGCAGCATTCAGTCCGCCTGACGCCGCAGGAACGCCGGAATATCCAGATACTCCATATCCCCGTCACCCTGGCGAGAGCCTTTGCCTTCGGCCGCCCCCTTGTTGCGCATGACCGTCGGGCGATCCAGCTGATTGTAATCCACCTCGCCATCGCTTTTCTTGTTGACCACCAGTTTCGGCTTGTCGCCCTGTTTCAACTCGTTGCCCAGACCGGTTGCCACCACGGTAACCCGCAGCTCGCCGGACATCGCCGGATCAATCACGGTTCCCACCACGACCGTGGCGTTCTCGGAGGCAAACTGCTTGACCGTGTTACCCACCTCTTCGAACTCACCGATGGACATGTCCATCCCGGCGGTCACGTTGACCAGAATCCCGCGTGCCCCGGCCAGGTTGACGTCTTCCAGCAAGGGACTGGCAATCGCCGCTTCGGCCGCTTCGCGGGCCCGATCTTCACCGGAGGCCCGACCGGAACCCATCATGGCCATGCCCATTTCGGACATGACGGTTCGCACATCGGCAAAGTCGACGTTGATCAGACCCGGACGGGTGATCAGCTCGGCAATGCCCTGCACCGCGCCAAGCAACACATCGTTGGCCGCCTTGAAGGCATCCAGCAGGCTGATGTTCTTGCCCAGCACGCTGAGCAGTTTTTCATTGGGAATGGTGATGAGCGAATCGACGTACTGCTTGAGCTCATCCATCCCGGCCATGGCCACTTCCATGCGCTTTTTGCCTTCAAAGGGAAACGGCTTGGTGACCACCGCCACGGTGAGAATGCCCATGTCGCGGGCAATCTGCGCCACGATCGGCGCACCGCCGGTGCCGGTTCCGCCACCCATGCCGGCGGTGATAAAGACCATGTCGGCGCCTTCCAGCACTTCCTGGATGCGTTCACGATCTTCCATCGCCGCATTACGTCCGGTTTCCGGATTGGCCCCGGCCCCGAGTCCCTTGGTGACACCGCCACCCAGTTGCAACAGGGTCTTGGCAGAGCTGTTTTTCATGGCCTGGGCATCGGTATTGGCGCAGATGAAATCCACCCCTTCGATACTCTGGACCACCATGTGTTCGACGGCATTACCACCACCGCCACCTACACCGATCACTTTTATCACGGCGTTCTGACTGTAAGTATCCATTAGTTCAAACATTTCTTTACCCCTCCTCACTGACAACGCAGTTGGTTGTTACATTGTGTCTACGTCACAAATCCTTTAGAAATTTCCCTGAAACCAGCTCTTCATCCGTCGCAAGACGGTTGTAAAACCACCGCCCATGCGTGTTTCCGCTTCACGCAAGGCACGATTCTGATAACCGAACAGCAGTAACCCGACCCCGGTGGAATAAATGGGATTACGCACCACATCCACCAGCCCGCTGACATATTGCGGCAGGCCCTGGCGCACCGGCATGTGGAAGATCTCCTCGGCCAGTTCCACCGTGCCTTCCATCTTGGAACTGCCCCCGGTCAGTACGATGCCGGCGGCACACAGATCCTCGAATCCGCTGCGACGCAACTCGGCCTGAATCAGCGTGAACAGCTCTTCGTAACGCGGCTCGACCACCTCGGCCAGGGTCTGGCGGGCAAGACGTCTTACCGGTCGTTCACCGACACTGGGCACTTCAATGGTTTCATCGGCGCTGGCCAGCTGGGTCAGCGCACAGGCGTATTTGATTTTGATCTCCTCGGCATGCTGGGTCGGCGTGCGCAGAGCCACGGCAATATCATTGGTCACCTGATCGCCGGCGATGGGAATCACCGCGGTGTGGCGAATCGCCCCCTCGGTGAACACAGCAATGTCGGTGGTGCCGCCGCCGACATCCACCAGGCAGACCCCCAGTTCCTTTTCGTCCTCGGTCAATACCGAATGGCTGGACGCCAGCTGCTCGAGAATGATGTCGTCCACTTCCAGTCCGCAGCGACGGACGCACTTGATAATGTTCTGCGCAGCACTCACCGCACCGGTCACCATGTGTACCTTGGCTTCCAGGCGCACGCCGGACATGCCGATCGGCTCACGGATGCTTTCCTGATCGTCGATAATGAATTCCTGCGGCATAATGTGCAGCACCTTTTGATCGGCCGGTATCGCGACCGCCCGCGCCGCATCGATCACCCGTTCGACATCGTACTGGGTCACTTCCTTGTCCCGGATCGCCACGATGCCGTGCGAGTTAAGGCTGCGGATATGGCTGCCGGCGATTCCGGCATAGACCGAGTGGATCTGACAACCGGCCATCAGTTCCGCTTCCTCCACCGCGCGCTGGATCGACTGCACCGTGGATTCAATATTCACCACCACACCCTTTTTCAGACCGCGGGACGGATGCGAACCCAGCCCGATAATTTCGATATCATTCTCCGGGGTAACCTCACCGACAATCGCAACCACCTTGGAGGTGCCGATATCGAGTCCGACGATCAGGTTTTTTTCTGTTTTCTTAGACATTCAATGTCACTCCCGAACGCGTTTTCATGTCCTGTTCTGTTCCCATGCCACCGCCATGCCGTTGGTGTAGCGCAAATCAATCCGTGTCACGCGACCTTTGTCCAGCGAACTAAGCCGGGGGTAAACCCGGACGAAGCGCGCCAGACGTTCAAATTCATGTTCACGCCCCAGTTTCAGGTGAATGCCGTTATCCAGGCTGATTCGCCACGCCTGGCGTTGATCCAGTTTCAATTTCACAATCTGCATTCCCAGTGGTGCCAACAATCCGGAAAAACGTTGATGGGCATCCCGCATTTTGCCGCTCAATTTTTCCGGCCCCTGGAAAACCGGAAGATCCGGGGGAAAGGTTGATGCAGCCGGTTTGAATATGTCGCCGTTCCGGTTTAGCAACCCGCCAGCCGCCCAGACAGCCAGGGGTTGTTGTTCAATAAAATGGATTGCCAGCGTATCGGGCCAGATGCGTCGCACGGTCGCATGTTTAATCCAGGGCAGACTCTCGACCTGTTGCTGCACGGCGGCCACATTGATATCGAAATAACCGACACCGGATAAACTTTTCGAAAGCGGATTGAGCATGGCCTCGGTTACATTGACAAAGCTCCCCTGCACGCGAATTTTATCCACCGGTACGTTCAGCGGATTAACCAGGCTCTGGATACCCCAGTACAGCAATACCCCCGACAATATCACCGACAGAATCAGCAACAGTCGCCCGGGGCGAAATTTGAAAAGCTCCCCGCCTTGCATAAGTACTGCCTGGTTAGCCCGCGCCGACATGGCCACCTCCATGCTGATGGTCGCCGTTATGGCCTTCCAGTGTCTGGGCAAGAATTGCGTAAACCAGCTGATCGAAGTCCATACCAATAGCTCTGGCCGCCATGGGAACCAGGGAGTGATCGGTCATGCCCGGCACGGTATTCAGTTCAATTACCCAGGGCTTGCCGTCTTCCGAGCAAAGAATGTCAACCCGTCCCCAGCCACGCGCTCCCACCGCCTTGAAAGCCGCCAGAGCCAAACGCTGCAATTGACCTTCCTGTTCGGGATCCAGTCCGCAGGGACATAAATAACGGGTCTGATCCGACTGGTATTTGGCCTCGTAGTCATAAAACTCATTCGGGGTTTCGAGTTTAATCACCGGCAACGTCTGTTCGCCCAGTATGGTCACGGTATATTCGCCGCCCTCGATCCAGCGTTCGGCAATGACCGCGCCGGGAAATTGCGCGGCCGTCGTATAAGCGTCACGCATCTGCTGCGGCTCATTAACCCGGGTCATGCCGATACTTGATCCTTCCAGCGCCGGTTTGACCATCAGCGGCAAGCCCAGACTGGCGACCACATACTCCGGATCGGTATCGTCATCCAGCACCATGTAATCCGGCGTCGGCAACCCGGCGGCCTCGAGAATCATCTTGCTGCGCAATTTGTCCATGGCCAGTGCCGAGGAGAGCACGTCGCTGCCGGTATAGGGGATATCCATCACCTCAAGGACCGCCTGGATTCGACCATCCTCACCGCCGGGACCATGCAAGACAATAAAGGCGCGATCGTAATTACCCGCTTCCAGCGTCTGCAGGACAGTCTCTTTATTAACGTCAATACCCTGCGCATCGACACCACTGCGCAACAGGGCATCCAGTACCGCCTGACCGCTGCGCAACGAGACCGCCCGTTCGGCGGACCAGCCACCCATCAATACCGCGACCTTGCCAAAGGCCCGCGGCTCGATAGTTTTGTTGTCCTCAGTCACGCTCATGCGGTTCTCCGACAATCTGCACTTCCCTGACAAGTTTGATGCCGCTTGCCTGTTGCACTTCATCGGCAACCCGTTCAATCAACAGTTCAATATCCCGGGCCGTGGCCGTCCCGGTATTGATAATAAAATTGGCGTGTTTTTCCGACACGCAGGCCCCGCCGACGCAGGTGCTTTTCAAGCCGCACTGTTCGATCAGGCGGGCCGCATAATCCCCCGGCGGATTGCGGAACACCGATCCCGCATTGGGCTGACTGGTCGGCTGCGTCGCGCCGCGCCGGGCCAGATGCTGTTTAATCTGTTGCAAGCTCTGGCTGGCATCGCCGGCTTCAAGCTGCAACGTGGCACCGACGAACCACTCATCCACTCGGCCGCGAACATGACGATAACTTGTCTCGAATTTATCAGCCTGACGGAGCCTCAGATTGCCCTGGCGATCGATCATCTTCACCGATTCAACGATGTTCCAGGTTTCCCCGCCCATGGCACCGGCATTCATGGCCAGAGCCCCGCCAAAGGTGCCGGGAATACCGCAGAGAAATTCGGCGCCGTGCAATCCCCGCCGGGCCGTTTGTCGGGCCACCTGCGGGGAGGCCACACCAACTTCCACATACACCCGGTTATCTTCCAGCCACTCGATACCGTTGAGCACACCACTGGTACAGATCACCGTGCCGCGAATACCGCCATCACGCACCAGCAAATTACTGCCCAGCCCCAGCCAGAACAGCGATTCCCGGGCCGGCAACTGCTGCAACAACTGCTGCAGATCGGCGACATCCGCCGGCCGATAGAAATGCTCGGCCACGCCGCCCACGCGCCAGGATGTATGGCGGCTCATCGGTTCAAGCTGTTTCATTTCGCCCCGCAGTTGCATGGTCCCGGTCTCTATTGTGTCCATCTGCATCATGTTGTTACTGCCCGCTCAACTGCTGCTCGAGTCGGGCCGCCGCGGCGCCAATGTTCCCGGCCCCGAGTGTCAGTACAATATCCCTGTCCTGTAATACCCCGTTCAACACCGCCGGCAACTCATCCAGCTCTTCGACAAAAATCGGTTCAACCTGGCCCCGCGTCCGAATGGCGCGGGTCAATGAGCGTCCGTCGGCCCCGTTAATGGGTGTCTCACCGGCGGGATACACTTCCAGCAAGACCAGGGCATCCACTTCCGACAGTACCCGGGTAAAGTCTTCAAACAGGTCCCGGGTACGGGTATAGCGGTGCGGTTGAAATACGACGACCAGGCGCCGTTCGGGCCAGCCGGCGCGGATCGCCTGAATGGTTGCTTCCACTTCGCGCGGATGATGACCGTAATCATCAACATGAATCACCCGCCCCTGGGCAAGTTCATACTCCCCATAGATCTGGAAACGGCGGCCGATCCCCTGGAAATTATCCAGCGCCCGGGCAATATGCTGGTTTTCGATGCCGATCTCATGCGCGACCGCGATCGCCGCCAGCGCATTCAGAACATTGTGATGTCCCGGCATATTCAACGTGACATCAAAATGTTCACCTGAATCGCGCTGTACAATTGTAAAATGAGTCTGGTTTGCCACCTGGGTAATATCGACCGCGCGCACATCCGCGTCCTCGTTCAGCCCATAGGTAATCATGGGCCGACTGATGTGCGGCATCAGATCGCGAATTTCCTCGTCATCAATACATACCACCGCCAGGCCGTAAAACGGCAGGTGATGCAGAAACTCGACAAAGGTCTGGCGCAGTTTTTCAAAATCCCCGCCGTAGGTTTCCATATGATCCGCATCGATATTGGTTACGATGGCCATCATCGGTTGCAGATGCATAAACGAGGCATCGCTTTCATCGGCTTCCGCCACCAGATAGCGCCCGCTGCCCAGACGTGCATGGGTACCGGCACTGTTGAGACGCCCGCCAATCACAAATGTCGGGTCCACGCCGCCTTCGGCCAGGACGCTGGCAATCAGGCTGGTTGTCGTGGTTTTGCCGTGGGTTCCGGCTACGGCAATGCCGTAACGAAAGCGCATCAGTTCGGCGAGCATCTCTGCGCGCGGTACCACCGGAATACGCTGCTGGTGCGCGGCCCTGACCTCCGGGTTATCCGCAACAATCGCGCTGGAGATCACCACCACATCGCAGTTGCGGATATTTTCCGCGGCATGTCCCTGAATAATAGTTGCCCCCAGTTGGGCCAGATGACGGGTCACGGCATTTTCATGAATATCCGAACCGGTAACCTCGTAACCGAGATTGATGAGTACTTCGGCGATCCCGCCCATGCCGACACCACCGATGCCGACAAAATGAATACAGTTAATCCGCCCCATACCCGGTTCACCCTGACCGGAGGGCAGATCGGTGAAGCGTCTCAGCTGTTTAGCCATGCATCACCTCCAGACAGCGCTGACCCACGATCCGGGTGGCATCGGGCATAGCCAGTTGACGAGCCCGTTGTGCCATATCCAGTAATCGGTCCCGGCCCTGTTCCAGCAATTCCCGTAATACTGAGGCCAGGCGTTCGCTGTTGAACTCGGCGGCCAACATTACTCTGGCCGCACCGGCCTTCTGCAAATAGCGGGCGTTGGCCGTCTGATGATCATCCACTGCATAGGGGTACGGCACCAGGATGGAAGCCAGACCTGCAGAAGCGAGTTCAAAAACGGTCAGGGCGCCGGCGCGGCAGATCACCAGATCCGCCCATTCGAACGCTTCGGCCATATCCTCAATAAACATGACGGTCTGGGCCTCGACACCGGCCGAGGCATACGCCTGCCGGGCCGACTTCAGTTTATCCTTGCCGGCCTGATGTCGAACCGTGACCGGCATCTGTGCCGGTAGCCGGCTGAGTGCTTGCGGCACGGTTTCATTCAGAACCTGCGCACCAAGGCTTCCGCCGACAACCAGAATACGAATTGCCCCCTCGTGTCGGGCAAAGCGTTGTGCCGGTTGCGGTAAATCCACAATGTCCTGACGCACCGGATTACCGGTGTGCAGGACTTTGTCATTTTTAAAGCTACCCGGAAACGCCTCCATCACCTGCAAGGCCAGATGGCTGAGCAAACGGTTGGTCAGTCCCGGAATGGCATTTTGTTCGTGGATCAATAATGGCCGGCGTAACAACCAGGCGGCCAGCCCCCCGGGGCCGGTGACGAAGCCGCCCATTCCCAGTACGGCATCCGGTTTGAGTCGCAGACAAATCGCTACCGCCTGTAACAATGCATAGGAGAGTTTAAACGGTGCGAATAATAATCCGGACAGACGTTTGCCCCGCAAGCCACTGACGGAAATAAATCGGATACTGAAACCCGCCTGCGGAACAACCCGTGACTCCAGCCCCCGGCGTGTACCCAGCCAATAGATCTCCACACCCTGGTCCTGGAGGTAACGTGCAACAGCCAGTGCCGGGAAGACATGCCCTCCCGTGCCGCCGGCCATAATCAAAATGCGTCGGGGATGGCGATTCATGAACGCCTCCCTTGCGGCATTTGATTACGACGATCATATTTTCGGGTTTCATAATCGATGCGAAGCAGCAAAGCCACGGCAATACACATGACCAGCAAACTGCTGCCGCCATAACTCATCAAGGGTAGTGTGAGACCTTTGGTGGGCAATACACCCATATTGACACCGATATTGATAAACGCCTGCACACCGATCCAGATTCCCAGGCCATAGGCCACATAACCGGCGAATGGCTGCTCACGTTTCTCGGCACGGCGACCGATACTCAGCGCCTTGTAAATCACAAACAAATACGCCACTACCACCAGTATTACCGCAAACAGTCCCAACTCTTCGGCCATGACAGCGAATAAGAAATCAGTATGTGCTTCGGGCAGATAAAACAGTTTCTGGATGCTCGATCCGAGCCCCACGCCGAACCATTCACCACGACCAAAGGCAATCAGGGCCTGGGTCAGCTGAAAGCCGCTATCATAAGGGTCAGCCCAGGGATTCAGAAATGTTGTCAAACGCTGTAACCGATAGGGTGAAGTCAGAGCCAACAAGGCCAGCGCACTGGTCAAAGACATCAGCAATAATATGAACTGGGTAAAGCGCACGCCGCCAAGCCACATCATGCCAAAAGCCGTCAGAAACAGGACCACGACTGCGCCATAATCGGGTTCCAGCAACAACAACAGACCCAGCAGGGTCAGCAGGATAAGCGGCCGTAGAAATCCGACAACCCGCGAACGTACTTCCCCGTGATGACGGACCAGATAACCGGCCAGATAAATTACCGAAAATAGCTTGACGAATTCAGAGACCTGCAAGGAGAGTGGACCCAGCATAATCCAGCGTTGACTGCCATTGACCTCACGTCCCAGTCCGGGAACGAAAACCAGCATCAGTAACAGAATGCTTAGCAATATAAGCGGCATTCCACTCTTTTCCCATATTTCCATCGGCACGCGTATTATGGCACCGGCGGCAATCAGCCCGATTATCATGTAGCCCAACTGACGCCAGAAAAAATAGAAGGGATCATTGACCATTTTTTCAGCGATTGAAGTTGATGCCGAACCGACCATCACCAGCCCAAGACATAACAGGGACAGAACGACAAGTAACAATGGCTTGTCAACCACATCCAGCAGACGCACTTGCTCATTCCGGTTATCCGGCTTTTGAAACAAGCTGGCGATGTGAGTTGCTGTTATCACTGACACAGGCTCCTGACACACTCGATAAACGTATCGCCGCGATGTTCAAACCCGTTAAACATGTCAAAGCTGGCGCAGGCCGGGGATAACAATACCGCGTCATTCGTTCGGGCCATTTGCGCCGCTTTATTAACGGCTTCCTGCATGGTGCCGGCACTTGCAACCGGTATCACATCACCCAATGCGTTTCGCAGGGATGGCGCATCCTCGCCAATCAGAACAATGCCCCTGGTTCGCCGCGCCACAACATCGCGCAAAACACTAAAATCCTGTCCCTTACCCTGGCCGCCCATAATCAGGACCAGTTTTTCACCCGGGATCCCTTCAATGGCGGCAATCGCCGCACCGACATTGGTCGCCTTCGAATCATTAATCCAGGTCACGCCGTTGTGTTGTCCCAGCCACTGGCACCGATGCGGCAGTCCGGCAAAATTCCGTAGCGCATCAGTCATAACCTCTGACGTCAGACCGGCTGCCTCCCCGAGAGCCAGAGCCGCCAGGGCATTGGCCAGATTGTGTTCACCGGTGATTTTCAGATCATCGACGGCAATCAGCATCTGGTGACCCCGGCATAACCAGCGTTCCGCATCCTGCTGACAAATCCCGTAGTTATCGCCTTCAGGCATCCCCAGACTGAAACTGATCTGCTTACGCCCGGCACAAAACAGTCGAGCGGTTGCCATCACTTTTTCATCATCGGCATTGACCACCAGCACACCGGAGCCATAGAAAATTCTGGCCTTGGCCGCCGTGTAGTCCGCCAGGGTGTCATAACGATCCAGATGATCTTCGCTGATATTGAGTAATGCTGCCGCGACCGGATCCAGTGACTCGGTGGTCTCAAGCTGAAAACTGGACAGTTCCAGCGCGCAGATCTGATTGTCTTCTTTGAGCAGTTCCAGTGCCGGCTTCCCGATATTGCCGCCGACACCCGCCTTGATACCGGCCTTGTGAAACATCTCGCCAACCAGGGTGGTCACCGTACTTTTTCCATTGGAGCCGGTAATCGCCACCACCGGCACATTGACAAACCACGCAAACAACTCGATATCACCAATAATTTTTGCGCCTCTGGCACATGCCTCAACAATCAATGGCTCGCGTAACGATATTCCCGGACTGACCAGGATGATATCCGCACGACGGAACGCCAGCTCATCAAAACCACCGACAAACACTGCCATATCGGGCAATTCTTTCTGCAATGCAGACAGGCAGGGCGGCTCGCCCCGACTGTCTGTGATCGCAATATCAATCTCATAGGCCGACAAAAAGCGAGCACAGGAGAGACCCGTCTGGCCCAGACCGACGATCAGGACCTTCTTGTCTTGCAAGTACTCTGCTGCCTGTCTGCTCATTGTCATGTGTGTTGCCAGCATTAGTTATCGAATCTTCAACGTTGCCAAACCGATCAACACCAGAATGACGGTAATAATCCAGAAGCGGACGATCACTCGCGGTTCCGGCCAGCCTTTTAACTCAAAATGATGATGTAGCGGTGCCATGCGAAATATTCGCTTGCCGGTCAGTTTGAATGATAAAACCTGCAAAACAACCGAAAGGGTTTCCACAACAAAAACGCCGCCCATAATAAATAAAACAAGCTCTTGTCGGACAATTACGGCCAAAACTCCCAGTGCGGCACCGAGGGCCAACGCACCAACGTCACCCATAAATACCTGCGCCGGATAAGTGTTAAACCAGAGAAATCCGAGGCCGGCACCAACCAGCGCCCCGCAAAAGATCACCAGTTCACCGGCACCGGGAACGTTGGGAATCTGCAGATATTCAGAAAAGCCGGCATGTCCGGATGCATAGGCGAATATCCCCAACGCCCCGCCAACCATGACCGTCGGCAATATGGCCAGGCCATCCAGACCGTCCGTCAGGTTTACCGCGTTGCTTGACCCGACAACGACAAAATAGGTCAACAGCACATAAGCGATCATACCCATTTCGATGGAGATGCTCTTGAAAAACGGCACAATCAATTGTGTCTCAACCGGCAGTGCCGTCTGGTATAAATAGATGCCAACGGCAATAGCGATAACCGACTGCCAGAAGTACTTCCAGCGTGCGACCAGACCACGCGGATCTTTTTTAACCAGTTTTTTATAATCATCGATCCAGCCGATCACGCCAAACAGGAAAGTAGTCAGAATAACCACCCAGACATAGCGATTACCCAGATCCGACCACAGAAGCGTGCTGATCGCGATAGCAATCAAAATCAGGGCACCCCCCATAGTCGGTGTGCCCGCTTTGATTAAATGGGTTTGTGGGCCATCATCCCGAATCGGCTGACCGAGGCTGAACGTTCCCAGACGACGAATCATCCATGGCCCAACGAGCAAGGAGATAACCAATGCGGTCAAGACACCCAGAATGGCCCGCAGCGTCAAATAATTAAACACATTGAAGCCGCTGTAAAACTCCTGCAGGTATTGTGTCAGATGGTATAGCATCAGTTTTTCCTGTTATGACCTGCTTCACACGCCGCAACAATTTTTTCCATCTGCATGCGCCGCGAACCTTTAACCAGAAGTGTGACATCGGATGTCAGATCGCTGCTGATCTGTTCAATCATCTCGTCGTGATCCGAGAAACTGTGCGCAGACTCGCCGAAAGAAGCGCCGGCATGACGCGCCAGCGATCCCAGGGTATACAGCCGTCGCACTCCACTTTCTCTCGCCTCCCTGCCGGCGTCACTGTGCAATGATTCGGCCTTGCCGCCCAACTCTTCCATATCCCCGAGTGCCAGGTAATGCTGGCCCGGAAATTCACGCAGAACATCCAGTGCCGCATACAGGGAAGTTGGGTTGGCATTGTAAGTATCATCAATAATCCGACTGCCCTTGATGCCGTCCTTTAGCTGTAAACGCCCACTAACCGGGCTCAGACTTTCCAGCCCCGCCTTGATTGCTGTCAAAGGCACATCCACGGCAATCGCGGCGGATATTGCCGCCAGGGCATTCATGGCATTATGTTTACCCAGTAATTTCAGCGTGACGCTCATATCGCCCGCCGGTGTAACAATCTCCATGCTCTGGCCATCTTTTTCGATCTTTATTTCGGCCCTGACATCCGACCCCGGCAGTGTGCCAAAACTGATAATGCGCCGCTGCTTATTCAGCTGTTTCCAGTAATCGGCATAGGTATCTTCATTGTTAACAACGGCAATGCCATCATCATCCAGACCCTGGTAAATCTCGCCCTTGGCATGTGCCACGCCTTCAACACTGCCAAAGCCTTCAAGGTGGGCCATACCGGCATTGGTGATCAACGCCACATCAGGCTGTGCAATCCGGGTTAAGTAGCCGATTTCACCGGGATGATTTGCTCCCATCTCGATAACTGCATAGCTATGTCGCGCATCAAGCTCCAGCAGCGTCAGGGGCATGCCAATGTCATTATTCAGATTGCCGCGAGTGGCCAGGACTTCACCCTGCCCGGACAATATACCGGCCAGCATCTCCTTGACCGTGGTTTTGCCATTGCTGCCGGTAATACCAATCAATCTGACGTTTAATCGCTGGCGCCATTGCGCTGCGAGTTCACCCAGCGCGAGCCGGGTGTCATTTACGACAATACAGTTCAGGCCCTCGACAGGCTGCTCGACCAGACAGGCTGCTGCACCGGTTTCAGCCGCCTGTTGTACAAAATCGTGCCCGTCAAAGTTCGGTCCTTTGAGTGCAATAAACAGCTGGCCATCGGCAATTCTTCGCGTATCCGTGGACACCCCGCGTATTTCAACATCCACGCCAATATAATCCGCCGCCAGCAGTTCGGCGATTTGCTTTGCCTTCATCTGCAGGCCGCGACCTATAATCTGTTCTGAATGCAGATTCATGCCTTTCGCCGTTTAAGCTGTAATTGTGCCTCGGCCAAATCACTGAACGGCCGCCTTTCATCGCCGACTTGCTGATAGTTCTCATGGCCTTTACCGGCCACCAGGATGACATCTTTTTCATCTGCGCCCTGAATGACGCTCTCGATAGCCTTTTGCCGATCCCGCTCGACATAGGCTTTGTCAGAGTCCGACATGCCGGACAGAATCTGCTCGATAATATCCACCGGGTTTTCATGCCGTGGATTGTCATTGGTCACGACAACCCGATCCGCATAAACTTCCGCAATCTTTCCCATCAGGGAACGTTTTTGTTTATCTCGTTCGCCGCCACAGCCAAAGACACACCACAGTGTTCCACGGGTATGCTCACGCAGGGCTTCCAGGACGTGTTGCAGGGCGTCGGGAGTGTGGGCGTAATCAATCACCACCAGTGGCTGACCGTTCCCACCCAGAGTTTCCATCCTTCCGCTCACAGTCCTGACGCTGGCCAGTCTGGTCAGTGCATCATCGAAGGCCAGCCCTTTGGCGAGCAATGCACCAAGTGCGGCCAACAGATTACTGATGTTAAAGCGCCCCAATAACTGTGTTCTGATCTCGCCGGTACCGTAAGCTGACTCGACCTTGAACTGCAGGCCGTCAGCAAGAATACGAATGTTCTGCGCCAACAGTGTCGGCTGGTATTCCGACTGCATCCCGTAGCTGATAACCTTGATCGAGTTATCCAGCGCTGCTTCAAACTCACGCCCATAGGCATCATCCCTGTTGATAACTGCTGTCTTCAGATCCGGGGTTCGAAACAGCTGTTGCTTGACACTGGCATAGCTTGCCATCTCGCCATGATAGTCCAGGTGTTCATGGGTCAAATTGGTAAATACGGCACAATCGAATTGCACCTGAGCCACGCGGCCCTGATCCAGAGCATGCGAGGAGACCTCCATCACAACGCTGGTCGCGCCCTGATCGCGCATTTTTGCCAGCCAGCAGTGATTGGCAATGACATCCGGTGTGGTGTGTCCGGAATCCTCCAGCTGTCCATACAATCCGCGACCCAGGGTGCCGATAATGCCGCACGGTTTTTCCTGCTTCAGCGCCTGTGCCACAAACTGGCTGCAGGATGTTTTGCCATTGGTGCCGGTAATGCCGACAACAAACAACCGCGACGAAGGGCTGCCGTAAAACCGATCGGCCAGTGTGCCCACTTGGCGGGACAGGTCTTTCAGAGTGACCACCGGCACCGTTTGGCCCGTGGAGGATGTTTTCCAGCTCAATGGCGTAACGCCGATCTCATCGCCGATACTCTCCCGCAAAATGGCGACCGCACCCTGCTCTATTGCCGTATCGATATAATCCGCGCCATCGACCTGACGCCCTTTCACTGCAACAAACAGACTTCCCGCAACCACTTGCCGTGAGTCCATGGTCATGTCCTTGATGGGACAATCCAGACTGGCGGGGATAGCCACGCGACCCTCGAGCAGCTCGCCCAGATACATCGCGGAATGTGTGCTCGGTACAGTCATCATGGGTGCTCTCCTGCTGCCTTGTCGCGCAGTGAAGCAAATTTGATATTGTCATTCACCAGGTTATCCGGTGCGATGTCGAACAGACGCAACGCGCCACCCATGACCCGGGAGAAGACCGGCGCGGCAACCTGACCACCGTAATAATCCTCACCGGAGGGTTCATCAATTGTGACAACCATGGCAATACGCGGATTGCTGGCAGGTGCCATACCGGCGAATACCGCGATATATTTTTCCGCAGTGTAGCCGTCACTCATCACTTTTTTGACTGTTCCGGTTTTCCCGGCCACCCGGTAGCCGGGAACCCTGGCACGTGTGCCGGTACCGCCCTCATTGGTAACGGTCTCCAGCATGTTCACCATATTTCTGGCCACTTTTGCATCGATAATGCGCTTGCCCTGCACAGGTTCATTGACCCGCACGAAGCTGACCGGCTTGATAACCCCCTGATTGGCGATCGCGGCATAAGCTCTTGTCAGTTGCAGCGGTGTCACTGCAAGCCCATAACCAAATGCCAGCGTCGCCTGTTCGATATCACCCCAGGTTGCGGCGGGCTTCAGTACGCCACCGGCTTCACCGGGAAACCCGCTGCTGGTGACCATACCAAACCCCAATTGATCGAAAACGCGCCAGATCTTTTTGGGCTCCAGCGACAAGGCCAGCTTGCTGGCACCTACATTGCTCGACTTCTGGATGATTCGGGTCAGATTGATGCGGCCGTAGTTACGAACGTCGCGTATCGTATTCCCGCTCACCTGATAATAACCGGGAGCCGTGTCGATCAGGCTGTCGGGGTTATAGTTCCCGCTCTGCAGGGCAGCGACCACGGTAAAGGGCTTGATGGTCGAGCCCGGCTCAAACACATCCGTAACAGCACGATTACGGACTTTTTGGCTCTGGAGGTTACCGCGATTGTTCGGGTTATAGGCGGGCTGGTTGACCATCGCCAGCACTTCACCGGTTTTAACATCCAGAATCACGGCGGAGCCGGATTTGGCCCCACTACCAATCACCGCGCGCTTTAATTCACGATAGGCCAGATATTGCAGACGCCGGTCGATACTCAGGGCCAGATCCTGGCCTGGCCGGGGCTTTTTCAATAGTTCCACATGCTTGACCACCCGACCCAGGCGATCCCGGATCACACGCTGGCTGCCTGCTTCACCGCTTAACCATTTGTCGAAGGCCAGTTCCAATCCTTCCTGGCCCTGATCATCGATATCCGTGAATCCCACAACATGGGAAACCACTTCAGCCATGGGATAATAGCGCTGATACTCACGCTGCAGGGAAACACCCGGGATGCCCAGATCCATGACCCGTTCCGCCCGCGCGGGTTCTACATGCCGTTTTATATAGACGAACTCCTTATCCTGGCGTTGTGCGATACTTGTCACCATATCCCTGACATCAAGATTGAGCAGCTTCGCCAGCTTCGGCCACTGTGGCTGGGCCACGGCAAACTCGGCCGGGTTGACCCAGACCGAATCAACCGGTGTGCTGATTGCCAACGGCTCGCCATGGCGATCGGTGATCATGCCGCGATGAGCCGCCAGGGGCAGTTCACGCAGATAGCGGGCATCACCCTGATCCTGCAGAAAGGCTTTTCTGACCACATGCAGATCGACAGCGCGCCACACCAGGACAAACGTCACCGACAGCAATACCAGCATGACGGTAATCAGGCGAAAGGCCGAAGCCGGTTTGTATACCTGCACGTTCATGGCTTGAGGATGATTACCTGTTTATAGTCGAGCGGTTTCATATTCAGTTTCTTGCGCGCCAGTTCCTCGATACGTCCGTGCGTTGCCCAGGTACTCTGTTCCAGTTGCAACTGCCCCCATTCCACGTTCAGATCATCCCGAACCTGCTTGAGCTCGGTCAGTTCCACGAACAGCTTGCGACTGTAATGGGTCGAATACACGACGCCCACAGCCGAGGCGAGCACGGCCAAAATCAGCGGAATCAGCATCCATTCAGCTTTCATGACAGCTTCTCCGCAATACGCAATACAGCGCTGCGTGCACGTGGATTTTTCGCAACCTCCTCATCACCGGCCTGCTGCGCCTTGCCGATGAGCTTCATCTTCGGCTTGAGCTGACTCTGCATCACCGGCAGATCGGGCGGAAAATCGTCCCCCTTGCTCTGCTTGCGCATAAACTGCTTGACCCGGCGATCTTCCAGTGAGTGAAAGCTGATCACCACGAGTCGTCCCCCCGGCACGAGCAGATCGATGATCTGCGACAGGCACTCATCCAGCTCGTCCAGCTCCTGGTTGATATAAATACGAATCGCCTGAAAGGCGCGGGTGGCCGGATCCTTGCCTTTTTCCCAGGCCGGGTTGGCCGCCGCGACAATCGCGGACAGTTGTTTGGTGGTGGTAATCGGTTGTTCATTGCGTGCGGCAACGATCGCCCGGGCAATACGCCTGGCAAAGCGTTCCTCGCCATATTCCTTCAATACGCGGGCAATTTCCTTTTCGCCGGCGTCGGCCAGCCACTGGGCGGCCGTCGGGCCGCGGCTGGTATCCATACGCATGTCCAGCGGACCCTCTTTCTGGAAACTGAAGCCGCGCGTGGCATCGTCGAGCTGGGGTGAAGAGACCCCCAGATCCAGCAGGATACCGTCAACCTGTTCCCAACCCTGTTCGGCGATATGGGGCGCCATATGGGCAAAGGAATCCTGGACGAGATGAAAACGTGAATCGTGTGAGAATTTATCCTGCGCGGTGCGCAGGGCTTCGGGGTCCTTGTCAAAGGCGAGCAGACGACCGTCGTCACTCAGGCGCGCGAGAATAGCCGCACTGTGGCCACCGCGCCCGAAGGTGCCGTCGATATAACGACCGTCCGGTTTGATATTCATACCCCTTATCGCCTCTTCCAGCAGAACGGGCAAATGGTCCTGTTTGCCGTTCATGGTTTCATAAAGACAGTGTTTCCAGCTCAGCGGACAGCTCTGACTCCTCCTCGTTTTCCTGGCTGATCCAGCGATCGCGTTGCTCGTTCCAGGTCTGTTCGTCCCAGATTTCGAACTTGTTGCCTTGCCCGGTCAGGGCAATGCGTTTATCCAGTTTGGCGAATTCACGAAGTGGCGGCGGGATAAGGATGCGGCCGTGACTGTCCAGCTCCAGCTCGGTGGCATGGCCGATCAGCAGACGCTGCAGGCGGCGGGCGGTGGCGTTGAGGTTCCCCAGCCGAACGAGCTTGCGCTCGATCTCTTCCCATTCGGGCAACGGATACAGTAACAGGCACGGATCACTGCGATCGACAGTAATCACCAGTTGCCCGTCGGACTGCTCGAGCACACCATCCCGATATCGACTCGGCATGGCCATGCGGCCCTTGGCATCCAGGCTGAGTGTGTTGACGCCACGAAACACGTTGGTTTCCCCGGGGATGAAATCCCATTAATTCCCACATTGATCCACTTTGATACACTATAGGTAGCAATATGCCCAAGTGTCAAGCAAACAGCGCCACAAAAGCGGGAATTCTTTCTTGTCTGACAGTAACTTAGCGGCACTCAACCGTGGTGGGAGGGGTACAAAAACACTTTTTGATGGGGGTGAGTATAACGAAAAAACAAGAGGTTACAGACGGGATTTAATGTGAATCAATAAGAAAGAGTCGGCCGTTAAGCCGGGTTCTGTCGTGGACAGTCATTCATCTGGGATGCGCGTCACCGCGCACCTCTAGCGACCTACCCGGGAACCGTGTGGGCCACACGCGGCCTTGCGGCCTGCTCCCCTATTTGGTCTTGCTCCGGATGGGGTTTACCCTGCCGCCGGTGTTACCACCGACGCGGTGCGCTCTTACCGCACCATTTCACCCTTACCGGCCGCTTGCGCGGCTTGGGCGGTATATTTTCTGCGGCACTTTCCGTAGGCTCGCGCCTCCCAGGCGTTACCTGGCATCCCGCCCGATGGAGCCCGGACTTTCCTCCCCGCCAGGGGCGGAGCGACTGTCAGGCCGACTCTTGCACCTATTATATAATAAGTATGTTCCTGGCGGGTGAAACCCCGGCTGATTAATTTTTCATCACCAGCGCCTGTTGATAGAGCTGGTTCTTTTTGACCCCGGTAATCCGCGCGGCCAGCGCCGCCGCCTGTTTGACGGGGAGTTCCTCCAGCAAGACTCCCAGAATCCGCTCGACTTCGGGATCCAGGACCGCCTCCACCGCCGGCGCGCCCGCCACCAGCAACACCATCTCCCCTTTTTGCTGATTGGCATCGCGGCTGACAAAGGCATGCAGCTCGTCCAGGCTGGCGCCCTGCACGGTTTCGAAGGTCTTGGTCAGTTCCCGGGCCAGCACGGCGTCCCGATCCCTGCCCAGGATCTCGCCCATATCCGCCAGGCTCTCCAGAATCCGGTGTGGCGACTCGTAAAACGCCAGCGTGCAGGGCTCGGCGGCCAGGGCCGCCAGCCGTTGACGGCGCGCGGCGCCTTTGGCCGGCAAAAAGCCGATAAACTTGAAACAGTCGGTGGGCAGCCCACTGACCGACAGGGCCGCGATCACCGCGCTGGGGCCGGGCACCGGGATCACCCGAACACCCTGCTGGCGGGCCTGCTGGACCAGATGAAAGCCGGGATCGCTGAGCAACGGCGTGCCGGCATCGGAAATCAACGCCACGCTCTCGCCATTGGCAAGACGCTCTAACAATCTGCTACTCTGTTCCCGCTCGTTATGTTCATGCAAGGCCACGCACGGGGTGGACACCGCATAATGCTGCAGCAAGCGGGCGCTGTGCCGCGTATCCTCGGCCGCAATCAGCGCGACCTGTTGCAGGATTTCCACGGCACGTTGTGACATGTCGCCGAGATTCCCGATCGGTGTTGCGACAATATAGAGCGCACTGTTTTCAGAGTTCACGGTATAATTTCCGTCAGGATCAGGTGCCGTCCGCCTTTTATACAGCAAAAACAGGAACCCGATGAAGTGATGATGCCACGCCGATTGTTTTCCCTCTGGGTCATGATTGTAACGCTTCTGCTGGCCGGTTGCGCCGGCGTGCCGGAAAAAGAAGTGGTGAAGGAAAAAGATCCGGTTATCGAAGCCGAACGCCTCTTTGCCAGCGGTGAATACCGGTCAGCCACCGAAGCCTTCAACGAGCTTGCCAAAGAGAGCAGCGGACCGCAGCAGACCAGCTTTTTGCTGCGCACCGCCGCCGCCCTGGCCCGCGATGATCGCGTCCACCAGAGCCGACAGATCCTCGAAACCGTTCAGCTGGATCCGCGTAATGTACAGCAACGGTTTTTGCTGAATCTGACCGAGGCCCACATCGCCCTGATGGAGCGCCGTGCCGAGGATGCCCTGCGTATTCTGCAGCAGTCGCCGTCAGGCCAGATCGACCATGCCTATCTGGCCGATTATCACCTGTTACGCGCCGATGCCCGCACCATGCTGGGAGACCGGATTGACACGGCCAGCGAACTGGTCAACCGCGAACAATATCTGCAGAACCCGCAACTGATCGAGGAAAACCAGCAGGCGATCTGGGAAGCCCTGGCAAGAATGAATGAACGCACCCTCGCCCGGATGCGCATAGCCGTCGGCAAGAATGTGCTCGGCGGCTGGATGGAACTGGTCCAGATCGCCAAGACCTACCAGCTGGACCCGGAAGTACTGAAGCGGCGCGTGGACGAATGGCACCAAAGCTACCCCGATCATCCCGTTCAGGAGAACATACTCAAGGGGTTACTGGAACGACGCCTGGAAGACATTATCCTCCCGCAGCGACTCGCCGTGTTGCTGCCGTTTGACAGCCGCTTCGGCCAGGCGGCCGAAGCCATACGCGACGGCATTATCGCCGCCTATTACTCGCGCCCGCATCACGCCGATCAGCGCATCCGTTTTTACGATAGCGGCTCCGACCCGGCAACGGCACTGGCGGCCTATAAACAGGCCCTTGCCGAGGATAGTGACTTTGTTATCGGCCCCCTGAACAAGGAATCCATCGAGTGGATTGCCGACAAAGGCACCTTCCCGGTCCCCACCCTGGCGCTCAACTACACACTCGAGCAGGACGCCCCCGACACGCTCTATCAGTTCGGCCTCTCGCCCGAAGAGGAAGCGCGCCAGGTCGCGGAGCGTACCTGGCTGGATGGTCACGTCAACAGTGCGGCGCTGATTCCGTCCGGCAGCTGGGGCGAACGGGTCTATACCGCCTTTCAGCAACGCTGGGAACAACTCGGCGGCCAGGTGATCGAAATTCAGCAATACAACGCCGAGCAGCAGGATTTCTCCGCCCCGATCCAGGATCTGCTGAACATCAACGAAAGCCGGCGCCGGGCCCGTAGTCTGCGCCAGTTACTGTCACAGGACATCAAGTTCGAACCACGCCGTCGCAAGGATATGGATTTTATTTTTCTCGCCGCCTATCCGCGTCAGGCCCGCCAGATTCGTCCGCAGCTGAAGTTCTATCACGCGGCCGATGTACCGGTGTATGCCACCTCCCATGTCTTTGCCGGTGGCCTGAATCAGGAACGGGATCGCGACATGGACGGCCTGATGTTTGGCGACATGCCCTGGGTACTGGCCGGCAGTACCGCCCATCGGGGGCTGCGCCCGACGATCGAACCGTATATCTCCCGTGCCGGCAACAGCCTGCAACGGCTTTATGCCCTGGGTATCGATGCCTACAACATTATCGCCGCCCTCAATACGCTCAAGGCCTATCCCTATGAGCGTTATGATGGCGAAACCGGCAGCCTCAGTCTGGATCCGCAGCAACGGGTCCAGCGCCAGCTGACCTGGGTCAAATTTCGCAGCGGCCGCCCCGTTGCCCTGGATGAAGGGTTATAAGGAATGTGGGCGGGGCTCAGGCGTGATCAACGCGGGAGCCGGGCCGAACAACTGGCTCGCCGCTATCTGGAACAACAGGGATTGCGCTTCGAGCAGGCCAACTTCCGCTGTCGTCGCGGCGAAATCGATTTGATCATGCGCGACAAGGACACGCTGGTATTTGTGGAAGTCCGTTATCGCAATAACACCCGTTACGGCAGCGCCGCCGAAACCGTGGATCGGCATAAACAGCGAAAACTGGTCACCACCGCGCTATTCTATTTGCAAGGTAACCCGGAACTGGCCCGGCTGGCCAGCCGCTTCGATGTAATTGCCATCAACGGTAACAGCGACTCGCCGCATATCGACTGGCATCCAAATGCCATACAAGCTCAGGATCTGACCTCATGAGTATCAACGACAACATACAGCAATTGTTCCGTGCCAGTATCGACACCAAGCAACAGGCCCAGGCCGTCGTCACCGAACCAATCGCCCGCAGTATCGGCTTGATGGTCGCCGCACTGCGTCGGGGCAACAAAATTCTCAGTTGCGGCAACGGCGGTTCCGCTGCCGATGCCCAGCATTTCGCCGCGGAACTGGTCTGCCGCTTCGAGCGCGAGCGGCCGGAACTGGCCGCCATCGCCCTGACCACCGACACTTCGGCGCTGACCGCCATTGCCAACGATTACGATTTCAGTCACGTGTTTGCCAAGCAGATCCGGGCGCTGGGCCAGCCCGACGATATCCTCCTGGCTATCTCGACCAGCGGCAACTCCCCCAGCGTGGTTCAGGCGGTCGAGGCGGCACATCACAAGGGCCTGCAGGTCGTGGCCCTGACCGGCCGTGACGGTGGACAGATTGGTAAACTGTTGCAAGGCAGTGATATCGAGATCCGGGTTCCTTCCGAGGTCACCGCCCGAATCCAGGAAGTACATTTGCTGGCAATTCACTGTTTCTGTCACCAGATCGATGAAGAGTTGTTTGGTTAATGCCTTTACCCGACGCGTTTGTTCGGCGCTTGCAACAGGAGCTGGGTAGCGAAGGCCTGTTGAGCGATCCCGCGGAAACCTGGAACTATGGCTACGACAACAGCCGTCGCCACGCCGCGCCTGAACTGGTTGCCCTGCCGGCCGACCACGACCAGGTGGCTGCCGTCGTGCGTCTTTGTCACGAATTTGTCGTACCGCTGACCGCTCGGGGCCGCGGCACCGGCACCACCGGCGCCAGCGTACCCATCAACGGCGGCGTGATTCTTTCAACCGAAAAAATGAACCATGTCATCCGGATCGATCCCGCCAACCGCTACATGGTGGTGGAGCCCGGCGTCACCAACCAGCAGGTCCAGGATGTCGCCGCCGAACACGGTTTTTTCTGGCCGCCCGATCCCACCAGTGCCGCCTACTGCTCGATCGGGGGCAATCTGGCCTACAACTCGGCGGGACCGCGGGCCATCAAATACGGCACACCGCGGGAAAACACCTTCGGCCTGCGCGCGATCACCGGTGACGGCAAGAGTATCCGCACCGGGGTCTACACGACCAAGGGGGTGGTCGGCTACGATCTGACCCGCTTGCTGATCGGCTCCGAAGGCACGCTGGCGATCATCACTGAAGCCACCTTGAAACTGACCCCCTTGCCCGAAAGCAAACGCACCCTGCAAGTCATCTACCGCGATATCGACAGTGCTGCCCGTGCAGTCTCCGCCATTATGGCCCAGCCGGTCGTCCCCTATGCGCTGGAGTTTATGGATGCCGGGGCGATCAACATGATTCGCGACTACTCCGAAGCCGAGCTGCCCCGGGATGCCGGCGCCCTGCTGATGATCGAGGTGGACGGGGCCGAGAACAATATTCAACACGCCGTTGACGCCATTTGCCGTGCTGCCGACAACGACGGCCTGTTAAAACTGACCCGCGCGAAAACCGCCGCCGAAATCCAGGCACTGTGGCAGACCCGCAAGGCGCTCTCCCCGGCCCTGCGCACCATCGCCCCGAAAAAGATCAACGAAGATGTGGTGGTGCCGGTTTCCCGCATTCCCGAACTGATCAACGGCCTGAACCGGCTCGCCGAACAGTACGCCATTACCATCGTCAACTTCGGCCACGCCGGTAACGGCAATATCCATGTCAACCTGCTGGCCAACCCCGACGACCCGGACGAGATGCTGCGGACGCATCAATGCCTCGATGCCGTCTTCTCCCTGGTCCTGGAGCTGGACGGCACCCTCTCCGGCGAGCACGGGGTCGGTATCGAAAAGCAGGAGTTCGTCGGCCGCGAGATCGAACCGGTCACGCTGGAACTGATGCGGCGCATCAAGCAGGACTTTGACCCAAAGGGCATTTTGAATCCGGGGAAAATGTTCCCGACGCGGTGAAAAATTTAGCAGGTTATTTCACAAGTTTGAGGTTGGGCTTGCCGGATTTGCTGTCGTCGTCCGGGGTATCGTCCGGCGGCGGCATATCGTCGGATTCGTTGAATACCATCCCCTGGCCGTTTTCCTTGGCGTAGATCGCCAGTACGGCATTCACCGGAAAACTGACCTCCATAGGCTTGCTGGCGAAGCGGGCATTGAAGGCAACGTAATCGTTGCCCAGATCCAGGGCGTTGACCGCAATCGGACCGATATTCAGGACGATCTTGCCGTTTTCCACGTAATCGCGCGGAATATAGGCATAGTCGTTTTCAGCATTGACCAGGACATAGGGTGTCATCTGGTTATCGACGATCCAGTCATAAATCGCACGAAGCAAATACGGCTGGCTGGGCGTCATAGACATGGCATTACCTTTGGGACTTATTCTTCTTTCAGTTCCTTCTCACCCTCGGTGAGACTCTGTTTGAAGGATTCACGTTCAAACATCCGTTCGGCGTAGTTAATCAACGGCCTGGCCGCGGCGGGCAGCTCGATGCCGTAGGACGGCAGACGCCACAACAAGGGGGTGACGCTGCAGTCAATCAGGGAGAACTCGTTACCCAGGAAAAACGGTTTCTGATCGAAAATCGGTGAAATCGACATCAGGCTGTCGCGCAGCTCCTTGCGCACGGCATCACTGGCCGTCCCGGGGTTGGTCAACTGGTGGGCCAGGCGATACCAGTCACGCTCAATGCGGTGCAGCATCATCCGGTTGCGCGCCCGCGAGACCGGATCGACCGGCATCAAAGGCGGATGCGGAAAGCGTTCGTCGAGGTATTCCATGATGACCTGGTGTTCGAATAACACCAAATCCCGATCCACCAGCGTCGGCACCTCATTGTAGGGATTCAAATCCTTGAGATCTTCCGGCGTGTCGCCAAGATCGACGTTGTGAATATCGTAGTTGATACCCTTTTCCGCCAGTACGATGCGTACCATGTGGCAGTACGGACAGGTATTGCCCGAAAACAGAGTCATTGCCAAACGTCGATTGGCCATTTGCGCCATGCTTTTCCCCATTGCTATATGTTCAGAAACGAAACAGGGGAAACCCGGAGGGCTTCCCCTGTTGATTATACCGAACTTATCGCATCGTTTGGCGCTTCCGTTGGGAAAAATCGGCCTTTGTGGTGCGCAAGTGTCTGATTTGGCGCTCTCAGCCCGCGAAGATCCCCGGGCGTGGCCCGCTGCGGCGGGGCGTAGCGCCCCGCCTCACGCGCTTTAATGGATGTCTTTCCAGTATTCCTTCTTCAGGGCATAGGCAAAGAAGAACAGAACGACCAGGAACAGAATCACCCAGACGCCGATCTTGTAGCGATCCAGCTTGGCGGGCTCGCCGGTGTAGACCAGAAAGTTCACCAGATCCCGGACCGCGTTGTCGTATTCGGCCGGGCTCATGGAACCTTCCTTGACCATTTCGTAATCGACCAGTTCCTTGACCTCTTCGCCGTCTTCACCCTCATGGGTCTCATAGACCGGTTTTTTCAGGCCTTCGAGCTCCCACAGGACGTGCGGCATCCCGACCAGCGGAAACGCTTCGTTGTTGACGCCCATCGGGCGGGAGTCGTCCACGTAGAAGGTCTTCAGGTAGGTGTATAACCAGTCAGCTCCACGTGAACGCGCGATCACGGACAGATCCGGCACCTTGGTGCCGAACCAGTTGGCGGCATCCTCGGCGGGCATGGCGTTCTCCATCAGCGAGCCCATCTTGGGGAGCTCCCCGGTGGATGATGTGGAAAAATCGGACACGAACATCAGATTCTGCGCCACCTGTTCGTCGCTCAACCCGATATCCTGGCCCATACGGTTATAACGCATGGAAGAGAGGGAGTGACAACCCATGCAGTAATTGACGTACAACTGGGCACCCCGTTGCAGGGAAGCCTTGTTATTCAGGTCAACATCCGCGTCCAGCAGCTTGATGTTCCCGCCGGCGGCCAGGGCCGCAACCGGTGCCAACATCAGCAGAAATGCAGTTATTTTTTTCATCATTTGTCAATCACCCTCTCCGGAACCGGTTTGGTCTTGTCGATTTTGGTGTACCAGGGCATCAGCAGGAAAAACGCAAAGTACAGCGCGGTGAAGATCTGCGCCAACAGCGTTTTAACCGGTGTTGACGGCTGTACCCCCAGATAACCCAGCACGACAAAACTGATAACAAGGACGGCCAGGGCAACCTTGAACAACGGACCACGGTAACGCACTGATTTGACCGGGCTGCGATCCAGCCAGGGCAGGAAGAACATCACCACAATCGCGGCACCCATGACCACAACGCCGGGGAACTGCGAACCGAACATCGGCGGAATCGCGCGCAACATGGCGTAGAACGGCGTGAAGTACCAGACCGGGGCTATATGCTCGGGAGTCTTGAGCGGATCCGCCGGCACAAAGTTGGCGTGCTCAATGAAGTAGCCGCCCATCTCCGGTGCAAAGAACACCACCGCGAAGAAGAAAATCAGGAACACCACCACACCGGCAATATCCTTGACCGTGTAATACGGATGGAACGGAATGCCGTCGATCGGCTTGCCGTTGGCGTCCTTGTTCTTCTTGATTTCCACGCCATCGGGGTTATTGGAACCGACTTCGTGCAGGGCGAGGATGTGGGCTACCACCAGGGCAATCAGCACCAGCGGCAGAGCAATCACGTGGAAGGCAAAGAAGCGGTTCAGGGTCGCATCGCCGATAACATAGTCACCGCGAATCCAGACCGACAGCTCCTCACCGACGAACGGCACAGCGGAGAACAGATTGACGATAACCTGCGCCCCCCAGTAGGACATCTGCCCCCAGGGCAGCAGATAGCCGAAGAAGGCTTCCGCCATCAGCGCCAGATAGATCAGCACGCCGAAGATCCAGATCAGCTCGCGCGGGTTCTTGTAGGAACCGTACATCAGCCCGCGATACATATGCAGATAGACCACGATGAAGAACGCCGAGGCGCCGGTGGAATGCATATAACGGATCAGCCAGCCCCAGTTGACATCACGCATGATGTACTCGACCGAGGCGAACGCCATGCCCGCGTCGGGCTTGTAATGCATGGTCAGGAAGATACCGGTGACGATCTGGATGACCAGTACCAGCAAGGCGAGCGAACCGAAAAAGTACCAGAAGTTGAAGTTTTTCGGCGCGTAATATTCGGAAAGATGCTCCTTCCACATCTTGCTCATGGGGAAACGGGCATCGATCCAGTTCATAAAGGCTTGTGTTTTACTCATCAGGCTGCCCCTCCGTCTTCACCGACCAGCACGACCGAATCGCTCAGGAATTTGAACGGCGGCACCACAAGGTTGGTCGGCGCCGGCACACCGGCATAAACCCGGCCGGCCATATCGAATTTGGAACCGTGACAGGGGCAGAAGAAACCACCCTTCCACTCCTTGCCGCCCATGTCCCTGGCACCCGGTTCCGGTCGATAGGTGGGCGAGCAGCCCAGATGGGTACAAATTCCCACCAGCACAGCGATTTCGGGACTCTTACCACGGGAGCGGTGAAGATTCTGCGCATATTCCGGTTGCTGAGGCATTGTCGATTGCGGGTCCGCCAGTTTTTCGTTCAGGGATTCCAGATCAGCCATGTTTTGCTCGGTACGGCGTATCACCCAGATAGGCTTGCCGCGCCATTCGACGGTCACCCGTTCGCCCGGCGACAGCTTGCTGACGTCCACTTCCACCGGCGCGCCGGCCGCCTGGGCACGGGCACTGGGGTTCATGGAGTGAATAAACGGAATCGCGATGCCGACCACGCCTACTGCACCCACCACACTGGTAGAGGCAAGCAGAAATCGGCGTCGGCTGGTATCAATGCCATCGGTACTCATTTAAATAAATCTCCCCGACTCAGGTATAAAAGGATCACAGCCGACAACCGGCCATCATCGAAAAATCGTGCTAGTGAAATCGCTATGCCTAAATGAGAGTTTCAGAATGTGGTAAACATCCAGGATTTCAGGCGGGCATAGTTTCGCGTATCAGGCAGCCGGGGTCAAGAAAGCCGGCTATATACCCTAGCGCATCAATAAGTTATATCATCTCCTTGTTAACTTTAGCCTAATCCGACGGTTAAGCCGGGTTGTCGATATCAATAAACCGTTGTTCCAGCCCAAAGTGGCCGCCCAGATGCTCACCCAGGGCCCGGGCACCGTAACGCTCGGTAGCGTGATGGCCCGCCGCGTAAAAGTGGAGCCCGTTTTCCCGCGCCAGGTGGACTGTCTGTTCCGAGACCTCACCGGTCAAATAACCGTCCACCCCGAGGCGGACCGCTTCCTCGATCAACCCCTGGGCACCCCCGGTACACCAGGCCAGCGTGCGCACCGGCGCCATGGCCTCACCCACATGCAGCGGCGCACGGCCCAGCCGGGCGCCGATCTGCTCGGCCAGCGCCGCCCCGGAGAGCGGCTCGGCGAGGCGGCCATAGAGGCCAATGGCCGGATTGCCCGCCGGGCCGAAGCTGCCTTCCACATTCAACCCCAGCACCTGCGCCAACTGCACGTTGTTGCCGTAGACAGGATGGGCATCCAGCGGCAGGTGATAGGCCAGCAGGCTGATGTCGTGTTCCAGCAGGCGGGCGATACGCTGTTTTTTAATGCCGACGATCGGCGCCGCCTCGCCCTTCCAGAAATAACCGTGATGCACCAGCAGGGCATCGGCCCCGGCTTCGATCGCCGACTCGATCAGCGCCTGCGAGGCGGTCACGCCACACACCAGTCGGCCGACCGAGGCCGCGCCCTCGACCTGTAAGCCGTTGGGGCAGTAATCCCCGAACCGTTCCACCTCCAGCAGGTCATCCAGATAGCGGACCAAATCTTTCAGATGCACCATGCGAATCCCGTCTCCATCAGTTATTATCCGGTGAAATCCTCACAGTGTAACCAATTCCTTATCATGATGCGCCTGACCCGTTCGCTCAAATTCATTCTCCAGTTTGCCGTGCTCGGCCTGGCCGTGGCCTTCGTCGTCATCTATCTGCTGCCCGACAATGCCCTGCGCCCGGGCGGCAACCAGGTGGTCGAGGTCCGCGAAACCCCGCCCCGCGAGCAGCTCCCCCGCAATGCCGGCCCGGTATCCTATGCCAACGCGGTGGAGATTGCCGCGCCGGCGGTGGTCAATATTCATACCAAAAAGCTCATCACCCGCGAGGCCCATCCCTTACTGGACGATCCCATGTTTCGCCACTTTTTCGGCGACGACTTCGGCGGCCCGCGCGAGCGCGAAGAGACCAATCTCGGCTCCGGCGTCATCATCAGTCAGCAGGGCTACATCCTCACCAACAACCATGTGATCAGCGACGCCGAAGAGATTCAGATCGCGCTGCGTGATCAACGTACAGCCAACGCCACCGTCGTCGGCACCGATCCCGACACCGATCTGGCCGTGCTCAAAATCGAGCTGGACAACCTGCCGGTCATCACCCTGGGCCGGTCCGATCAATTACGGGTCGGCGACGTGGTGCTGGCCATTGGCAACCCCTTCGGCGTCGGCCAGACCGTCACCTCCGGCATTGTCAGCGCCACCGGGCGTAACATGCTCGGCATCAACACCTTCGAAAACTTCATCCAGACCGACGCGGCCATCAATCCCGGCAACTCCGGCGGCGCCCTGATCACCGCCAGCGGCGATCTGGTCGGCATCAATACCGCCATCTTCTCGCGCAGCGGCGGCTCGCAGGGCATCGGTTTCGCCATCCCCACCAGCCTGGCCCGCGATGTCATGCACCAGATCATCGAACACGGCGAGGTCAAGCGCGGCTGGCTCGGCGTTGCCATTCAGAACATCAATGATAACCTCGCCGAGTCCCTGAACCTTGATGAAGATCAAAAAGGGGTCATCATCACCAGCATTCTCAATAACGGACCGGCCGACAAGGCCGGTCTGCAGCCCGGGGATGTCATTACCCGTATCGATGGCCAACCGGTCACCGATGTTGCCACGGCACTGGACCTCATCAGTGGTAATCGACCCGGCAGTAAAATCCGTATCCAGGGCCTGCGTCAGAACGACGCATTCGACAAAACCGTCAAAGTGGCCCAGCGGCCGAAACAGGATGAATAAGAAACGCCCCGTCGCCAATCGGGCGAGGTTTTAGCAATCAGGAACGAACAAGGCGCCCTCCGATCACTCAGGTTCCGGCATTTTCCAGGGTTGACGCAGCGCCAGTATCACCAGCGGGATCAGTGCCAGGCTCAACACCAGTGGCCCATAGACCAGCAGACTGATGCCATAGGCTTCGGTCGGCACAAAGCGCACGACAGCGACCATCCAGATATGAATTGCCAACAACACCACACCGTGTAGTGTCACCAGCGCACGGTCCATCAACGCCACCGCCAGGGAATAGACAAAATAAGGCAATAACCCGACCAGCAGGATGCCGGCATGCAGGTAATACCCCTCCGCCGCTTGCGGCTCGAACGCCGCGATAAACGCCACGACGACCCCGGTGGCAATCATCAGGTACTCCAGCACTTTTAAATAACGCCTCGTCATCGTCATACCCCTGTATCGTTTGTGAGCTCACTGCACGTCCTGACACCAACAAGTATAGTCACTGCATCCTGTTATAAAAGGAGCGGCCGTCGACGAGGTCACAGTTCACTGACCACAATTCATGAGTATTTACAGGGTTTTTAGCCGTTTCTTTTCGTGCAGGCGAAAACACCGCCTCCGGTTGGGAGCACGACAATCGATCGGTGAGTCGTTTATTGTCGCCCGGGTACGGGTCATCACCTTGTCTGTGGCGAGTCTTCAACGAAGAGGTTCAAAAACGTCTATGCTTAAAATGGTAAACTATGGATAACGACGGCCAGACCCGACATCAAAGGTACCCCCATGACGCAATACATCCAGGCCGGCGAACTGCAGATCGACAGCCAGCTACATGCCTTTATTATGGATGAAGCGCTGCCCGGTTCCGGAATTGAACCCGAACAATTCTGGAGCACACTCTCGGAAACGGTTCACCAATTCGGCCCGCGCAATCATGAACTGCTTGAACAGCGCGATAATCTCCAGGCCCGGATCGATGCCTGGCACCGCGAACATCCCCGCTTTGATGCCAAAGCCTACAAACAGTTTCTGATCGACATCGAATATCTCTTACCCGAAGGTGATGATTTCAGCATCACCACCACCAACGTGGATGACGAAATCGCCACGGTGGCCGGCCCGCAACTGGTGGTGCCCGTCACCAACGCCCGCTACGCCCTGAACGCCGCCAATGCGCGCTGGGGAAGCCTGTATGATGCCCTCTACGGCACCGATGTAATCGACGAGTCCGACGGCGCCGAACGCACCCCCCGGTATAACCCCCGGCGCGGTGAAAAGGTAATCGACTGGGCCATGGACCTGCTCGATTCGGTCGCCCCGCTGGCCAAAGGCAGCCACCATATCGCAAGCAGTTACAGCATAGACAACGGAAAACTGACAGTCACTCTGACGGATGGGACGTTAACCACACTCCAGCAGGCCGATCAGTTTGCCGGTTTCGATGGCCACAGTGACGAGCCACAAGCCGTGCTGTTGCGCCACAACGGTCTGCACATCGAGCTGCAGATCGATCGCGAACACCCCACCGGCAAGACCCACCCGGCCGGCATTAAAGACATTCAGCTGGAAGCGGCGCTCACCACCATTCAGGATCTGGAAGATTCGGTTGCCACGGTCGATGCCGAGGACAAGGTGCTGGCCTATCGTAACTGGCTGGGACTGATGCAGGGCAACCTGACGGAGACCTTCTCCAAATCCGGCAAGATGCTCACCCGCCGCCTCAACCCGGATCGCCAGTACCAGACCCCGGGCGGCGACACCCTGACCCTGCCCGGACGCAGCCTGTTACTCATTCGCAACGTCGGCCTGTTTATTCATACCGACGCAGCAGTGACCCACTACGGCGCACCAATCCCCGAGGGTATCCTCGATGCACTGGTCACCACCTTGATCGCGCTGCATGATATCCGGGAAAACAGTTCACTCAGCAATTCCCGCCGCGGCAGCATTTATCTGGTCAAACCCAAACTGCACGGCCCCGAGGAAGCCGCCTTTACCAATGAACTGCTCGACTTTATCGAGGATCAACTGAACCTGGCCCGGCATACCCTCAAGCTGGGCATCATGGACGAAGAACGCCGCACCTCGGTCAACCTCAAGGAATGCATCCGCGCCGCAAAGGATCGCGTGGTGTTCATCAATACCGGCTTTCTGGATCGCACCGGTGACGAGATCCACACCGGCATGGAAGCCGGCCCCATGGTGCGCAAGGGGGCAATGAAAGAGAGCATCTGGATCCAGGCCTATGAAAAGATCAATGTCGAAACCGGTCTGGCCTGCGGCTTCAGCGGCAAGGCGCAGATCGGCAAAGGCATGTGGGCCATGCCGGATAACATGAAGGCGATGCTGGCCGCGAAGATCGACCACCCCCGAGCCGGCGCCAACACGGCCTGGGTCCCCTCGCCCACCGCCGCTGTGCTGCATGCCATCCACTATCATCAGGTGAACGTCTTCGAGCGACAAGGGACAATCGCCAAAAGCAAACGCACCCCGGTCGATGATCTGCTGGTCATTCCGCTGCTCGGTAACGACCGGTCCGATGCCGACGGCATCACCCGGGAACTGGAAAACAACGCCCAGGGCATCCTCGGTTACGTGGTGCGCTGGATCAACCAGGGGATTGGCTGCTCCAAGGTGCCCGACATCAACAATATCGGTTTAATGGAAGACCGCGCCACCCTGCGTATCGCCAGCCAGCACATCGCCAACTGGCTACACCACGGCCTATGCGATGCCGAACAGGTGCTGGAAGTGATGAAGCGCATGGCGGAAAAAGTCGACCGTCAAAACGGCGGCGATCCCACCTATACCCCGATGGGGCCGGATTTCAACAACAGCCAGGCCTTCCGGGCCGCCTTTGATCTGGTCATCAAGGGGCGCGAACAGGCCAACGGCTATACCGAGCCGTTACTCTATACCCACAGACGCGCAGTCAAAGAAAAAGGGAAAGAATAATCAAGCGTACTGTTTGAATTCCGGGTACCTAATCCGATTTTAAAACCGCGGAGAGCCTTCAACGCTATTATCGGTCGGTTACGCCGGAATGACGCGCCTCACATCAGGAGCACACATGGATATTCAAGCCGCGGTGGCACGACTGAATTCACAACTCCCTCTCAAGGCCCGACAGACACAGTTGTCGCCTGCGTTAAAAAACCTGCATCAGGCTATTCTGCGCAGTTTTATCGAACACGGTCGGGCACCAACCGGGGCCGAACTCGAGATCGGGCTGCACGGAGAGGACCTGGGAGCAAGTTTACACAAGCTGGGGGAGGCTGATCTGATCGTACTGGATAAACAGGAGCAATTACCGGTTGGTGCGTATCCCCTGACCAGTGAGCAAACCCCGCACCAAATCGCCGTCAACGGCCATACGATCCATGCCATGTGCGCCCTGGATGCCCTCTCCGTGGCACCGATGTTTGACGAAACGGTGAACATTACCTCCAGGTGCCATATAAGCAACAGCCCCATCAAGATTCGGATGCAGGGCGATACCCTGCTCGAGGCCCGGCCCGACGACGCCATCGTCGGGATTCGCTGGCAAATGCCCACCACCGTGGCGGCGCACAGCATGTGCATGGAGATGGTCTTTCTTGAAAACCGGGCAACGGCCGAACACTGGCAAGACGGCGATACGGAAAATATTTCGCTTTTCACCCTGCCCGAGGCTGTGGCGTTTGGCAAAGGGTTCTTTTTGCCGTTAATGGAGTGATGTTGGCCGGCTAACCGCCAGTTGTAACACAAAGTACGCAAGAGGCCGCTATTCAGCTTGTGCCAATCGGATAAATTTACCTGCTATCGGTCCTTTACAGATGCTTCGTTTAGCAACTCGATAAATCCGCACGGATAATGAACCGCATAGCCTTGCGCAAAATCCACGCCCATCTCTCGCAACAGCTTCAGCGTGGCTTCATTTTCGACAAACTCGGCAACAACCCTTTTTTCCAGTGACCGGCCAATATCGCTAATTGCGTTCACCATCACCCGATCGGTATTATCCGTGGCGATATTGCGTACTAAATTTCCGTCGATCTTGATGAAGTCCACCGGCATTTGACGCAGATATCCGAATGACGACAGACCCGCGCCGAAATCATCGAGCGCAAAAGTGCAACCGAGCTCACCCAGGCGCTCCATAAAGACACGCGCGTCACTCAGATTCCTGACTGCTGCGGTCTCGGTAATTTCAAAGCATATTTTTTCCGCCGGAATGGCGTGTTGTTCCAACAAGGTAACAACGAAATCGAGAAAATCCCGGTGACCAAACGACCGACCTGAAATATTGATGTGGCAGGCGTCCAGCTTATCAAGATGCCGCGGATGATGATCGAGTTGAGTCACCACATTCTCAATCACCCAACGATCGATCAGGTGAGCCATTTCGAACCGCTCTGCCGCCGGCAAAAATGCCTCCGGAAACAGGATTCGCCCGTCCTCATCCTTCATGCGGACAAGCACTTCATAGCGGACCTGATCCGGGTGCGACAGCGAGGCGATAGACTGCGCATCCATGAATAGCCGGTTATTATCAAGTGCCGCCCGAATGCGACCAACCCATTCCATTTGCTCGCGATGTTTGACAAGTTCCTTGTCGTCATCATGGACAAGATGAATACGGTTCCCCCCCTGTTCCTTGGCCAGATAACAGGCCGCATCCGCCATCCGTAACAGGTTGTCCGCATCAACATTAGCAGAAGTAATCGGTACAATCCCGATACTGCAACCAACATTAAAACTGCGTTCTTCCCAGGCGAATCTTGTCTCGACCAGGGTTTTGCGCAGTTTCTCGGTCACGTTTATTGCCATGTCCAGATCGCAATATTCCAGAATCAGCGCAAACTCATCACCACCGAGACGCGCCAGCACATCGCCCTTGCGAAGATGCTGGCTCAGGATATCCGCCACCTGTTGCAGCAGATAGTCCCCAACAAAATGTCCCGAGGTATCATTAATGATCTTGAACTGGTCGAGATCGATAAAACACAACGCGTGAAGTGAGTCTTCATTACGTGCCCGACTCAATGCATCTTCCAGGTAACGCCCGAAGGCGCGCCGGTTGATCAGCCCGGTCAGTTCATCATGGCTCGCCTGATAACTCAACTCCGCCGACAAACGTTGAGCTTCCGATATGTCTTCCAGAATGACAAGATAGCAAACTTGCGAATCAGACAGTTCGGCAACCCGGGTTAATGTCAGCCTGGCCCAGGCTGTCGAACCATCTCCACAGATCATACGCTGCTCAAACGTCCGGGCGGCAAACGGTTCGGGGACCGGATACAGCGGATCATCCTCTCCGGCTTCCTTGTCCTCTGGATGGAGAAGTTGCGCGTAATTAAGCTTGAGAATGTCTTCTCTGGGATAGCGTAAAATCCCGCACAACGTCGGGTTCACCTCCAGCAGGCGACCGTCTTCGGCCACCTGGGCAATCCCTACCCCGGCCTGCTCAAAAGTTGCGCGGAATTTGCGTTCCGAGTTGCGCAGTGCCCGGGTCAGCCTTAGCGTGAAAGTCATGGCAATCACACCAAACACAATAAAAAACACGACACTGGCCAGTGACAATATGCTGGGCATCAGGCGTGCCAGTCGGGTCATGGCACTGCGAAACGTTGCAACCTGGATGTCCAGCTTGTCACTGGCCGTGACCAGTTGTTCCTTCAACTCAGCCAGTCGCCGGGAGGAGGGTTCTTCGGACTGCCATTCGCGCGCCAGTCCCTCGGCAATTTCCCCCAGCGCCAGAATTTGCCGATCACTGTCCTGCCATGCCCTCACTGCGTCACGAAAATACGGGGCATCGGAAAAAAATCGAAACAATACGATAACGCGAGGAATGTCCGAGGGATGAAACTGGCCGCGCAGAAATCCCTCACGTGCCGCCGTATAGTCGAAAGGCTCATTCTCCATCGCCCTGCGGGCCTGGAGATCGCCCAGTGGAATATCGTACCAACGTCGCGCCAGTTCCAGCATTTCAGGCTCGCCGGTTTCGGCATACTCAGACAAATAATAGACCGTCTTGACCTGACCCCGGGACCAGATAGTTTGTCCGGACAGATAGGCCGCCACCCCCGACTGAATCTGGACCACCGCCACCGTGAAAGCCGCAGCCAGTATGGCCAGGGCAAAAAGCCCGCCAATCAGTCCGACATAACGCACACCGTGGCGTGGAGCGGGGCGGGGCTGCCGTCGATTAGCCAAATGACATTCCTTTTGTAGCTAAAACGGGAAATAAGCTCGGGACAGGATTCCTCCCTTCTCTAACTTATTTCGACATGCAAACATATATCTTTAATTTCCATGCGAATATAAGGGTAAACCCTAATCACAAACCACAGAATAACCTTTCATATCATAGGAAAATCTTGCTCGACATGACGGAATAACGAATCAGCACCCATTCACCACAGGCTGTCAGCAGCACACAGATACGACTCAGATGGGACTGACCGCCAATTTCCTGAAACCTGTCACAAAATTAATTGCGACAGCATTCCCGGCAAACGCAATCAAAACCGGCCGCTCGGAAATACTCTCGGGTGCGGCGGGGGATAAAACTCAAGACAGAGGCTGAGAACACAGCCGGGAAGACACAATACTTTGTCAGCAATGCGACCCGAAAACCGGGTACAGGGGAAACCGGGAGACCGTGGTGGAGACTAACCGGATCAGAACATAAAAGTCAGGCTGGCGCTGAACGCCTCCTCGTCGACAACGCGCCCCTGGATATCGATGGCAAGCCGATCGGCCGGTAACATTGTCAATCCGAAAAACGCACCAACCAGGCTGTCTTTCTCAGTTGAACCGGCATCATAAGTTGTACCTCCCCATGTTGCATTTGCCGAATAATCCGACCCGACAAACTTTATTCCGGCATAGGGTGTAAAACCACTGAACTTGTAGCTAAGACCAAGTGCAGCGTGCCATTGTGTATATTCGGCATCTGTTGCCCCTCCTAACTGGTCTCTGGAGTAAAATACATCATTGATGGTAATACCATCATAATCGATACCTTGAACTGTTTGATATTGCAGATCAGTGATGATCGACAAGCCACTCTCATCTTCATAGAGCACAGCCGCAATCCCTGCACCCCAGGCAAATTCATCCCTCAAATCAAACTCGAAATCATCTCCCTGACTTTTGCCCCTATATTTCAATCCGCTGGCAACGCCGAACTTGGCATAAAGATCCACTCTGTTGGCCACAGAATAAACAATTTTGACAGTACTGATATTTCCCTCAACCTCACCATCCAAGTCTTTTAATTCCGCCTTGTCAATAATGTTAGTTTCAATCCCCAGTCCCACCCTGGCTCTGGCCCAGGAGGCGCGCTCCTGGTAGACCGTCCCCTTGATACCGGTTGCCCCCAACGGCAATGTTACCGGTTCGGCATTGGCAGGTAATGATAGAACAGCAATGATCGGCAACAGAGCCAGCGGGGTGACGGATGAGCGCATGGTTTATCTCTTGTTTTTATTGGTGAATTTCCAAGAGAATAATGATTATTTTCTGCACAATCAATGGGGTTACAGGCATCTGGCAATGTGTATTGCCGTGATCCAACGCCCTGGCACATCCGGCACAGGCTTCCCGATATACCCCCGGAAGATATATTTTGACCCGGCGGCTATCTTCCGCTGCTCGCGGATGTCCCCACGCATTGCACGTTTTACAAGCATAGTTCATAAGCAATCATTCCTATTTGTAATATCGATATTTCCCTATCAGTGATACCGATACACTTGCCTGAGTTGTGAGGCGGGAGCCCCAGCCCGCTGCTGAAAGACGCGGCGGTTCATCAGCCAATCAGACAGGAAGGGCAGGCTCGTGGGTTTCCCTTGCAGACGAGACGCAAACCTTTTCCTGGTAACAGGTGAGAGACAGCATGGAACAGATCATCGTACTGATAGCGGGGGTACCGATCCTCTCGGCCTTGCTGACGCATCTGCTGGGCCCGCGAATGGGACGGCGCGTCGCACACCTGAGTATGATCGGTACGGTACTCACCTTTGGCATCTCCGTCGCCGCCCTGTGGCTGGTCCTTGCCGGGCACGGTCCGAAAACCGTCAGCCTGTTCGGTTCCGGTGCGCTGTTGTTACTCGAACCGCTGAGCACCCTGATGGCCGTGGTCATTGCCGGTATCAGTCTGGTCGTGCATGTCTATTCCCTGCGTTACATGGCCGAAGAGATCGGTTACAGCCGCTTCTTCGTGCTGCTCGATCTGATGACCGCCACCCTGCTGGTGATGGTGTTCGCCGGCGATCTGCTGACTCTGCTCATTGCCTGGCAGCTGGTCGGGGTCCTGCTCTATTTTCTGCTCGGTCAGAATACCCGGGATGTTTCAGCCTATCGCTATGCCTTCTGGACCAAGATCACCTACCGCATCGGCGACTTACCATTACTCATTGCCGCGGTGTTGCTCTACCAGGCCTACGGCACCGGCTCGTTGCCGGCGATTTTCGAGCAAATCAGTACCGATCCGGGCGCGCACCAGGTGCTGGGCTGGCCATTAATGGATGTGGTCGCGGCGCTCATCGCTTTGGCCGCCTTTGCCCGCTCGGCGCAGTTTCTGCTGCACACCTGGCTGCCCTATTCCATGTCCGGGCCGACGCCGGTCTCGGCATTGATGCACGCGGGCATCGTTAATGCCGGGGGCTTTTTGATCAATCGCTTTGCGCCGGTGTTCGTGCACAGTTCCGGCGTGTTGCACTGGGTGTTCATTGTGGGTCTGTTCACCGCCGTGATTGGCTCAATCCTGATGCTGACCCAGAACGACATCAAAAAGTCCCTGGGTTACTCCACCATGGGCCAGATGGGCTTTATGATCATGGAATGCGGCATCGGCGCGTTCTCGCTGGCCATTTATCATCTGATTGCCCACGGGCTGTTCAAGGGCACGCTGTTTCTGGGCGCCGGCAGCATCATCAACGCCGCGCGCAAGGATGATGGCGTGCCCAAGGACGATCTGTATACCTTCGTGGTGGAACGCCGTCCGGTGCGACAGCGCTTGCCCTGGCGGCTGATGGCCGCCATTACCCTGGCGGTCCCGATCGCGATTCTGGTGGCCGCCCACTGGCTGGTTGCGGAAGATTATTTCCAGAAACAAAGCGCCATCGTGTTGCTGTTCTTCGGCTGGATCACCGGGGCGCAACTGATCTTCACCACTTACCGGATGCGGACCCGGAATCTGCGCCGGCTGATTACGCTGAGTATCTTCTCCTTCGCTGTGGTCGTACTCGGCTACACCTTGATCAGTCACGCTTTCGATCTGTTTTTGTATCCCGATCCGGTATTTCGCGAACAAATCTATGCGGCGGCCGATTTTGATCTGTTCTGGTTCGATCTGCTGATGGGATTGATTGCCCTGGTCATCATTTTTGGCTGGATCATCATCAGCTTCACCGATCAAAACGGCAACCACAAAAGCCAATACCGCCGCCAGCTGTGGTTGTCAGTCTATGCATTGATCTCGCGCGAGTTTTATCTCACCGATCTCTATACCCGATTCAGCCGGGCCCTGCTGGCCTTCGCGGGACGGCTCAATCTCTGGTTGAGGTGGATCTGAGATGCAGACAGGATCCTATCTGCTGATCGGCATTTTTCTGCCGTTGTTCCCGCTGAGCGTGGGCTTCAACTTTATGCTGGGTCGAAGCCGTTCTGCCCTGTTGCGCATTGTGTTGTTGCTGCTCTGGCCACAGATCGGCCTGACCCTGTTGCAGACCCTGGACAGTCCCCTGCCAAACTGGATAGTCCCGCTGGCCCTGTTCACCGCTGCCCTGTATGCCTTGCGCACCCTGGCCCTGCGCGATGTGGGGCAGTGGAGCGGGTTTCTGGCCACTTCGGCCTGGGCCTTGCTGTGGATTGCGGCCCAGGGTGATGTCCCGGCGCTGGAGTTGCATCTTTTTGCGCTGGGCTTCAGTGCGCCCCTGGTTTTGCTGGCACTGCTCGGCGCGGGACTGGAACGCCGCTTTGGCGCCGCCTATACCGGCCTTTACGGCGGGCTGGCTGAATCGATTCCCCGCTTCAGCACGATACTCGTGCTGGTGGTGCTGGCGATTATCGCCACACCGCTGTTCCCGACGTTCTTCATCATGCTCGCCACCCTGGTACAAGCTGTCGCGGTCACGCCGCTTGTGGCCGTCGCTGTCGTCCTTGTCTGGTTATTGTGGAGCTGGGCGGGCGCGCGCCTGTTGCAGGGATTAATTGTCGGCCCGGCGGGCGACGATGAAGTGATTGATCTGAATCGCTTCACCACCGGGGCTTATGCGCTGGCATTAACCCTGCTGATGGTGAGCGGGCTGTACGGCATCGGAGTCCTGTCATGACATTGCCATTGGGACAACAGCTTAAAATTCGCACCATGATCTACGTGGCCGGCGAACCCATTCCGTTTTTCTGGCCCATGCGTTCGTTCATTCACCATAACCCGCTGCACGGCCTGGAACATCTCCCCTTTCCCGAAGCCGTGGAAACCGGCGCGCAACTGTTTCATGGGCGGGGCTTTTTGTCCCGGCGGGAATACCAGCGTTATCTGACGCAAAACAAAGTGGAGCATGCCGCGCTGGCAGCCGGGATCGATGACTTTCTGGCGCAGCAGCCGGCAATCACCGGCATCGATCTGTCGCACTGGTTAATGACATTACTTACCCGGACCGACCAACCGGTCATGCGGGTCACGTCTTTGGCCGACGCGAACGATGTGTATGCCGTTATCCAGCGAACAGAGCAACCCGAAGCGACGGTCGATCCCGACACCCTGACGGCGACGCTGCATGAAACTTTGCTGGACACCTGTCCTTTATATGAAGCGGTGGACCGGCTCTATGGCACCGGGATCGGCGCCGAGCTGGATGAGCTGGTGATCAAAAGCTGTCTCGATTTCTTCGACGAGGGCCAGTCTGTCTGGCACATGCCCGGTCGCAAAAATGGTCTGTTCAGCGCCTGGCGCGAGCTGGCCCTGCGCAACGCCCGGCTGTTTATGCGCGGCCTGCATATCGAGCGGATTCTGGAAAATGAACCGCACCCCGAAGGCGTGATTGCCTCGGTGATGAGTGAGCTGGGTATTCCCGAGGATAAATGGGTCAGCTGTTTCTCCCGCGAATTATCCCGCCTGCACGGCTGGGCCGGCTTCATCCGCTGGCGGGCCAACGCCAAGCATTATTACTGGAGTCAACGTTATCCCGCCGACCTGGTCGATTTTCTGGCGATACGCCTGACCCTGGCCCTCGCTCTGCTCGCCGAACGCGGTCGCCAGCAGATCGCCACCGATCGGGCCGCGCTGGAAAGCCTCATTCAAACCCGGCCCCGGGAGACCTGGCTACGCCATGAATTAAACAGCGGCGCGATACTGCCGGCCTATGCCCGACGCGTGGAGCAAACCCTGGCCCGCGGGCGCGCGGCCGCCATTGAAAAATGCTTTGATGACTATGTGCGTGCCAAACGCCGCCACGACGCCGAAGACCAGGCCACCCGCCTGCGTCAGCTGGCCGCCAGATCCAATGCCAGATCCGATGCAAGCGCCGACGCGACCGCCGCACTCGAAGCCATAACACCCGGGCAACTGGGCGGGCTGATGCTGCTGCTGCAACAGTTCGAAGGCGAGGAAGGCATGCTCTGGCTGCGCGCAATGGAGGCCCATGCCATGGAAAATATCTTGCGGGACGTCAATCTGACCCCGCCGGCCCCGCGCGACAAACGCCCCTTTGCCCAGGCCCTGTTTTGCATCGACACCCGCTCCGAGCGGATTCGCCGTCACCTGGAAAGCGCGGGGGATTACCAGACCTTCGGCATCGCCGGTTTCTTCGGCATTCCCATCAGCTTCATGGAACTGGGCAAGGGCAGCGAGATCCATTTGTGTCCGGTCTTGCTCAAACCGAAAAACCTGGTCCTGGAAATGACCGCCACGGAACCGGAGGATGTGGCCGCCACCACCGCGCTGGAGAAGGTGCTGCACGAACTGAAAGAATCGGTCCTCACCCCGTATGTCACCGTCGAGGCTATCGGCATGTTGTTCGGCTTCGACATGATCGGCAAAACATTCATGCCGCAAAGCTACACCCGCTGGCGCCAGCACCTGTACCGCGACAAGCCCCCGACGCATCTGCTGCTCGACAAGCTGGATCGCGAGCAGGCCGACTCCATCGTTCGCGCCGTGCAACGGGCGGTCGTGGCCAAGGCGGTGGAACAGGAGTTCGAGCTCGAGCCCGAAGCGATTACCGACGCCATGGTCCGCGAACTGCGTGAAGCCGCCCTGGGCCATGTCGCACAGGCCCCGGCAGTGCGCGAAGCACTGGGCCTGACTCAAGAAGCCGAACAGGCCTTTATCCAGCGCCTGCGCTCTGTCTACCGGATTGAACCGGCCTTCGCGCAACTGCAAAGGGAACAGCTGGGGCGGATCGGTTTCAGCCTCGAGGAGCAGACCAACTTTGTCAGCCAGGCGCTGCACTCGATCGGCCTGAACCGGACGTTCTCACGCTTTATCCTGCTGGTTGGCCACGGCAGCACGTCTGAGAATAACCCTTATGAGTCGGCGCTCGATTGTGGCGCCTGTGGCGGCAATCAGGGCATAGTCAATGCCCGCGCGCTGGCCCAGATGGCCAACAAGTCCCAGGTCCGCCAGCGCCTGCGTGCCCGGGGGATCGATATTCCCGACGATGCCTGGTTCCTGCCGGCCCTGCACGACACCACCACCGATGAGATCAAACTGTTCGATCTCGATCGGCTGCCGTCCTCGCATGTGGTCTATCTCGATCGCCTGCGCAGCGGTCTGACCGGCGCCTCGCGGCTGTGTGCCCGGGAACGGCTCCCCGAACTGCAACTGACGCCGGGTCAATGCGACCCGGCCGAGGCCAATCACCATGCCCGACGCAATGCCATGGACTGGTCACAGGTGCGCCCGGAATGGGGCCTGTCCGGCAACGCCTATTTCATCATCGGCCGCCGCAACCTGACCCAACACCTGTCACTGGAAGGCCGTGCGTTTTTGCATTCCTATGATTACCGCGCCGATCCCAAACGGCGTCTGCTGGAGAGCATCCTCACCGGCCCGCTGGTGGTCGGCCAGTGGATCAACATGGAACACTATTTTTCCAGCGTGGATAACGAACGCTTCGGCAGCGGCAGCAAGGTCTATCACAACGTGGCCGGACGCTTCGGCGTGATGACCGGCAACCTCAGCGATCTGCGCACCGGCCTGCCAGCCCAGACCGTGCTCGATCAGGGACAGCCCTATCATCAGCCGATCCGGCTGATCACCGTCATCGAGGCGCCCTACGAACATGCCCGTCAGGCCATCGAGGAAGTGGCCACGGTCAAGAACCTGGTGCGTAACGGCTGGGTGCGCATTGTGATCATCGACCCGGAACAGAACACGGCCCATATCTACGACCACAACGCCTGGCAGCGCCGGTCGTTAACTGGCGACAGTCAGCAGGAACAACCCACGGAGTCCACTGCATCATGAAAAACCTGAACTTCAGTCCGTTGAAAAAACTCGAGATCATCCTGGGCGGCGAACACCAGAGCTTTGCCACCGACGTGCTGGATCGGGCCGGCGTCAAGGGCTACACCATTATCAACAACCTCTCCGGCAAAGGCAGCCACGGTTTTCATGAAGGCCATCTCATGTTTAACGAGGATGACGTGCTGATCATGATCATCGCCGCAGTACCCGAGGAGCGGGTCAAGCCGATACTCGAAGGCCTGTCGCCCTTCTACAACGAGCATTCGGGCGTGGTGTTTATCTCCGACATTCAGGTGACACGGCTGGTGAAATTCAGCGGTTAAGCACCGATGCCAGCACGTAGAAGTCATTCAGGCCGGCAATAATCCGGTTCAGGCGCCCCTGTTCGCCTTCGTCACCCGGTGTCGCATGGGCATTGGCGGCCGCACGCGCTTCATCCTCAATACGGGTGATATATTGTTCATTACAGGCACTGACGGTCTGCTTGAGCGTCTCCAGCAGAGGCGGTGATTTGCAAAGGTTTAATTAAAGGACGCCGTTTCCATTTCCAGGTAAATGCGATAGGCATTACCCCGGTTACTGGCATCAAAAGCCGGCATGTCTTCGTACTGTGACCAGTCTGTATTGCGATACGCCTCGTCAAACGGGACAAAATTCCCCGCCGCCGCGCCCATTTTCCGGCGCACGTATTTCAGATAGCCCTGGGTAAAGCTGATCGCCTCATGCACATCGTCGGAGGCATCACCATGCCCGGGAATGATAAAGCGCGGGGTCGGGTACATCTTGTCGAGATAGGCCAGCCCCTGCAGCCAGCGCTCGATATCCGTATCCGGGCTGTCCAGAAAGGGAATCCGCCCCTTGTAGATCACATCACCACTGAACAGCACGCCCAGCTCTTTGACCAGCATGATGCTGTCGCCCGGTGCATGCGCCGGCCCCATGTGCCGCACTTCGAAGGTCAGCCCGCCCTGCTCGAAGGTATAGTCTTTTTCAAAAGTCGTATCCGGCGCCACCAGGTAGGTATTCTCGTCGACCCAGGGAAACAACGCCTCGCGACGCTGCTCCAGCCGGCGCTGTGCCGCCTCGCCCTGGCTGGCGCGATCGCCGCCGATATAACCCAGCGCCAGTTGCTGGGCGATCACCTCGGGACTGCCGGCATGCTCGTCGAAGGCCTGCAGGCCGTAAATATGATCGGCATGGTAATGGCTGATCACCACGTGGGTGACCGGCTTGTCGGTCACCTCGCGGATCCGCTGCAGCATCCGGTAGCCCAGCGCCGGTGTGCCCAGCGCATCAAACACCACCACGCCCGCGTCGGTCACCACAAACCCGCCGTTAGAGGTATGCCCCTCGTTCACCGAATCGGGCACGCCCGACTCGCCGATAAGGTAATACACCGGCGCCTCCGGCACCTGGTGCAGCTCAAAGGGCAGACTGACCGCGCCGTAGGGTGTCTTGACCGGTTCGGCCAGGACCGAAAAGCTCATCAGAGCCAGAACAAATACAACCATACCACGCACGTTATTCACTCCCTTGCCCGGCGAACCGCCGGGACAACACATTTTATATAGTATAGGCCTAAACGTCCCCGCCCCCATACAGGCGAAGCGGGGTGATGCGGTTTGAACAGGGAGATCGCTGCCGTCACGACGCAGTGCCAGTAGGTTAGGCCTTATTTGAGTGCGTCATACACGGAAAAGAACTGGCTGCAACATTCCTCATTACCCTGATCGTAATAGAGCGCATTGAGCACAAAATCGACCGGCGGATCGAGCAGCTGGCCCTCGAGCAGGGTGTGATAGGAGGCCCCGCCGAGCAGGCGGTGGACCTGGGTCAGATACAGCCGGTTAATCACCCCGGCGGTCACCAGCGTCTCCAGCACCCCTGTGCCGGCGATCGAATAAATACAGCAAAAGCCCTCGGCCCGCAGCGCCTCGATCAACGCCCGGCCCTCCACCTTGCGCCCCTCCCCGGCGATCAACACTGTCGCCCCGGCAGAGCGCAACGTCCTGATCCGTTCGGGATCCGCCTGCGCCCCGGTGGCCACATACACCGGCCGCTCCAGCTGTTCGCACAACACCTCCAGTGGCAGATCCAGGCTGGCACTCAAAACCACCACCGCCGGCTGCGGCGCCAGCCCCTGCGCCCGGCGCCATTGGTGCAAATCCGCATAGGCCGGATCGTCACTCAGCGGCAACGCATCCTGCGCCTCCCCGGCGGCAAAATCCCGCACATAGCGCGCACTGGTCACCAGAATATCCGCCTGCGCCGCCAGCTCCTGGTACAACCGCCAGTCGCGCGGATTGGTAATCGCCGCCGGCACCCCCTTCTCCCCCGTCTCCGGGTGCGCAATCGCAATCCGCCCGTCCAGGCTTTCAATAAAGTTACTGTACACCAGCGGCGTCTCCTGCAACTGCGCCCGGTGCAGGGCGTGCTGCAGATACAGCCCCTCCAGGGCAACATCCTCCTCGCGGGAGGGAAACAGGCGGGTGAGAGAGTTACTGGTGTGCAATGTAGGGTTTCCGCGTGATATTGAAAAGGTCATTAGAATTTAATCCCTTCGCCATCTTTTTTCCAATTCATTTGATGCCGCCTGTGCTCGACGAGGGCAAAACCCAGCAGCAGCCAGAAGCCACCAACAAGGAAACCGGCCGCAATGTCACTCGCGTAATGCAGACTCAGGAGCATGCGACTGAAACCAACCAGAGCAATAAGCACAGCGGTCCAGTAGCTCACCTCGAATCGCTGGCGCACGCCGGAGAGATGGACAGCGAGGAGATAAGCGATAAAGCCATACACGGCCATAGCGCTTGTCGCATGGCCGCTGGGGAAAGAAGGCGTTACGGCAACAACGTCCGTGACGAATTCCGGTCGTGGCCTTGCGATCGCGTACTTGCCCGCATAAGTGGTAATCTGCGATCCGAGCAGGATCAGCCATAGCGGAGCGATCATATAAATGTGACTGTGCGCCCATAGCAGGCCTGTCGTAAAGAGCGCTACCGCGACCAGGGTCGCTGATCCGCCCAGATCGGTGATCCAGGCGAATAATGTGACAACCACATCCGTGCGAACTGTAGCCAGTTGCTGATTAAATCCCTCATCAAAGCGGACAAGTTCGTCCGCCTCGAAAAGTTCTTCTACCAATCCACCGAGCAGGGCGGCAATGTAGAGCGCCGCTATCACAACGAGCATCAGAGAAAGACCTGTAAACCGCTCTGGTGTCAGCCTGGCTTTCCGTAACTTTGTCGTCGCAGGAAACTTTGCCTTGATCTGCGATCCCGCGGCTGAGATATCATCTTGTTCCCGGGCTTGTTTGAGAAAAATTACCGTTTTGTCGAAAAAATGTGTAAAAAACCGGAGTCCCCACCAGGCAAGTAGACGAAGCACGAGGATCATCACAAGCATCGACAGAAAAACAACCACTGTCCAGGTCATCCATATCTCCGCCGGTTAATCCGGAAACGAAAAAGGTTATCACTCTTTTCTACGATAAATATCCATAATCCGTTTGCACATCAACCTTACCTTAGCGCAGGCGCTTCTTTGCATCCAGCGCCAGGGTGCTGGCATAAATGCTTCGCACATTCCTGGCAAACTGTTCCACGGAGAAATCAGCGGCGAAACCGAGTGCCTGTTTAGCCAGCTTATCGCGAAGCTCGTCATCTTCCAGCAATTTTTTCACCTGCGCACGCCAGAGATCCTGTTTTTCCGGCGTTTTAAAACCATTGAACCCGTGGCGAACCACGTCATCTATACCGCTGGAGCGTACAGTGACCACCGGCAGTCCGGCTGCCATGGCCTCCAAGATCACCATACCCTGAGTTTCGGATATGGAAGCAAAGAGGAACGCATCACCAAGCCGATACCAGATTGCCATATCCTCGGGCGGAACAGGACCCACAAGGGTGAACTGTTGTTTAAGCCCACGTTGATCTATCTTATTCTGCAGGCGATCTTTCTGATGACCGTCTCCGATCATCAGAAACCGGAAGGGAATATCCGTCTCCCTGCGCAGGACATCGATCGCCTCAATCATGAAGTCAATATTTTTCTCGTTGGATAACCGGGAGACGCTTATAAAGACCTTTTCATTTTCCAGACCCAGCTTCTTGCGTAATTGTTCAACATCTTTTTGGCTAACTTCCTGAAAGCGTTCGAATTCAATACCCGTTGGCTGAACAAAGGTCGGGGTCTTGACGCCAATCATCCGCAGGTATTCTTCGGTTGAATAAGTAGGCACAATCACGCCATCACATTTGTTCGCAAAGCGTTTGATCAGCGCGTGGGAGATCAGGTTGCGGAACAGCATGCCAGGTAGCGGAACAAAGTGAGCGTAGTGCTCCAGGCGGGTATGGTAGGTATAGATTGCCGGTATTTTTATCCGCCGGGCGATGAACAGACCCAGCGAGCCCAACCAGAACGGGTGGTGCAGATGAATAATATCCGGGTGGAAAGCACGAATACCCTTGCGGATATGTCCAGAAAAGATATTGGCCAGCCTAAACTCCTGCTTCTTTCCCAAGGCCAGCAGTGATGGTACTCGCAGGACATGATTTTCCACTTCCGGTTTCCGCTCGTATTGTGGCGCGACGATCAACAATATATCCCCGAGTTCCTGCAGCCCCCGCCGCAGCCGTTCTATCGAAAGAGGGACGCCTCCGATAAACGGCAGATAATTGTTGGTAAACATGGCCACTCGCAAAGGATGCTCCAGCCAGGGCGTCGGGTCCAGATCGTAATCAGGATAGTAATCCTTCCCAATGAAGATAACGCTATGGAGCTTGAGCGCGATGGCACCGAACATAGCCACAATTAGCAGAAAGTTAATATAGCCGGTATAAAACAGGGAATAGATAAAGAACCAGAAACTTTCCAGCTGCTTGAAAACAGGATGCAGGCCAACGTCCAGGCGCTCCAGGCTGTGACTCACCTTGCCTTTTTGGCTTACATTCACCCGGACCATATGATAGAAGCTGCTGTCATTGTTCATGACCAGCCCTCCTGCACCACCGGTAGTAATAAACCAGGTATTCCCAACGGCCTTTTCCGAGTACACGGACAGGTTGGAGGAAAAAACCCGGTCAATGTTGTGCTTATCCACGGCCCGAAGTAAGGCCTCCCGGAATTCCGGCGGGCCCAGGTAGTCCTCCGGTTGATCAAACGGGATATCTTTTTCAGGCTTGAACAACGGGTGACTAATGAACAGGAACCGGGCACCGGAGGCGTCCTGGTTCAACAAGTCGTTAAGCCAGCGAATCTGCCAACGCCATGGCGTTTTACCCGTGCTGTCCAGAAAAATCAGTCGGCTGTTACCAACCTTAATGCTATAAAAATGGGGGCCAAAATGGTCATAAAAACGGTGACTTCCGAAATCCTCATACTCATTGGCACCAAAGGTGAGAAGATAGGGGATGTTAAGGTGGCCCAGCGAGCCATGGAGGGCCTGATATTTATCTTCGCCACCACCGCTGACCGCATTCCCGGCTGAAACAAGAAAATCAATGCCAGAGGCATTCAGTTTGGGAATGATATAATCCTCAAAGACACCCACCGAATTATTGATATTACCCACCACCGCAAAGCTAAATGGCTTGTCATCCGTAATTTCACGATGAATTTTCTCAACCTGCTCTGTGTGCGCCCCCTGGAAATCTTCAACAAACAGATTCAGATAGGTTTTGTAGCCAACCAGCAAGAACACGGCCAGGAGACTGAGGTAGTACAACAACTTGAGAGGATTTCGAAAATTCACCTGACTCTCCGTTGATTAATGACAAGCTCCTTTTGCAATACTACCAGCCCAATGATCATACCCAGATAAATAGTCAAAAATCGCCAGCTCACGATCACCAGAAGCAGGTGATTACCGGATAGAATACCCTGGAAGAAGCTGCCGAAAACCCCCTCGGAAATACCCGCAGCACCAGGCGTTGGAGAAAAATACATGATAAACGTCGTTACTACCAGAAGACCCAGCGACACCAGATAATCCACATTGTAATCAAGACTATACATCAGCAGTGCAGGGAAACTGAACAGACTGAGCAGGAAAACCGCAGTAAACAGAATCGACAAACCGATAAACAGAAGTCGACCACGAATATAGTCACTGAAACTTTGGGAGAATCGCAGCATTTCTCTGCGCGCTTTGAATTGCCAGCGGCGGTGCCGCGTCTCACTGATGATATGAAACCGGCGAGCCCCCCGCAAGAGCGCACTGAGTGGTCCGATAAGCCAGTGAGCACGTAACAGCAGAACGATGAAAAACCCCAGATAAAGGACAATAAAAAAGGCCAGTGCAGTCTCTACACCTCCCGCGATCATATTCCCTTCCAGCGGTTTGAGTGTTAGCAAAAAAAATGGGGTCAGGGAAAATATGAATAGTATGGCAAGCACGGTTCGAATGGTTGTCGCGGCAGTAGCCCTGCCAACCGGGACCCCATGATTGTGCAAATACCAGATCTGGGCAAATCCGCCGCCGGTAGCCATGGGCGTGATATTTGAAAAAAACAGGTTGATAAACACCAACCGAAATATAGCCCTGTAAGCGAGGTGATGACCCAGGGCCCTGAGAGTAAAGTGCAGCCGCAACCCGTCTGACACGAAATAAACCAGCAATAACCCAAATAGCGCAATGAGGGTCTCAGGGGCAACAAGCCGGGTATCAAAGGTCATGCTGCGCCCGGCAAACTGCTCATAAACGGCATACAAGCCGGCAGCGGTCAGTACAACAAAGAGCAGACTGAATACAATCAGCCTTTGCCGGGACGCCCGTCTCGAATATTCAATCTCGCCAGAGTCAACCATGGGCTACATATCGGTATTCGAAACGAACAGCATAGGTTTCCCTGCTTTATATATGATGATGGATCAGGTTAGTGCAATAAGGGCTAATAAAATTTACTCATACCCGATCACCTCCCTGTAGGGTGGAACAAGCGAAGCGGTTCCACCTGAACCCGGGCAAAGCCTGGATCCGTTGCGTTGCTCCTTAATCCAGGCGACTCAGTAAAATGGACTGGTATTCGGAAAGCTTATTGAGATTTCAAATATTAACGCACATAGTTCTCGTTTGTCATCGCCCCTTTCTTGCTATTTATCCTGACCCGGAATTTAGCTTATAGTTCGATTAGCCAGCAAATTTGAGAACCACATGCAAATTGGTATTTTAATTATCGGTGATGAACTGTTGTCCGGCCGGCGCCAGGACAAACATCTGGCCCACGTGATAGGCGTACTGGCACAGCGCCACCTTGACCTGTCCTGGGCCCGCTACGTGGGCGACGATGAAACCAACCTGGTTGACAGCTTCCACGATATCGCCACCCGTGGCGATTTGTGCTTCAGCTTCGGCGGCATCGGCGCCACCCCGGACGACATCACCCGCCAGTGCGTGGCCAGGGCATTGAACCTGCCCATCGTCCGCCACCCCGGCGCCGTAAAAGAAATCGAGACCCAGTTCAGCGAGCGCGCCTATCCCAACCGTATCCGGATGGCCGACCTGCCAGAGGGTGCCGGACTCATTCCCAATCCCCGCAACCGCATCCCCGGCTTTTCCGTGGGCCACATCCACTGCCTGCCCGGCTTCCCGGAACTGGCCTGGCCGATGATGGAGTGGGTGATGGAGAACCACTACCCCGATCTGCACGGCGCCGAGACGACGCAGTATGTAATGAAAATCCACGACGGCCAGGAAAGCGAGCTGATCGCACTGATGGAGCAAATCCAGCGCGACTACCCGTCGCTCAAGGTGTCCAGCCTGCCGAGATTCCTGGCGAACGGGAAAAGTGAGATCGAAATGGGGATCAAGGGTGAGAAAGCCGAGGCGCAAGCGGCTTGCGAGGCGATCAAAACTGAACTGCTGGGGCGTGATCTGGAAGTAACGATGTTGTGAATTAAAAACTGAATTGAAAGCAATGTTTCGCTGGTGACGGGTTAAGCTTCACCCCCTCTTTCACCTTTTTCTCTGTTTTACAACGGATTGTCCGACCCGAGCCAGAAACCGAGATTCTTGTCCAGGAACTCCGACCACGGCATGTAATGGGAACCGTCACAGGAGAAATTCAACCCCACCATGCCATTGAAGATGTTGAGCGAGCCCGCGCGCAGATAGATGTTTTCGTCCATGAAGCGCAGATCCCGAAACGTGCGAAACACCTCCTTCACACGCTCCGCCGGGATCACCGCCTCGTCAGAGTAGCTATGCTGCGACCAGGCCAGGCAGATCGCCGGATCGGTGAGATCCTCGATATCCAGGATACGGTAACGGAAAGGGTCTTCGATCAACCACAGGGTGGCCCGGGAACTGGAGAAATGCAGCTTGCATGGAATACCCCATGGACCTCCACCAGCTCCGTTACCAGCGGCAGGACTTCATCGATACGCTGATCCATCAGACTCTCGGCACGCTGTTGCAGGAACAGTCCGCCCCGAATCGCCGGATCGCCCTTGATCTGCATCCACTGCTCCGGCTCTTTATAGACCTGCCGCGTCAGGGGTAATTCACGCAGATCGAAATCCGCCCCAGGTAACCCAGCAACCGGCCCTCGGCATCAAGGATACGCTGAACCGCAGTGAGTGACGGGCGCCGGGCGTTGCGGCTGATATAGGCATTGGACAGTGAGAAATCCTCACCATTCAGCGCCTCGGCCATGTACGGCCGCTCGCTGCGATCGCGCCCGAAACTCTCCGGCAACAGCCCGTCGTAGCTCACATTGGACGTGACCTGGTGTGCCTTCTCATCCAGGATGTAAAGGTATTTACAATAAGGCAACGCCTCGTAGCCCCGAACCAGGCAGGCCTCCAGCCTCTCGCGATCCGGCCATACCGCCCGGCAGGCGTCCGCCAGATGATCCAGCCGCCCCGACAGACGGCTGCGCAGCAACATGCGCTGGCTGGCAACGGCAGTTTGTAATGCTTCACCCATAGCGGGACATACTAAAGATAAACCGTGCCGAAAGGCAATATTCTCTAATAGTGGAAATGGCCAATCTTTAACACCTGGTTCCCCTGCTTAGTAACCGTACCCACCAAGGCCACCCATAAAGCCGGCAATAAGTGCAAATAATAAGGCAAGTATGATAATCGCAGGGATAGACGCGATTGCCCATTTCACCATAAACACCACCATAGAGATGAAAGGCATCCTGATATCTATAACAACAACGTTTTCCTTCTCCATTTTGACCTCCTTCTTATGCTATTTATACTTGATAAAGCAATAGCGCTTTAACAAGACAACTTTCTTTTACAGTTGTAGTTATGAGCCAAGAAAATAAATCTGTCACCTTTTTTCTCTTTTTTAGGGTGAGCTCACTTCGTTCTCGCTCGCCCACTTGACAGGCGACGACTTATGGGCGACCCCTTTCTTGATATCAGGATCAGGTATTTCTTTTGACTTCAGATAGGCAAAAGGCAAGACCTGACCCCGTTAGCGGGCCACCCCTTTTGCTTTACCTCTTATGCATCTCTTCCAAGCGCTTTAGAATGGCTGCCTTTGCCGTCTTGTGGCTATCAGGAATTTTTTCAACCTTAGCTTCTAGTTCATTGAGCTCTTGCACTCCAATCTGGTCGCCAGATTCCTTTAATAAATCAAGGGATTCATTAAGAATATTTATCGCGCCTGAGATTTTCCAATCGTAACCAATTGATATTGCACAATCGATAAGATTACCACTTACACTTACGGCATTGATTGGTACAGGACGTTTTTGCCAACGCTTAACATCGGCAGATAATGATTCATATTGAAGATCTAATACATCAGCCGATAATCGTCTTATTCTTCCGCGGACTTTACTGATCTTTTCTTCAGATACTTCACCAGCCACTTTCCGCAGATTTTTATCCACTTCGGCTAGCTTTTCATCTATGCGCTCAGAAAGCTCCCTTGATGAATCTCTAATAGATCCCTCAAGATCATTCTTGATAGATTTAATCTCATTTTTCAATACTCTTGAGCTCTGAACCCAGTTAAACCCAATTAAAACAACTGTCAATGCACCTAAAGCACTTAGAGCCCATATTACAATAGACAAAAAATCGTCATTATAATCACGAATTACTGCAAATTGGCTTTCTAACTTGTCAATCTGACGCGTATCTTCCAATGAAACATCTTGAGTCGGTACATGTTCAGTTGGCTTTATTTCAGTTTTACTATTGGCAGTCTCTGCAAGACATAACAAGAGAAGCGAAACCATAAATATTCTCATAACCTCCCCCTTTATATACAAAAACAATTATATATATGAAAAATAAATCTGCCCCCTTTTTACTATGTTCTAGACATTGGTTTCTGAAATGTATTTCACTGTGTTGAGAATAACGAGCATTTTTCACCAGCACCTTATATTCTTTCGTAACTATTCTATAGAAAAACCAGAATTATGCTTATTTAAAGGGTTATTTTCGCCATAAACGATTTTAAGGTAATTATCTTCCGTACAGTAAATCTTATTTTGTGTTTTTAACTCGTGCGGCCAAGAATATTCTGACACGGCCAACTGCCTAATCGCGCCATTAGCTGTACACTTCAAATTGTAAAGAAAGGTGTCGGAGGGATTTAATTTTAACCAACCCTAGAGAATTGTTCATTTTTTAATCTCTCCGACACCTTTTTTCTAGAAGTGTTTGACGCGTGTGTTTTTGCGCGTCGAACTCGACCCTTTTGCTGGAGGATTCAGTTATTTGTTTAGTGGTATACATTGATACTTACCAGGCAATGTTGACAAAGAAGGAGCTGCGTTGTAAACCTTGACCAAGGCTTCACATACCGCTTTATCGTCAGCATACCCATGAATAGTAATCGAGTGATCTTTACCTGCGACCCCATCCTTGACAAAAGCATAATCTGGTGAATTACCAACCTTATTTTTAGAGAAAAATTGTTGAACATCCTCCTGATCGGCAGCAGTAGCAGGTAAATAAATACTTGAAATAATCACTAGTGAGATAACACAAGAGATAGTTTTTAGTAATCGCATCATTATTCTCTTATGTCCTCTAACGATTTGCATAAATTGCAGAGGGGTACGCAATGTCCCCGAGAAGCGAGTGAGAGATAGCGAACGAATTGATGCAGTTGTTAGTAATTATTCGCATGACGATTTAATAACGTAGTTGTTAGCGTCAAACCTGAACGTAATATTGTTTTTGGGCGACTTTTCATCAATGACAGTGCGATCTGATTGTACAAAATTGTGGCCCATTTCATCAAATTGGCATGACAAAGATGTGCCGCTATCTAGGCCGTAAAATATTAGTGAACACTTGTACGTTGTGCCCGGTAGTTTAAAGTGCTTTGTTTCACCAGATGCTTTCACAGGAAGATTAAATTCTTCTTGAATTGTATATTTTGTATCCCTTACAACGTCATATATTCGAACAAAACAGTTCACCGCATCAGACCAGCAGGGAACTGATATTGAAAATAAAAAGAAAGTAACAATAAGTCGGTACATTTTCTATCAATTCTACCTAACAAGTTAAATAGACGGCCGTTCATCTAAATCTAGATAAAGCTGAAATTACGAACGAAATCCGAAAAATATGAGAATTGCCCCTAATCCTAGCAGGGCCGAAGAGCTTTTTCGAGGTTGGCAGGGAATCGTTTTGTCGAGACATCAGGGTTTCCCCTACCTTATCCAGTCTGTTTTTGATCCCGTTAGACGCCGCCGAGCATCGCAGTGGAAGGAGGATCAGCCCGCAGGGTGGCGGCAGGGAAGCCGCCACTCGCCAGTCGGCACAGGGACGTGCCGTCTGGCGAGCCCGACTGGAGCGAGAAGCGCAGGGAACCGGTTTAGCCATTGGAAATGGCTGAACCGGCGGCGTCTTTCGGGCGCGTTTTCTTTGGTTCGTTTCGTTGTCGCGTTACAACGAAATGAACCCGAGGTGCGCTGGCGGGTCAGCGCTTTCGAGATTCAGCTCGCCCGGAGGGCGAACATTTAGATAGGAAGGTGGATTCGGCAACAATCGCCGACACAGTCGCCTCCCACGAGAGCCCGCTTTCAAGATCAAGTCCGCCCGCAGGGCGAACCTCTTGGACAGACTGGATTGTCTCGCCACATCCCTGTAGCTCGCCCTGCGGGCGCACTAAAGTGCGACCAAATTTGTTCCCGACAAATTTGTCCGGCCTGCGCCGGAGTGACGGAGCCCCAGGGCGATCATTTCCGGATTACCCGCGACGTGCTTTATCGGGGCTACATGCTATGTATACAAAGTCAGGTGCGTAGAACGCACCCTACATTGTCCCCTTTGCGTTCTCCGCGCCTTTGCGCCCTTTGCGTTATTTCCAGAGGCATGCGGACACAGGAACTGCCCGATACCGCTTTGCTCTATCGGGCCTACGTACTTCGCTGCGCTCGCAATGACGGGGCAAATTCGGGAGATTGCTTCGCGCTGCTCGCAATGACAGCGAGTATTAGAGAACCTTCTTCAACGCCGCGAGAAACGCCGCGTTCTCTTCGGGCGTGCCGACGGTGACGCGCAGGCAATCCTTCAACAGCCCGCCGGCCTTGTCGAGGTTTTTGATCAACACACCCTCGCCTTTCAGCCCCTCGAAAATCGCCGTGGCTTTGCCGGGTCGGGTGCGGAACAGGATGAAGTTCGCCTTGCTGGGATAGACGGTCAAACCATCAATCTTGTTCAGCTCGGCATACAACGTTTCCCGATCGGCACAGATCTGATCGGTCTGGGCATCTAAAACATCCCGATTCTGCAATGCGAATTCGGCGCTGGCCTGGGTGAGGCTGCTGATGTTATATGGCAGGCGCACCTTGTCGAATTCGTTGAGCCACGCCGGGTTGCCGGCCAGCAGGCCCAGCCGCAAACCGGCCAGGCCCATCTTGGAGACGGTGCGCATCACCAGCATGTTCTCGTGCTCGGTGACCTCGCCCATGAACGAGTCGCCGGCGAAGGCGTGATAGGCCTCGTCGATGATCACCAGTCCCGGCGCGGCGTCGATGATCTTTTTAATATCATTCTTGTCGAACAGGTTACCGGTCGGGTTGTTGGGATAGGCCAGGAACACCACCGCCGGCTGGTACTGTTCGATAGCGTGCAGGACCTCGAAGCTGTCCAGCGCGAAATCGTCCTGCAGCGGCACACCGATGTACTGCATGTCGGTGAAGGTGGCGATCATGTGGTACATGACAAAACCCGGCTCTACCGACAGCACGCTGCGTTGTTCGTCGGCCAGGGTCATGAGGATCATCTGGATGATCTCATCCGAGCCGTTACCAAGTAATATCTCCGCCCCGGCGGGCACGGCCATCGCCTCGCGCAGGTGTTGTTTCAAACTGGATGCGGAGGGATCGGGATAGCGGTTGAGTTCTACCTGGCGCACGACGTCCAGCCATTGATCGAGCAGCGCATCGGGCCAGCGATAGGGGTTTTCCATCGCATCGAGTTTGATGAAACCTTTGGCCGGCGGCACGTGATAGGCGTGCAGGCCGCGGATCGCGGGGCGGATCCATTTGTCGATGCGCGAGCCGGTCATGGGTTTGAATCAGTCCTTGATGCGGTATTCGGCGGAACGGGCGTGGGCGGTGAGGCTTTCACCGCGCGCCAGCACCGAGGCGGTCTTGCCCAGTTCGGACGCGCCGTCGGCCGAGCACATGATAAGACTCGAGCGCTTTTGAAAATCGTACACGCCCAGCGGTGAACTGAAACGCGCGGTGCGCGAGGTGGGCAGCACGTGATTGGGCCCGGCGCAGTAATCGCCGATCGCCTCGGCGGTATAGCGGCCCATGAAGATGGCGCCGGCGTGGCGGATCTGTTTCGCGGCCGCTTGCGGGTTGTCGATGGACAGTTCCAGATGTTCCGGCGCGATGTAATTGGCCACTTCGATCGCTTCGTCCATGTCTTTTACTTGAATCAACGCACCGCGATCGGACAGGGAGGTTTCGATGATGGCCTTGCGTTCCATCTCCTGCACCAGGCGATCGATGCTCGCTTTCACCTGGTCGAGAAACGCCGCATCGGGGGAGACCAGGATCGCCTGGGCGTCTTCATCGTGCTCGGCCTGCGAGAAGAGATCCATGGCGATCCAGTCGGGATCGGTTTTGCCGTCGCAGACCACCAGGATTTCCGAGGGTCCGGCGATCATGTCGATGCCGACCCGGCCGAACACCATCGACTTGGCGGTGGCGACATAGATGTTGCCGGGGCCGACGATCTTGTCCACCGGCGGGACCGTCTCGGTGCCATAGGCCAGCGCGGCCACGGCCTGCGCGCCGCCCAGGGTGAAGACCTGACTCACCCCGGCGATACGCGCGGCGGCCAGCACCATCTCGTTCACTTCCCCGTCGGGCGTCGGCACGACCATGATGATTTCTTCGACCCCGGCTACGTGCGCGGGGATGGCGTTCATCAGTACCGAGGAGGGATAGGTCGCCTTGCCGCCGGGCACGTAGAGCCCGACCCGATCCAGCGGCGTCACCTGCTGGCCGAGCAGCGTGCCGTCGGCCTCGGTATAGGACCAGGACTCCATCTTCTGGTGCTGGTGATAAGTGCGCAGCCGCTGCGCGGCGGTCTCCAGTGCTTCACGCGTTTCGGCGGGAATGTTGTTCAGCGCCGCCTCGAGACGATCCATATCCAGGGTGAGATCGGCCATGCTGGCGGCGGACATACGATCCAGTTTATTGGTGTATTCCACCACGGCCGCGTCGCCCCGGGTTCTGACATCCTTGAGGATGTTTTTCACCGTGGTGTTGACCGCCTCGTCGGAAACGCCCTCCCAGTCGAGCAGGGCATCCAGCTCGGACCAGAAGTTACTGTCGTTTTTATTAAGCCGCCTGATATCCATTTTAATTACCGATTATTGATTACCGATTTTAGATTACCGATTCTACTTCACTGCCTCGCCGATGCGATCGATCAGCGCCTTGACCCGGACGTGTTTCATTTTCATCGACGCCTTGTTGACGATCAACCGCGAGCTGATCTCGGCCATGTGCTCCAGCGGTTCCAGGCCGTTGGCCTTGAGGGTGTTGCCGGTGTCGACCAGATCGACGATGAAGTCGGACAGCCCGACGATGGGGCCCAGCTCCATGGAGCCGTACAGCTTGATCACTTCCACCTGCTTGCCCTGCTCGGCAAAATAACGCCGCGCGACATTCACGTACTTGGTACAGATGCGCAGGCGCCCTTCGGGGACTTTCGCGCCTTTGGGCCCGGCGATCATCATCTTGCACCGGGCGATTTTGAGATCCAGCGGTTCGTACAACCCTTCGCCGCCGTGTTCCATCAACACATCCTTGCCGGCCACGCCGATGTCGGCGGCACCGTACTGCACATAGGTCGGCACGTCGGTAGCGCGGATGATCACCAGCTTGATGTCGTCGTGGTTGGTGTCCAGGATCAGCTTGCGGCTGGTTTCGGGATCGTCCAGCGGCTCGATGCCGGCGTGCTTGAGCAGCGGCAGTGTCTCTTTATAAATGCGCCCCTTGGACAGGGCGATGGTCAATTGTTTACTCATAATAATGTAATGCCGGCACCCGTCGAATCTGTGCCCCCAGTTGTTGTAGTTTTTCCTCGATACACTCGTAACCGCGATCGATATGATAGATACGATCCACAGTGGTGGTGCCCTCGGCCACCAGCCCGGCGATCACCAGGCTGGCCGAGGCGCGCAAGTCGGTGGCCATCACCGGCGCGCCGGTCAGATGTTTGACTCCCGTGGAAAACGCGGTGTTACCTTTTAACTGGATATCCGCGCCCATGCGTTGCAACTCCTGCACGTGCATGAAGCGGTTTTCAAACACGGTCTCGGTGATCGTCCCCGAGCCTTTGGCGATCGCGTTCAATACCGAAAACTGCGCCTGCATGTCGGTCGGAAACGCCGGGTACGGCGCGGTTTGCAGATCCACCGCTTTGGGCCGTTTGCCATGCATATCGATCGTGACGGAGGTGCTGTCGATATCCAGATGGGCGCCCGCCTCTTCCAGCTTGGCCAGCACCGCGTCCAGCAGGCTGGCATCGGTGTTCTTGAGTTTAACCTTGCCGCCGGTGATCGCCGCCGCCACCAGGTAGGTGCCGGTCTCGATGCGATCGGGCAGCACGTTGTAATCGGTACCGTGCAACCGCTCGACGCCGTGGATCACGATTTTGTCGGTGCCGGCCCCTTCGATATCGGCGCCCATGCTGTTCAGGCAGTTGGCCAGATCCAGCACTTCGGGTTCGCGCGCGGCGTTTTCGATCACCGTGGTGCCTTTGGCCAACGTTGCGGCCATCATCAGGTTCTCGGTACCGGTCACGGTGACCATGTCCATCACCAGTTTGGCCCCCTTGAGCCGTTTGGCGCGCGCCTTGATATAACCGTTTTCGACGCTGATCTCGGCGCCCATCTGTTGCAGGCCATGGATGTGCAGGTTGACCGGGCGCGAACCAATAGCACAACCGCCCGGCAGGGAGACCTCGGCCTCCCCGAAGCGGGCAACCAGCGGACCCAGCACCAGAATCGAGGCGCGCATGGTCTTGACCAGCTCATAGGGCGCCACGTATTCCTTGATCGTGGAACTGTCGACCTCGACGCCCATATTGTCGGTCATGGTGATCTGCACGCCCATGCGCCCGAGCAATTCCATGGTGGTGGTAATGTCGTGCAGGTGCGGAATATTGCCGATTTTGACCGGCTCGTCCGCCAGCAGCGTCGAGGCAATGATCGGCAAGGCGGCGTTCTTGGCGCCGGAAATACGAATCTCACCCTGCAGGTTGGCACCGCCGGTGATTAAAAGCTTGTCCATCGGGTCTGTTTTGTCCTAAAAAGCACCGCTCACGCGGCGGGCCGCATCACTCAGGATGAGATCTGCAGTTCGCGTGCCTTCTCCCACTCGTCGGGGGTATAGGCCTTGATGGTCAGGGCATGCAGCTCGCCGGAGGTGATCCTGTCGGTCACCGTGCCGTAGACCATTTGCTGTTTTTTCACCGGGCTCAGGCCTTCGAAATCGGGGCTGACCACGATCGCGTCGAAGTGGCTGCCGTCGCCGGTGACAGTGGCTTCGCAGCCGGGGATCCCGGCTTCAATCAATTGTTTCACTTCGTCTGGGCTCATGGTTCCAACTCGCATCGCGCTGTGTATGAGACCGCCTATTGTATCCGCTCAACCGCCGGCCGCACAGGGCAAAACCGGACCGGATTGGAAATTCAGCAAGAAAACCACGGACTTGCTCACCCCGGCGCCAGGCCCCGAGAGCTGGATTGTCTCGCCACATCCCTGTGGCTCGCCCTCCGGGCGCACTAGAGTGCGACCAAATTTGTTCCGGACAAATTTGTCCGGGTCGCGCCTCCGGCTTGCCCGGAATGACGGGGTAAGGGGTTATTTTCCTCGTCCCTCGTAACTCGTCCCTCGGCCCTTTTTCATGAGAGTTGTAGGCCAGGTTGGGCGCAGCGCTACCTGGCAACCCCTGCTTTCGGATCAACTGGATTCCGGGTTAAGAGGTTGTTTTCCTCGTCCCTCGTAACTCGTCCCTCGGCCCTTTTTTTCATGAGAGCGGCAGGAGATCTTCGAGGCCGCTGATCCGGGCGATATCGCGCAGCTGATCCGGCAGGTTGCGAAAGGTCAGTTTGCGATCCTGCTGGCGGGCGAACTGCAGCCACTCCACCAGCAGGGCCAGGCCGGCGCTGTCGCTGCGGCTGACCGCCTGCAGATCGAAGCAGACCTCGCCCTGGCTGCGAGCCAGGATCGGCTCGACCTGCTGCAACAGGCTCGGCACGGTCTGCATGTTCAATTCGCCGCTGATCAGATAGCTACTGTCATCCTGTGGCTGAATGGCTGTTTCGCTCATTGCAGGGCTTCCCCCTTGAGGTTGTGTTGTTCCAGACGCGCAATCAGGGCGTCCAGCCCCCGTTCCCGGATTTCGGCCGCATAACTGGTGCGAAAACTGGCCACCAGGCTGATGCCATCGACACTGAGGTCATACACCTGCCACTGGCCGTCACGCTCCCACAGGGTATAGTTGAACGCCACCGGCGCGCGGCCCGGCTGCAATACCCGGGTGCGCACGGTCACCTCGCCGGCGGCCGGGTCGGCGCGCAACGGCAGGTACTCGATACGCTGCCCCCGGTATTCCAGCAGCGCCACCGCGTAGGTGCGTACCAGCATCTGGCGAAAGGCGCGCACGAAGCGCAACTTCTGTTCCGAGCTGGCGGTGCGCCAGTGCTTGCCCAGCACCCAGCCGGCCATGCGCACGAAATCAAAATGGGGCAGCACGATCTCGCTGACCAGTTCGTCGATCAGCGCCGGGTTCTGTTCGAGCTGCGGTGCCTGTTGTTCCAGGGTCACCAGCATGCGCTCGGTGGTATCGATCACCAGCTGTTGCGGGCCTTGCGTGACCGCACCGACCCCGGCCAGGGAACCGGCCAGCATCAGCAGCAGTCCCGCTGCGAGGCGCCGCCACCGACGGGCGCCGGAGATCACTTATTGATCTCCGCTGTCATCCATAAAGCGGCTGATGAACTGGCCGATCAGTTTTTCCAGCACCAGCGAGTCCTGGGTCAGCTTGATTTCGTCGCCCTGCCCCAGCGCTTTCATCGCCCCGCCCGGCTCCAGTCCCACGTACTTTTCGCCGAGCAGACCGGCGGTATAGATGCTGGCCGAGGTATCTTTGGGCAGGGTCTCGCGATACTGATCCTCGATGCGCAGGGTGACCACCGCCTCGAAGGTTTGCTCATCGAAACCGATCGACTTCACCCGGCCGATGGTCACGCCGGCCATGGTCACCGGCGAACGCACCTTGAGACCGCTGATATCCTGGAAGCGGGCGCTGATCTCGTAGCCTTCGCCATTGCTGTAGGTGCTCAGGTTGCTGACCTGCATGGCCAGCATGAACAGCGCCGCCAGTCCCGCGGCGACAAAGATCCCGACCCAGATTTCAACCAGACGCGAATTCATCATCTTTTATTCTCCAAACATGAGCGCAGTGAGCACGAAGTCCAGCCCCAGTACCGCCAGCGAGGCATGCACGACGGTACGGGTGGTGGAACGACTGATACCTTCCGAGGTCGGCTCGGCATCATAGCCTTCAAACACCGCAATCCAGGTGACCACCACGCCAAAGACCAGGCTCTTGATCACACCATTATAAATATCGTCATACACATCGACATTGGCCTGCATTTGCGACCAGTAGGCGCCCTGGTCCACTCCGAGCAGGCCCACGCCGACAAAATAGCCGCCCAGCACCCCGACCGCGCTGAAGATCGCCGCCAGCAGGGGCATGGACAAAAAACCGGCCAGAAAACGGGGCGCCAGTACCCGGCGAATGGGATCCACGGCCATCATCTCCATGGCGGAGAGCTGTTCGGTGGTTTTCATCAGACCGATCTCGGCGGTCAGCGCCGAGCCGGCCCGCCCGGCGAACAGCAGCGCCGTGACCACCGGCCCCAGCTCGCGGACCAGGCTCAGGGCGACGATCACGCCGAGCGACTCCTCGGCACCGAAATCCACCAGGGTATTGTAACCCTGCAGGCCCAGCACCATACCGACAAAGGCGCCGGAAACCAGGATGATGAGCAGCGACCGCACACCGACCGAGTAAACCTGCTGAATCACCAGAGCGAATTTCGGTACCAGCGCCGGCAGCCCTTCGAGAATGCGCAGCAGCAGCAGATGACCACGCCCCAGACGCTGGAAAAAGCCCAGCGCCTTGTGTCCCAGTAGTTGCAAGGAAGAGAGCATCAGTCGCGCGCCCCGCTGTTATTGACCAGATCATCGGCATAGCCCGCGGCCGGATAGTGAAACGGCACCGGCCCGTCGGGCAGCCCCTGCATGAACTGCTGGGCCCATTCGGAATCGGAGTGGCGCAGATCCTCCCGGCTGCCGTGCGCCACCACCTTGCCGCCGGAGAGCAGATAGATGTCATCGGCAATCTCGGCCGTCTCGGCGATATCGTGCGAGACGATCACGCTGGTCAGTCCCAGCGCGTCGTTGAGATCCTTGATCAGGCGCACCAGCACGCCCATGGAGATCGGGTCCTGCCCGGTGAACGGCTCGTCGTACATGATCATCATCGGATCCAGGGCGATTGCCCGGGCCAGCGCCACCCGTCGCGCCATGCCGCCGGAGAGCTCGGCCGGCATCAGCTCCCGCGCGCCGCGCAGGCCGACGGCTTCGAGCTTCATCAGCACCAGGGTGCGGATCAAGCGTTCCGGCAGGCGGGTATGCTCGCGTATCGGAAAGGCGACATTGTCGTAAACGTTCATGTCGGTGAGCAGGGCACCGTTTTGAAACAGCATGCCCATGCGCTTGCGCAATTCATACAGGGCACCGCGTCCCAGCCGGTTGACGTTCTCGCCGTCGACCACAATGGTGCCGGCCTCGGGTTGCAGTTGGCGGCCTATCAGACGTAACAGGGTGGTCTTGCCGGTGCCACTGGGCCCCATGATGGCGGTGATGCTGCCGCGGCGGATATCGATATCGATATCGTCGAAAATGAGATTACGCCCCCGGCAAAAAGTGAGGTTACGGATTTCGACCAGATTGTCATCAACTGCCATGCGTAACGAATTCCTTTTTTACAGTGTCGGCATTGTGACCCAGCCCCGCGCCCATGACAATGCTTGCCGGCTTGTCGGTGTCGTTCATTAACGCCGGGCTCACAGCAACTCCTCGATCTGTTTCGCCTGGCGCAGGGTTTCCACGTCGGGCGGTTGCCCGTCGATCACCAGCGCCACGTCCCGCGTCGGGCGGCTGACAGCCAGTCCGGCTTCGAGATAATCACGCAACTGCCGGGCGGAACAGTCGCCGTCCACCCGGATCACCGCCAGGGGGCCGAGTGCCAGCCCGTCGGCATCACTGTGGGAATTCCAGCTCCAGCCGATGCTCCGTGCCCGTAACGCGTCGCGCCACGCCTCGTTCAGCAACCGGACGGGATCGACACAAAGCGGCTGGCCGTTGAGCCGGGGCGCGATCTGCGCCAGCCATGCGTCGGGATCGCGGCACGCTGCCGGATCGACCTGCAACAACACCCCGCCCTGACGGGGCAGCTGCTGCAACAGGTCGACCGCCGACTCCAGCCCGGCGTCATTCGTAACGCTAACCAGCACCCACAGATCCTCGCGGCAATCGGCCATCTCACCGGGCAGGTCCTCCGCCTGCGCCCGTTCGCGCTCGGTGACCACCGCCAGGGGGAACTCGTTACTGTAATAGCCCAGGCGCCACTCCGACGGCAGATCGGCCGGGTAGTAGCTGTCCTGCCAACCCTCATGCTGCCAGCCGCAACTGCCGATCAGTATGCGATGTGTCTGTCCCGTCATCTCCACTCCCCGTGCTGTTCAGACAACAAAGCTGACAAACATACCCATTCACGGTCATAATTGAAACGGTCAGCGTAACGGATATCCATCATGGCGGACATTCTCCCGTTTAAACGACCCCGGGCCAGCGACAAGCACCGCGGCAAAGCCCTGTGCAAAAGCGGCTTTCACAAATGGGAAGCGGTCAAGGACAACCCCTTTGACGTCAAACAGGGTAAAATGGTCAGCCGTTACCGGTGCCGTCGCTGCGGCGCCACGCGCACCGAGGCCAAATAAAAACCACAGTAAACCACCGAGGTCACAGAGGTTCACAGAGAACGATGCTTATCCCCTCTCTGCCGAAGCCCCGCTTTTATATGATGAAAAATAACAACCGATCCCGTTCCCGCCTGCATGTCGCGTTGATTACCGCTACCCTGCTGCTTTGCGGCTGCGCCAGTACCAATGGCCCGGCCGATGAAGGTCAAAGCGATCCGCTCGAGTCCTATAACCGTGCCATGTACAAATTCAACGACGCGGTGGATCGCAGCATCGCCCGGCCGACCGCCCGGGCTTATAAAAACAACGTGCCGCAACCGGCGCAGACCGGCATCTCCAACTTCTTCAGCAACCTGGATGATGTCTGGGTGATGGTCAACAACCTGTTGCAACTCAAGTTCACGGATGCGGTCTCGGATTTCTCCCGCGTGGCCTGGAACTCGACCGTGGGCCTGTTCGGTTTGATCGATGTGGCTACCCCGATGGGCCTGCCCAAGCACAACGAGGACTTCGGCCAGACACTGGGCAGCTGGGGGGTCGGCGAAGGCCCCTATATCGTCTTGCCGTTTCTCGGCCCCAGCACCCTGCGAGACACCGGCGGACTTGTTGTCGACTGGGAATATGAGCCGTTGCAGGAAATTGAGGACGACGAAGCCTACTGGAGCGCGGTAGTGCTGCGCGCCATCAATTCCCGCGCACAACTGCTCGGCGCCAGCCGTATGCTGGAAGAGTCCGGCGCCGATCCCTACACCTTCATGCGCGACGCCTATTTGCAGCATCGGCGCAACCGGGTGTATGACGGCAATCCGCCGCGGGAGGAACGGCCGCAATTTGAACCGACCGAGGAAGATCGGGCGCTGGAACGCGAGCTGGAGATGGAGCTCGAACGCGAACTGCAGTAGAAAACCTGTTTAACGCAGAGGCGCAGAAATATAATTTTGAATGTTGAATTAACTGCCTGTTTGCAATTCAAAATTCAACATTCAACATTCAACATTCAAAATTACACACCACCGCCCTCGCGCGCCGGTGACAAGCTGGTATCATACGCCGCCGAACACTCTGGCCCATAACCCTGACCTGAGTTTTATGCCGACTGACATGCTGCTTTCCGTTATTGCCGTGATTCTCGGCTTTGCCGTTGTGATCAAGGGCGCCGACTGGTTTGTGCAGGGGGCCGGCGCCACGGCGCGCAATCTGGGGGTTTCGCCGCTGGTCATCGGCCTGACCATCGTCGGTCTGGGCACCTCGGCGCCGGAGATGCTGATCTCCGCCATTGCCACCCTGGAAGGCAACAGTGGTCTGGCGGTGGGCAACGCGCTGGGCTCGAACATTACCAACATTGCCCTGGTGCTGGGGATCACCGCCCTGGTGGTGCCGCTGGTCGTGCGTTCCGAAACCCTGCGCCGCGAATACCCGGTGATGTTTTTGATCATGCTGGTGAGCCTGATGCTGGTAGCCGATGGGGAGCTGGGGGTGCTGGACGGGCTGATCCTGCTGGTCGGAATGGTATTGATGCTGTGGTGGATGGTGCTGCTGGGCAAGCGCAAGGACCACGATCCGCTGGAGGCGGAATACGCCAGTGAAATCCCCGCCATGACCACACCCCGTGCCCTGCTGTGGCTGATGATCGGCCTGGTGCTGTTGCTGGCCAGTTCGCGGGCGCTGGTCTGGGGCGCGGTGAACATCGCCCACTTTTTCGGGGTCAGCGATCTGATCATCGGCCTGACGATTGTGGCCATCGGCACCAGCCTGCCGGAACTGGCCGCCTCGCTGATGGGGGCGCTGCGCAAGGAGCCGGACATTGCCATCGGCAATGTGATCGGGTCCAATATGTTCAATCTACTGGTCGTACTGGGTATCCCGGGCCTGCTGGGGCCGGTGGCGCTGGAGCCCGAGGTCCTGAGCCGGGATTTCCCGGTAATGATCGGCCTGAGCATCGCCCTGTTTGTGATGGCTTACGGCTTTCGGGGCGACGGCAAAATCAACCGGTTTGAAGGCGGGCTGTTATTACTGGCCTATGTGGCCTATCTCACACTACTTTATTTCAATATCCAGCAAGCTTGATACAGGAGCGGACGCGGATGAGTGACACATTGCAAATTACGGCACAGAACATCAAATGCGGGGGCTGCGTCGCCGCCATTGAAAACGGCCTCAAGGCCCTGCCCGGAATCGATCAGGTGGAAGTGACCATCGACAACGGCCGGGTGCGTATCGAAGGCGAGGATCTGTCGGAACAGGTGATTCGCGACAAGTTGGCGGAGCTGGGTTATCCCGCCGCCGAATAACGCATTACCCACCGTGTCAGACAGTTTACAGACAATCAGCCAAACCCGACCGGACCGACTGTTATGAAAGATATCCTGGCCCGTGCCGCCCAGATCGAGCTGGTGGTTTTTGATGTGGATGGCGTACTCACCGACGGCAGTCTGTTTGTCGGCGACGACGGTCAGGAATACAAGGCATTTCATTCGCGTGACGGTTTTGGCATCAAGCTGCTCAAGGAGAGCGGCGTTGAAATCGGTGTCATCACCGCACGCAGTTCGAACGTGGTCCAGCATCGCATGGACAACCTCGGCATCGAACACGTCTATCAGGGCCAACTGGAGAAACTGCCGGCCTTCGAGGAGCTGGTAGGCAAGCTGGGCCTGACGCTGGAACAGGCCGCCTACGTGGGAGACGATGTGGTCGATCTGCCGGTGATGCGCCGCGCCGGCCTGGCCATCGCGGTGCAAGATGCCCATCCCCTGGCCAAACAGCATGCCCACTGGCAGACCCCGCACGGCGGGGGGCACGGCGCGGCGCGCGATGTCTGCGAACTGATCATGGAAGCGCACAATACGCTGGATGCGCAGTTGAATAAATTCCTCTATGAATAAGCTGCAAATCATCAGTATTATTCTGCTGGTCATCCTGATCGGCGCCTTCAGTAACTGGCTGCTCACCGGCCTTGAAACCCAGCCGAGAATGATTCCCCGCGAAGTCCGCCATGATCCCGATTATTTTCTGCAGAACTTCACCGCCACCCGCATGGATGAAAACGGCGTGGCGCGCCACCGGCTGGTAGCTGATTATCTGGAACATTATCCCGATGACGACACCCTCGTGATTCAGCAACTGACGCTGGATCTGTATCGCGAGGATCTGCCGCCCTGGACCGCGCAGGCCAACCAGGGCGTGGTCTACGAGCAGGGGGAACGCATCGAGCTCAGCGGCGAGGTGGAACTGCATCGCCCGGCCACCGCGCACAACGAGGCGCTGACCCTGGTGACCGAAAAACTGACCGTTTATCCCCAACGGGAATACGCCGAGACCGATGCGGCTGTTACAATCACCAGCGATAGCAGCGAGACCCGGGCGATCGGAATGCGGCTGAACGTGGCCCGGGGCCTGCTTGAACTGTTGTCGGATACCCGAGGAACCTATGTTATTAACCCGCGCTAAATCGTTGCTGCTGATGACCCTGCTGGCCAGCATCCCGGCGTCCGTCTGGGCGCTGAGCAGCGATCGCGACCAACCGGTCAACATCACAGCTGATCGCATGCGCGCCGACGAACGCCAGGGAATCAGTCACTATGAAGGTGAGGTGTTTCTCAAACAGGGCTCGCTGGAGATCCGCGGCGATGAACTCACCGTTCATTTACAAAAGGGTGAAGTCAGCCGGATCATCGTGATCGGTAAACCGGCCGAGCTGCAGCAGCAACCGGATAATCGGGAAATGGTCTATTCCGAGGCCCGACGCATGGAATACAACACCCAGAGCGGCGAACTGCTGTTGATCGATGACGCCAGGGTCAAACAGGGCACCAACCGCATCAGCGGCACACGCATTCACTACGACACCCGCAACAGTATCGTCGCGGCCAATAGCGACTCCCCGTCGAAACAGCCAGACGACCCGCAAAGCGACGGTCGGGTTCGCGTCATTATCGAGCCGGGCGACAAACCACAGGATCCGGGTGAATGAGCACCCTGAGCGCCAGCCAGCTGGGCAAGTCCTACAAAGGCCACAAGGTGGTCAAGGATGTCTCGCTGACCGTGGACAGTGGCGAGATTGTCGGGCTGCTGGGTCCCAACGGCGCCGGCAAGACCACCTCTTTTTATATGGTCGTGGGGCTGATCAAGGCCGATCAGGGCGAAATCCGGCTGGATGACGAGGATCTCACCCCCCTGCCCATGCACCTGCGGGCCCGGCGCGGCATCGGCTATCTGCCGCAGGAAGCCTCGGTGTTTCGCAAACTGAGCGTGGCCGAGAATATCCTGGCGATTCTGCAGACCCGCAAGGAGCTCGCCCCCTATCAGCAACAGCAAAAACTCGAGGAGTTGCTGGAAGAGTTGCACATCAGCCACATTCGCCAGACCACCGGCATGAGTCTGTCCGGCGGCGAGCGCCGCCGGGTGGAGATCGCCCGCGCTCTGGCCACCGAGCCGCGATTTATTCTGCTCGATGAACCCTTTGCGGGGGTGGATCCTATCTCCGTGCTGGATATTCAGAGTATCATTCGCCATCTGAAAGACCGTGGCATCGGCGTGCTGATAACCGATCATAACGTTCGGGAAACCCTGGGGATCTGCGAGCGGGCCTATATCATCAATGCCGGTGAGGTCATCGCCCAGGGCGAGCCGGAGCAACTGCTGCAGAACAAACAAGTTCGCAAGGTCTATTTGGGTGAAAATTTCCGTCTCTAGGGACTCTGCACTCAACATGGAAATACGCTAAAATGAAAGCCAGCCAGAGAGCTGGTTGACTGGCCCGTTCCCAACCATAATATGAAGCAAACCCTACAACTCCGACTCGGTCAGCATCTGACCATGACCCCACAGCTGCAGCAAGCCATTCGGCTGCTACAACTATCGACGCTTGAGCTGCAGACCGAGATTCAGGATGCGCTGGATTCCAACCTCATGCTGGAGATGGATGAGGAAGGCGACAGCACCGAGAATAACGAGCCGACGGACAGCTATACCGTCGCCGAGGCACCACCCGGCGCGGAAAACCAGGAAACTCCGCAAAATGTGGCGGAGAGTGACGAGACCGAATCCGCCGCGAGCGAGACACCGGGCGAAATTCCCGATGACCTGCCGGTCGACAGCAACTGGGACGATATCTATGACAATGTCGCCACAGCGCAGGCAAGCAGCCCGGCCGAACCCGGCCCGGATTTCGAAATCTCCGGCTCCACCGATGAAACGCTGCAGGATTACCTGCGCTGGCAGATGGAACTGAGTCACTTCAGCGACACCGACCGGGCTATCGCCGAAGTCATCATTGACTCGATCAATGATGACGGCTACCTGGGTTGCAGCATCGAGGAGGTGCAACAAGCACTGGGTGATGAGGAGATCGAGCTGGATGAAATCGAGGCCGTGCTGCATCGCGTTCAGCATTTTGATCCCCCGGGCGTGGGAGCCCGCGATCTGCGCGAGAGTCTGACCCTGCAACTCAAGCAATTCCCGCTGGAACACGCCCACCTGCAGAAGGCCATGGAACTGGTCGATCAACACTTTGAACTGCTGGCCCACCGCGATTACGCCCAGTTGCAGCGCAAGCTGAAACTGGACGAAGCCGAACTGCGGGACGTCGTGCAGCTGATCACCTCCCTCAACCCGCGTCCCGGCGGTCGAATCAACACCGGGCAACCCGAGTACATTATCCCCGATGTCATCGTCAACAAGGTGAAGGGCCAGTGGCGCGTCGAGCTCAACCCCGACGCCGCGCCGCGGTTGCGCATCAATCCCCATTACGCCAGCCTGATCAAAAAGGTCAAAAACGATGAAGATAACGCAACGTTGAAAAACCACCTGCAGGAAGCTCGCTGGTTTCTCAAGAGTCTCACCAGTCGCAACGAAACCCTGCTCAAGGTGGCCACCAGCATCGTCGAACGGCAAAAGGACTTTCTCGAGCACGGCGAGGAAGCCATGAAAGCCCTGGTGCTGCACGATATCGCCGAAGAGGTCGACATGCATGAGTCCACCATCTCACGGGTCACCACCAAAAAATACATGCATACGCCGCGCGGGATCTATGAGCTGAAATACTTCTTTTCCAGCCACGTCTCCACCTCCAGCGGGGGCGAGGCGTCGGCCACGGCCATTCGGGCCCTGATCAAGAAGCTGGTAGCTGCCGAGAGCCCGAACAAACCACTGAGTGACAGTAAAATCGCCACGATACTTTCGGATAAAGGGATTAATGTCGCCCGCCGAACCGTCGCTAAATACCGAGAGGCCATGGCGATTCCACCTTCCAATGAACGCAAACGTCTGGCATAACCAGGGAGAAAACCATGCAAGTCAATATTACAGGCCATCATGTCGATATCACCGAATCCATGCACGATTACGTCATCAGCAAACTGGAACGGGTCGAACGACACTTTGACAATGTCACCAATGTCCACGTCATCCTGAGCGTGGAAAAAAACCGTCAAAAAGCCGAAGCAACCGTGCATATCAGCGGTGGTGAGCTGTTTGCCAATGCCGAAAACGATGACATGTATGCAGCTATTGATGCCATGGCCGACAAGCTTGATCGGCAAATCAAAAAACACAAGGAAAAACTGACCGATCATCATCGCGCCGAAGGCGGTCTGAAGAAACAGCCCGTCGAATAATCATCCAGCAGGCATAGTTATGCAATTATCAGATTTTCTCAGTTCGGACCGCATTATCTGCAACTCCGATGCATCAAGTAAAAAACGCGCTCTGGAACTGCTCAGTGAGCTGTTGGCCGCCGATCAACCGAACGCCACCGACACCGATATTTTTGAAAGCCTGATATCAAGAGAGCGTCTCGGGGGAACCGGCATCGGTTATGGTGTCGCCATCCCCCACGGGCGGCTGAAAAATTGCGACCATGCCACCGCCGCTTTTATCCAACTGAAACAAGCCATTGATTTTGACGCCATCGACAAGCAGCCGGTGGATCTGTTGTTCGCCCTGGTTGTGCCGGAAGAATCCAGCGAGGATCACCTGAAGCTGTTGGCGTTGCTGGCCGGGATGTTCAATGACGATGAGTTCCGGGAACAGACCCGCCAGTGTCAAAGCGGCCAGGATCTTCACCGGCTATTCACCGAGCAGGCCGGGAACTAAAAAACATGTCCGGCCCGATCTCCAGCAACGATATCTTTCAGGCACATCAGAAAGAACTCGGCTTGAGATGGGTTGTAGGCGAACAGAATAAAGGCAAGCTGACCGAGGTGGATGCCCGGCTGTCCGACAGCAGTCTCATCGGCCACCTGAACCTGGTCAGACCCAACTATATTCAGGTGCTGGCCGACACCGAACTCGAGTATCTGGACAATCTGGGGAAAAACTCGCTGCAGGATACACTGCAACGTCTGTATGACTCCAGTCCCCTGATGGTCATCATTGCCGGTGGTATCAGCCCGCCGGAATCCCTGCTCGAATTTGCCCGGCAAAACGGCACACCGTTAGTCACTGCCAGCGAAAGCAGTCACAAGATTGTCGATCATCTGCATTATTACCTGAGTAACCAACTCACCGAAAAAACCGTCTTCCACGGCGTATTCATGGAAGTCTTCGGCATCGGCGTGCTGCTGACCGGACCCAGCGGCGTCGGCAAAAGCGAACTGGCGCTAGAACTGCTCAGCCGCGGCCATCGACTGGTAGCCGACGACGCCCCGGAATTCCGGCGCACCGCCCCGGATGCCATCACCGGCAGCTGTCCCAGCCTGCTGACCGATTTTATCGAGGTGCGCGGGCTGGGCGTGTTGAACATCCGCGCCATGTACGGCAACAATGCCATCCTCGATCACAAACGTCTGCGTTTGATTGTTCGCCTCGACACCGAGCCGGATTTGTCGAATGAACCGATTGAACGACTGGACCATACCGGTCGCAGCCGACGCCTGCTGGAAGTGGATATTCCGGAAGTCCGGTTACCCGTTGCGCCGGGCCGTGATCTGGCGGTCATTATTGAAGCGGCCGTGAGAAATCATGTACTCTACCTCAACGGCTATAATGCCGCACAGGACTTCATCGAACGCCAGCAGGAACTTATCAAACGGGCCCGTTCTTCATAATGAGGCTAATCATCGTTAGTGGACTTTCCGGCTCGGGCAAGAGTGTGGTCTTGCATGTTCTGGAGGATCTTGATTACTACTGTATCGACAACCTGCCGATCGGCATGCTCCCATCGCTGGCCGATGAGATCGTACGCGCCAACCGGCATGGCGAGCAGTGGTTTGCCGTCGGCATTGATGCCCGCAACCTGTCCGGCGAATTAATCAGTTTTCCGGATGCGCTTCACTCTTTGAACGAGGCCGGAATTCAGTGTGAGATTTTCTTTCTTAAAGCCGACAATCTCACTTTACTGAAGCGCTTCAGCGAAACCCGGCGCAAACATCCCCTGAGCAACGACGAAGTTCCGCTGAATGAGGCGATCCTGCAGGAACACCAGTTACTGGAGCCGATATCATCACGGGCCGATTTGCGAATCGACACCAGTATGACTAACATCCACCAATTGCGGGACATCATCCACAGCAGGGTGCATGGGGCGGCCAGGACACAGTTATCGATCCTGTTCCAGTCCTTCGGCTTCAAGCACGGCATTCCGGTGGATGCCGATTTTGTTTTTGATGTTCGCTGCATACCCAATCCGCACTGGGTTGCCGAATTGCGCCACCTGAGCGGCCAGGACAAGGCCGTGGCGGACTATCTGGAGCGGCATGGCGCCGTACACGATATGTATAACGATATTCGCCAGTTTATAGAGAAGTGGATCGGCTGCTTCGAAGCGGATAACCGAAGCTATATGACGGTCGCTATCGGTTGTACCGGCGGGCATCATCGCTCGGTTTATCTGGTAGAGCGCCTGGCTGTGTATTTCCATCCACAACGTGATGGGGTTCTCGTCCGGCACAGGGAGCTGACATGAGCGTCGCGGTGCTGCTTATCACGCACGACAAGATCGGCCAGGCCATGCTGGATACAGCCGGCAAAATCATCGGTGACATGCCGCTGACAATCACGCGCATGGGCGTGGGCATGAATGCCCGACTCGAGGAAACACTGGATAAGGCCCATCAGCAGATCGACCAGCTCGATGAAGGTGAAGGCGTTCTGATCCTCACCGACCTGTTCGGCGCCACACCCAGTAATATCGCCCGGCAACTGCAATCCGGCAACATCGCGGTGATCACCGGACTCAATCTGCCCATGCTGATCCGGGTCCTCAATTATCCCCGATTGAGCCTGCCCGAAATGGTGGAAAAAGCCGTCTCCGGCGCGCATGACGGAATTATTGTCATTCAACCCGCCGGAGACTGACACTTGCTGGAACATTCTGTCGAAATCATCAACAAGCTTGGTCTGCATGCCAGGGCAGCGGCCAAATTTGTTACCCTGGCGTCCGGGTTTGACGCCGAGATACTGGTCGATTACAACGGCCAGCAGGTCAACGGCAAAAGTATCATGGGTGTGATGATGCTGGCCGCTAGCAAGGGATCCACCATCCACCTTGAAATCGACGGTCCCGACGAGGAACAGGCCAGCCAGGCTCTGCTTGAACTCATCAACAACCGGTTTGATGAACCTGAATAACCCTGTTTTTCCGGCTTTGCGCAATCCATCTGCTGACCAATAAAAGTCCCCCGGACAGTTCCCAACTTAGCATCGGGCTTGTTAAACTTTCAGGCGGGTGGATACGGGAATGGACTGATGGCCGAAGTGGAAACAAAAGAGGAATATCGTGACGTTTTGCAGTCACTTCTCGCTATCCTCCACGCCGAAGACGAAGATCATGAACAGATCGAGGATTTTCTGGAGGAGATGCATCCCCAGGAAATCGCCCATCTGCTCGAATCCCTCCCCTCCGCTGATCGCCAGGTAGTCTGGGAGCACGTCCCCCTTCATTCCGAAGGGGAGATCTTGGTCCATCTCGCCGATGATGTGCGCAGCGCCATCATGGACCGGATGGACACCGACCAGCTGGTTGCCGCCACCGAGTCCCTGGATACCGACGATCTGGCCGACCTGCTGCCGGAAATGCCGCGTGATATCGTCCAGGAGATCCTGCTCTCCATGGAGCAGCAGGAGCGCGAGCGGCTGCGCTCGGTCCTTTCTTATTCGGAGGATTCCGCCGGCGGTTTGATGGATCTGGACATGATCACCGTCCGGGCCGATACCAGCCTGGATGTGGTCCTGCGTTATCTGCGCCGCCGCGGCAGTATTCCCGAATCGACCGACAGTCTGTTCGTCGTCGATCGCGAAGGCCGCTTTCAGGGTCTGCTGCCCCTGACGATCATCTTGACCAGTGATCCGGAGATGAGCGTCGCGGAGGTCATGGAGCATGATGTCATCGGTATCCCGGTCGACATGCCGGCCCGCGACGTGGCCAACCTCTTTGAACGCCGCGACCTGATCACCGCCCCGGTCATCACCGAAGACGGTCAGTTGATGGGGCGTATCACCATCGACGACGTGGTCGACGTTATTCGCGAAGAAGCCGACCACTCCCTGATGAGCATGGCCGGTCTGAACGAGGAAGAGGACATGTTCGCACCGGTGCTCACCAGTACCCGGCGGCGGAGTGTCTGGTTGGGCATTAACCTGCTTACCGCCCTGCTGGCCGCCTGGGTCATCGGCCTGTTCGAAGGCACCATCGAAAAACTGGTGGCGCTGGCCGTGCTGATGCCGGTAGTCGCCAGCATGGGCGGCATCGCCGGCAGTCAGACCCTGACCCTGGTTATTCGCGGCATGGCGCTGGGTAAGATCAGTGCGACCAATGCCAAAACGATCCTGAGAAAAGAATTCGGAGTAGGTATCTGGAATGGTTTGATCTGGGCCATCGTTATCGCCAGTGTCGCCGGGTTCTGGTTCGACAGCTTCAAGCTGAGCCTGGTCATCGCCGCCGCGATTCTGATCAACCTGATCATGGCCGCCATCTCCGGCGCCGTGATTCCACTGCTCCTCAAGAAACTGGGCGGCGACCCGGCCCTGTCCGGCTCAGTAATCCTCACCACCGTCACCGACGTCGTCGGCTTCTTCGCCTTCCTCGGCCTGGCGACGCTGTTTCTGATTTAAAGGATTTTCACCGCAGAGACGCGGAGGCGCAGACTAATTTTGAATTTTTAATGCTGAATTTTGAATTAAATGCCTGTCCGCAATTCAAAATTTAAAATTCAACATTCAAAATTGACTTAGTCCCCGGCGACGGTCAGGTTGTCGATGAGCCAGGAGCCGGTGATGATGTTGCCGCGGGCGTCAACGTCGTTGCCGACGGCCTGCAGCCCGAGGTACATATCCTGTAACCGGCCGCCCAGGGTAATCTCTTCAACCGGATACTGGATTTCGCCGTTTTCCACCCAGAAGCCGGAGGCGCCGCGCGAATAGTCACCGGTCACGTTGTTAACGCCCTGCCCCATCACTTCGGTCACCAGCAGACCGTTGCCCATCTGTTGCAGCAACTGCTCGCGACTGAGATCGTCATGATTAATATATAAATTATGCACGCCGCCGGCGTTGCCGGTGGTCTGCATGCCCAGCCGACGGGCGCTGTAGCTGTCGAGCACATAGCCCTGCAACACGCCCGCTTCAATCAGGGTCCGGGGTGCGGTCGCCACGCCTTCGTTATCAAACGGCGCACTGCCCAGCGCACCGGGCAAGTGGGGGCGTTCATCAATACGCACCCGCTCGGGGAACAGCTGCTGGCCGAGTGAATCCACCAGGAAGCTGGCGTTGCGATACAGGGCGCCGCCGCTGATGGCGCGCACCAGGTGCCCGAGCAGCCCCCGGGCCACATCGGCCTCGAACATCACCGGCACCTGACGGGTGGTGAGTTTACGGGCGCCAAGGCGTGAAACCGTGCGCCGGGCCGCACGTTCCCCGACCGACTCGGCGCTGTCGAGCTGCCCGGGATCCCGGGCCAGGGTGTACCAGTAATCCCGTTGCATGCCCGACTCGTCCTGGCCAATGACAGTACAGCTCATGCTGTGCCGGGAACTGGGATAGGCCCCGACAAAACCGTGACTGTTGCCGTAAACCCGCAGCCCGCTGTGGCTGGTAATGCTGGCCCCCTCGGAGTTGGTGATGCGCGCATCAAAGCCCCGCGCCACAGCTTCACAGGCCAGGGCCCGTTCGATCGCCTCGGGGGCGCCGATCGCCCAGGGATGGTAGAGCTGCAGATCCGGGATACTCGCCGCCATCAATGCCGCATCAGCCAGGCCGGCGCTGGCATCCTCTTCGGTATAACGGGCGATATCGCAGGCCGCCTTGACAGTCTCGCCAATGGCGGCCGGACCAAAGTCGGAGGTACTGGCCGAGCCCTTGCGTTGACCGAAATAGACCGTGATCCCGAGACCCTTGTCCCGGTTGTGTTCCACCGTTTCCACCTCGCCCAGACGAACCGTTACCGACAGGCCGGACTCGAGACTGACCGCCGCCTCCGCGGCGCTGGCTCCCAGCCGCTTTGCTTCACCGAGCATGTCGGCCACCATCTGCTGATAACGTTCGGCGTCGAACAGCGCCGTGACGTCGCTGGTACTCACATTCTTGTCAGACATGGATCTCTCATTTTCTGCTAATTAAGCCATTCTACGGGCCCGCGGGAAATGGAACAAACGCCCCTTGGGGCCGGCAGAGCGTATTTTCTGGTCGACTCCCCGTCATTAGCGGGTAAAATAGCCGCCATGACTTACGATGAGCATGACGAACAGTGGATCAGTAAATCCCAGCGCAAGCGGGAATGTCACGCCCTGCAGGATCTCGGCAGCGAACTGACCAAACTGTCACCAGCGGATCTGGACAAAATCCCGCTGGATGATGAGCTGCGCCAGGCCATCCTCGAGGCCCGACGCATCAAACAGCACGGCGCCCTCAAACGCCAGATGCAGTTTATCGGCAAGCTGATCCGCCAGCGTGACGCCGAGGCCCTGCAACAGGCCTATGATCGGGTCATGCATCCCTTTGAGGAAGACATCAAACACTTCCACCAGCTGGAGAAGTGGCGCGAGCGGCTGCTAACCGACGGCGACGCCGCACTGGAATCACTAGTGGAAGAACAGCCCGACACCGATCGCCAGCACGTCCGTCAACTGATCCGCAGCGCCCACAAAGAAAGAAAGGACAACAAGCCCCCCAAAGCCGCCCGTGAACTGTTCCAGTACCTCAAAAACCTCATGGCCCCGGACTGAATCACTTTTCTCACACCGCGATGATTAACGCAGAGGACGCGGAGGCGCGGAGGCGCGGAGGTATAATTTTGAATGTTGAATTTTAAATTTTGAATTGCGGACAGGCGTTTAATTCAAAATTCAGCATTAAACATTCAACATTACTTTGTATCCTCTGCGATCTCTGCGTCTCTGCGGTGAAAAGTTTTTCAAGCTGTCCCGCCGACGGTGATGCTGCTGATCTTGAGGGTCGGCTGGCCGACGCCGACGGGGACGCTCTGGCCTTCTTTGCCGCAGACGCCGACGCCGCTGTCCAGTTGCAGATCGTTGCCGACCATTTCCACTTTATTCATCACTTCCGGGCCGTTGCCGATCAGGGTGGCCCCCTTGACCGGGCGGGTCACCTTGCCGTTTTCGATCAGATAGGCCTCGTTGGCGGAAAAGACGAACCGGCCCGAGGTGATATCCACCTGGCCGCCACCGAAGTTGACCGCGTAGAGGCCCTTCTCCACCGAGGCGATGATCTCTTCGGGATCACTCTCCCCGGCCAGCATGTAGGTATTGGTCATGCGCGGCATGGGCAGGTGGGCGTAGGATTCGCGCCGGCCGTTGCCGGTGGAGGCCGTGCCCATCAGCCGGGCGTTCATCTTGTCCTGCATGTAGCCTTTTAAAATCCCGTTTTCGATCAGCACGGTATGCCCGGTCGGGGTGCCCTCATCGTCGACGTTGAGCGAGCCGCGGCGCTCGGCCAGGGTGCCGTCATCGACCACGGTGCACAGGGTCGAGGCCACCTGCTCACCCATACGCCCGGCGAAGGCCGAGCTGCCCTTGCGGTTGAAATCGCCTTCCAGGCCGTGGCCGACCGCCTCGTGCAGCAGCACGCCGGGCCAGCCCGGGCCCAGCACCACCGGCATGCTGCCGGCCGGGGCGTCGACCGCTTCCAGGTTGACCAGTGCCTGGCGCACCGCCTCGCGGGCATAATCCAGGCCGCGCTCCGCCTGCTGAAAATAGTCGTAACTGACCCGACCACCGCCGCCGGCGCTGCCCTGCTCGCGACGGCCGTTCTGCTCGGCAATCACCTGCACATTGAGGCGTACCAGCGGGCGCACATCGGCGCCCAGGGTGCCGTCACTGGCAGCAACCAGCACCACCTCCTGCACCCCGCCCAGGCTGACGATCACCTGCTTGACCCGGGGGTCCTGGCACCGCGCCTCCTTGTCCAGGGCCTGCAACAGAGCGATCTTGTCCGCCGTGGCGAGCGAGTCGATGGGATCAGCCGGGCGATACAGCGCATGGCCGGCGCGGCGCTGCCAGCCCTGGACCTGGCCGGACTGGCCGCTGTGGGCAATGGCGCGGGCGGCATTGGCCGCCTCGGTCAGGGCCGGCAGCACGATTTCGTCGGAATAGGCGAAGCCGGTTTTCTCGCCACTGATGGCGCGAACCCCGACCCCCTGATCAATGTTGTGACTGCCTTCGCGGACGATGCCGTCTTCCAGCACCCAGGACTCCTGGCGGGCAAACTGGAAATAGAGATCCGCGTTGTCGACGCTGTGTCCCAGCAGTTGATCGAGAGTGCGTTGCAGTTCCTGTTCCCCCAGACCGGCGGGAGCAAGTAACAGATCCTGTGCGATATCGAGTGCGGGTTGTGTCATAAGGCCACTTTACAAGGTATTTTGCGATGTTGCAGCGCCGGGAAATTGCGCCGGGTATCGGCGATGCGCCTGGGATCCAGCTCGGCACTGACAAAGCCGGAACCATTAGGTAATTCGTCGAGCACCATGCCCCACGGGTCCACAATCATGCTGTGGCCATAGGTTTCGCGCCCGTTAACATGGTAACCGCCCTGGGCCGCCGCGACCACGTAGATCAGGTTTTCGATCGCGCGGGCCCGTACCAGCACCTCCCAGTGAGCCTTGCCGGTAATGGCGGTGAAGGCCGACGGCAGCGCGACCAGATCCACACCCTGATCAGCCATGCTCCGGAACAGTTCGGGGAAACGCAGATCGTAACAGACCGCCATGCCCAGGCGACCAAAAGGCGTATCCACTACAGTGGCTTCGCGCCCCGGCTCGATGGTTTGTGATTCGTTATAGATTTCGGCATTCTCTGCCAGGTGCACATCAAACAGATGCACCTTGTCATAACGCGCCACCTGATGCCCCTGATCATCGATTAACAGACAGGCGGCGCGAATACGCTGTTCATCATCGGATTGCAGCGGCAGCGTACCACCGACAATCCAGATACCGTGCTTGCGGGCCTGTTCGGCCAGAAAGTCCTGAATCGGCCCTTTGCCCGGTTGCTCACCCACCTTGACCTTGTCGACTTCGTGCATGCCCATGATGGCGAAATTTTCCGGCAGCACGATCAATGCCGCACCGGCGTCCACCGCCCGGTTGATCAGTCGGCCGGCTTCGGTCAGATTAGCGCCCACGTTGGGCCCGGAAGCCATCTGGATAGCTGCCACACGTTTCATGCTTGTACCTCGTTCACACTGGGGAAAAGGCGTAATACTCAGGGGTTATTCGCCGCGGGGTCATCGGGCAGTATCGTCATAATCGGCGCGGTTTTCTGGCCATCGGAAATAATCTCCAGCTCGATAACATCGATATTGGCGCTACCGGCGCGCATTTCAAGAGCGGTGGAGGGAACCCCCAGGGCGATCAGCCAGGTCCGCAGTTCCGCCGCCCACACACTGCCCTGTTCACCCCCGGGATAATGAACCCGCAGACGGGCGCCGGGCGTTGCCTGAAAATCCTGCATGGCCCGGGACAGTGCCGGCATGGCCACCACCGATTTGGCGCTGCGGGGCACCGACCATTGCTCCAGGCTCAAACGGTGCGCGGCATCGGCCACCACAAGGTGACAAACACCGAACAGGATGACTGTCAGAAGGGATTTGATCATAGGCCAAGAATATCATTAAACCGGCGCCCGGATCAGTGATGTCGAAAACTGACAGTTCTGCGCCGATCACAAAACCGGCGCATTATACAGTTCGGAGATCGTCCTTGGGGTTATTCCGGGACACTGTCCAACGGTGTGATAACGGGGTCTTCCCAACTGCCGGTCACGTGATAACGCTTCGCCGACGCCTTGTCGATCCCGCCCCCGAACAGTTTTTCCAGAAACAGGATTGCCGCCCCGACCTGGGTTCCGAACAGCAGGCCCCCGGCTATCGGCAAGCTGTCACCGACCCGGGGGGTCACGGTGACCCGTTGATCGAAGTCGCGGGCGGCCAATCCGGTGCGTCCCCGAATCCGGATTTCCGCCACCGGCGAGCTAATTCGCAGATTATCGCTGTAGGCGTTGCCGTCACGGAGCTGGACGCGTCCGCGCATCTCGTCGAAGCTGAAACCCTCCTGAAAGGTATCACGAAAATCCAGCATTAAACGCCGCGGCAGGGCCGACAAACTGAACAGCCCCAGCAAACGACCGGCGCCGGGTTCGACCTGGACGAAACTGCCGTCATCCACCTGCAGCTGAATCGTGCCGTTCAGCAACCCCGCTGTCACGGCGGCCGGGGGGGCCGCCCAGTGCAAGTCGCCGCGGAGCAGCGTATCGCCCCCCTTGATGATTGCCGAATAACCCAGCTCTTCCAGAAACCTGCCCAGATTGGGACTGGTCATTTCGAAATTGACCTTACTGGTATGTAGGCCCGATTCATATAACCAGTCACCACTGGCATGCAGGCGCAGGTTTTCACCTTGTAACAGCAGGCGCCGCAAACTCAGCCCTTTTTGCAGCGATCGGAGCTCAAAATCCAGACGCCCGAGCCTGTGCTCGCCGTATTGCAACTGATCAATACGGCCGCTGATCTCCGGAAACTTGTCCGGCGGCGGCGAGTAACCGGCCGATGACCCGGCAGACTCTTCATCCGACTGCTTTGCTGCCTTAACCACGACCAACCGTTCCATATCAAGCCGGATCGGCAGATTCAAGCCTCCATCCAGGATATCCGCTTGTTGTAAGTCCTTTATTAATGCCTCCCAGGCGGAAGGATCGAAACCATCCAGTGCACCGTCGATCAGCAGGACACGATCCGGTGGCAGTTGTGCCGATGCCGAACCAACGTGCAGCACACCGCGAGTCAATCCTGTGTGGCGTTCGGTCTGCTCCAGTTCCAGCCGGGCATCCAGCTTGTTTCCCAGGTTGACCGAAATGCGGCTCTGTCCATTATCATGAAATCGTATTTCAGTGCTCAGCCGGGCGCGTTCCCCCGCCCCTTTATTCAATGGTGACGGCAGCTCCGAGCGGACCCCCTCCAGATCGGACCCGATCCGGACAAGTGGCGGCTGGCCCAGCTCCGTGCCACTTTCCACGATCACCGCACCATGCCATGAACTTTTGCCCTCCACCACAGCGGACCACGGCAAGGCAAAACGTTCCGCCAGTCGACCGGCATCCAGCTGACCATCGGCTAAGAGGCTGATTTGCCGGTTGCCCTGTTCCAGTTGCCGGCTATCGAGCGCCAGCTCGATCGTCTCCCCAAGCAGTTGAGAATGCAGACCATTGGACGATAAACCGTCCTGATCAAAGGTAACTTGACCGTTGATCTCAACAAGTTCCAGCTGACCGTCCAACAGATGCAACTGACCGTTGGCCAGGTTTAACTCGCCCTGATAGCGAAGGGGTGACTGTGCCTTGACACGCGAGTTCAAAGGAATCATCGCCTCAAACCGGGTATGCGCCCTGCCTTCGATCCCCGAACGCTGCACAAAGGCGCGTCCCCCCGGCGCCAACGGGCTCGCCGTTAAAATCCGTGCGACATCAACCAACTTACCGTTGGCATCTACCTGCAACTGCAATTTCGGTGATCTAAAATCTGCGATACGTACCCGGGACGGGGAAAGCCGCATATCAAACAGTTTGCCGCGCTGGACCAGCAATTCCACCCCCCGCCCGGTCAAAACAGCTGACAGGTCAACTCCGCTGAGCTCGGGCCATTGTTCCCGATAGTCCAGCGTCGCATCCCGGACATCAAACTCGACCTTGAACTGTCCCTGATGGTCACGAAACGGAAAATCCTTCAAGCGACCGTTAAATACCATGCCACCCTGGCTGACATGACCGTCGACAATACCGCGATCCAGCCAGTTGACCAGCTCGCTTTTCATGATACCGGTCGGATAATAACGCTCGGCAGATGCCGCCTTGCCGTTTTCAAAGCTGACTTGCAAATCGAGATAAGGCGAGATCGATGATTCCTTGGGAAAACTCAGCAGCAGATCACCAGCCACTTCGATATCATCTGTGTCGACCTGCAGCTCGTTACTGTGTATGCGCCAGCTATCGCCTTCATCGTGCCATTGCACATCGCCCTCTAAACGGCTCACCTCCAACGGCTCACGGAACAGCCGCGGTAAATCCAGTGCCCCGGAAGCGGATGTCAGTTGCAGGCGGCCCTGCCGTTCATCTGCAATAATCCGCCCTTCCAGGCCGTCAACACCCGGCAAGTTACGCCACGGACGGGTAGAAAGCTGATCAAACTCGGCCTGAAGCTGATAAGCCGCCCGCTCCTGTGCATCCTTCCTGTGATAAAAATGTAGACTCCGCATATCACCGGCCGGTTTTGCCGTTTTCAGAAACCCGGACTGTTGTTCATCCAGCAAATTGGTCTGCAACAACAGGTTTGCGACATCCTCAAGGCGAAAATAGTCGGTATCCACACGCCAATCTGATACGCCTTCTTCACTGTTCTGATGACTGATACGGAAGCGCGTCTGAGGCCAGACATCACCGCCGCTCATATACTGAAAACGATCGACATTGAGCCGCCAACCGTTACCCCGGTTATCGACATCGAACAACCCGCCCATGAGTTGAATATCGTAGGGTTTATCCATTACCGGCAGAGACAGTTTGAGATCATAGGCAGTCAAATCACCGCTGATCTTCTGAATCGCATTATTCTCCCAATCTCCCCAAATCTGAAAATCCGCCATACCGGAGTGCAAGCTGACGCCCATATACGCGGGTTTGACGCCCCATTTATCGAGCTGCACGGCATCACCGCGCATATAGATTTTGCCTTTCATCTCACGCGGATTAAGAATATTGCCTCGCACATCCATGGCAACATCAAAACGCTCACCCATCCGCTGCGGCAGATTGACCTGGACATTGAGCTGATGCCGCTGGTTATCGTTTCGAAGTATCAGATTCACGTCATCGAAGCGCAGTGTTTCACCATCCTGCTTAAGGTCTTTCCACAAAATCGTGCTGTTACGCAATGCCAGGCTGCTGCGTTTGAACAACCAGTCTGCCAGCTCAGCAGAACCACGTGCTCGATCGGGCTGGAAGGTTTTTTCGAGGTCCTGGACATCCACACCCTGTAGCAGAAAACGCCCGTCTTCCTGCCGGGTAATCGCCAGCTGGATTCCGTCGATGGTAAAGTTTCGGGGTACCACCTGGCGTTGGCGAATCGAATCGAACAAGGCTACACCGAGCCGGGCCTGTTCAAAACGTACCAGCTCTCGCTCGCCGGTTTTATCCAGCATGTAGACGTCATCGAAGATCAACATCGGTGTAAAACCGACCAGGCGCGCGTCCATGGATTCGATTCTGACGGTATGATCCAGAAACGCACTGGCAAACTGTTCCAGATCGGCACGGTAAGCGGTCAGATCGGGCAGAAATATTCGAAACAGGGAAACCAGCACGGCCAGGGTAACCAGCAAAGCCGCCAGGCTGTACCAGAGGGTACGCCGTGCAATACGCAGGTATTTTTTTACAGTAGACACCTAAACTATCATCACTCTGTCAGTTTGAGGCAGACATTCGTTACATGAGCACTACATCGAACTGTTCCTGGGTATACTCGGACTCAACCTGGAACTTGATTGGTTTGCCGATAAACTCCTCCAGTTCGGCCACACTGGTGGACTCCTCGTCCAGCAGCATATCCACCACCGGCTGTCCCGCCAGGACCAGAAACTGCTGTGCATCGAACTGACGCGCCTCGCGCAGTATCTCACGAAAAATCTCGAAACAAACTGTTTCCGCTGTCAGCAGTGTGCCGCGCCCGTTACAGGTAGAACAGGGTTCGCAGAGAATATGTTCCAGACTTTCCCGGGTTCGTTTGCGGGTCATCTCAACCAATCCCAGGCTCGAGACTTCGCTGATATGGTTTTTGGCGTGATCCCGCTCGAGGTTTTTCTCCAGCGCCCGCAGCACCTGCCGTCGATGCTCGATATCCACCATATCGATAAAATCGATGATAATAATTCCACCCAGATTGCGCAGTCGCAACTGGCGCACGATCGTCTGGGTGGCTTCAAGATTGGTCTTGAAAATCGTTTCCTCGAGATTGCGATGTCCGACAAAAGCGCCGGTATTGACATCAATGGTAGTCATCGCCTCGGTCTGATCGATGATCAGATACCCTCCTGACTTGAGTTGCACCTTGCGTTCCAGTGCCCGGCGGATTTCATCCTCGACACCATAAAGATCGAAAATCGGTCGTTCGCCCGGATAGTATTCAATCTGATTGACCAGATTGGGAATAAACCGGGAAGCAAATTTTTTGACACGCTCATAGGTTTCATTGGAGTCGATGCGGACTTTTTCGATATCGCTACCACTCAGATCGCGCATGGTGCGCATCACCAGCGGCAGATCTTCGTAGAGAAGATTATCGTCTTCACCATTACTTATCTGACTGCGCTCCTGAATGGCCGTCCACAATTTTTGCAAAAAGCGCATATCATTGAGTATAGCCTCCTCGGAGACCCCCTCCGCCACGGTACGCACAATATAACCGCCAGGTTCAAACTCCGACACACGGCGAGCAACGATCTCCTTCAGGCGCTGACGTTCGGCTTCCTCATCGATTTTTTGCGATACACCGACATGCTCGGCGCCCGGCATGTAAACCAGATAACGCGAAGGAATTGATAACTGGGTGGTCAGGCGCGCGCCTTTGGAACCCATCGGATCCTTGATCACCTGAGCAATAACTTCCTGGCCTTCACGCAACAGTTCCATAATGGTCTGCGAGTTTTTTTCATCGTTACCGTCCCCATGTACCGCGATATCGGAAACATGTAAAAAGGCGGTGCGATCCAGTCCCATATCGATGAATGCCGCCTGCATCCCGGGAAGAACCCGACTGACCTTGCCGCGATAAATATTGCCGACCAGACCCCGTTTACGTGCCCGTTCGATATGCACTTCCTGTAACATTCCGTTTTCCACATAGGCGACGCGAGTCTCTTGCGGCGTGACATTGATTAACAGTTCTTCACTCATCCTGGCTCCACTCAGTCCCGATCGGAAAACAGATCTATCCCGACCTGTTGCAGTAATTGTGCTGTTTCATACAACGGTAATCCCATCACCCCCGAGTAACTGCCGCACAACTCGCGAACAAACGCGGCGGCATAACCCTGTATGGCATAGGCGCCTGCCTTGCCCTGGCTTTCGCCGGTTTGCCAATAGCGTTCACACTCCGCCCGGTTCAATCCCCGAAATGTCACCTGGCTGACATTGAGTGCCTCGTATTCTTCGCGATCGATCAGCGCCACGCCGCTGAGTACCTGATGGGTCCGTCCCGATAGCCGCTGCAGCATGGCGATCGCTTCGGCCCGATCCTGCGGTTTGCCCAGTACCTCGTCGTCAATGACGATGACCGTATCGGCGCCGAGTACCGCTCGCGGCGGTTTTTCATCGATCAGCGCCAGGCCGGCGCGTGCCTTGTCCCGCGCCACCCGGCGGACATACGCCTCGGGCGCTTCGTTATCCAGCCGGGTCTCGCTGATTGCGACATCCAGCAACCGGTAACGGACGCCGATCTGCCTCAGCAATTCGCGACGCCGCGGCGAGGCCGATGCCAGATAGATATCAAAAGGTTCCATACCTGTGAGTGTACCCTGTTCCGGCCCCGGGTTTCAGTGTCCCCCACGGTCATTCAGGGGGGACCGGTTGTCAGGTTATTTATGGTATGGATGGTGCTTGAGTATGCTCATCGCCCGGTACAGCTGTTCTGCCACAATAATGCGCACCAGCGGATGAGGCAAGGTCAGGGGGGAGAGGGACCAGTGGCCGCTGACCTGTTGCAGGCAATCACGGGACAATCCGTCCGGTCCGCCGATCAGCAGGGCAACATCCTGCCCGCCCTGCAGCCAGTCGCTCAGTTGCCCGGCCAGTTGTTCGGTGGACCAGCTCTGGCCCTGGCTATCCAGGGCCCAAACAGCGGCACTTTTCGGCACCGCCGCCAGCAACTTTTCGCCTTCCTGCTGTTTGAGTTGTTCGACGGCACTGGTTTTGCCGCGTTTGGCCAGTGGAACCTCGACCAGATTCAGCCGACACTCGGGCGGCATGCGCCGGGCGTATTCGGCATAACCGTCCTGAACCCAGCCGGGCATCTTGCTGCCTACCGCCAAAAGATGAATCTGCATGCCTGCCTGCGGGTTATCGTAAAAGGATCCGTGTATTCAGATTTGTCCGGATTCGATCAGCAGAGGTGAATGACCACCGAAAACACCGAATGCACCGAATGCACCGAATGCACTGAAGACACTGACAAACCACTTTTTAGCTTCGGTGTGTTCGGTGCATTCGCTGTCGTCAGTGGTTATCCTGCACTTGCCCAGGCCTCTCGCACCGTTGCATTCCGATCACCCGGGTTATTTTTCAGCTGCCGAGGGACTGTCCTCGCCCCAGAGCTTTTCCAGGTTGTAAAAGTCACGAATCGGCGGTTGCATGATATGCGCCACCACATCACCGAGATCGACCAGAATCCATTCGGCATACTGTTCACCTTCCATGCCCAGGGGTTTGACGCCGGCCGCCTTGGCCTTGACAACAATACTGTCGGCAATGGCCTTGGCCTGTCGTGCAGTATTGCCGGTGGCTATGACCATGATATCGGTCACGCTGGATTTACCGCTGACATCGAGCACCTTGATGTCGGCACCTTTGACGTCCTCGATCGCGTCCACCACCAGTTGTGTCAGTTGTTCCTCGTTCATCATCGTGCCTGTTTACCCGTAGATGTGTTGCGTTTTGATAAATTCGTGGACGGTATCCGGCAGTAAATAGCGAATATCCCGTCCTCTTGCCAACTCCTCGCGAATGCCACTGGCGGAAATATCCAGTTGGGTCACCGACTGGAAAGCGAGCTTGCCGGCCGGCTGGCGGGCCAGTTGTTCCGGTTCGCTGTAGCGCGTCTGGATCTCCCTGGCCAGAATCGAGTCCGTACGCATGTCGCGCAGCGACCAGCCGGGCCGGTGGGTGATCACCAGATGGGTGTAATCGAACAGATCCTGCCAACGGTGCCAGCCTTCCAGCCCCAGAAAGGCATCCAGACCCAGAACCAGGCACAACGGAGTTGAGGTACCCAGCTCTTCGCGCAGGCTGTGCAGGGTATCGACCATGTAAGAGGGGCCGCTGCGGCGCAGTTCCCGATCGTCGATCACAAAACCGGGCTGCCCGGCAATCGCCGCACGCACCATCATCAAGCGTTGCAGGGCCGACGCCTGGGGCTTGTCCCGGTGCGGCGGCTCACCACTGGGAATAAAGCGCAGCTCCCGCAGTCCCAGGGCCTGATAGATCTCCAGCGCCGGTCGCAGATGGCCGAAATGGATGGGATCAAACGTCCCGCCAAGAATCCCAATCATAAGTACAGGGCCGAGGGCCGAGGGACGAGGGCCGAGTGGATTGGTATCATGACCTCTAAATGCACGCTGGTTTCCTCGTCCCTCGTAACTCGTCCCTCGTCACTTGCGGATATGACCATCACCGATCACGATGTATTTCTGCGAGGTGAGCCCCTCCAGGCCGACCGGGCCGCGGACGTGGATTTTGTCGGTACTGATGCCAATCTCGGCGCCCAGGCCGTATTCGAAACCGTCGGCGAAGCGGGTCGAGGCGTTAACCATCACCGAACTGGCATCCACTTCGGCAAGAAAACGCCGCGCGCGGCCGATATCCTCGGTCAGGATCGCCTCGGTATGCCCGGAGCCGTGGGCGTGAATGTGCTCGATGGCGGCATCCAGATCGTCCACCACCCGGATCGAGAGGATGGGCGCCAGATACTCGGTATCCCAGTCTTCCTCGCTGGCGGCTATGGCCTGCTCGAGGATCGCCCGGGTCGCCTCGCAGCCGCGCAGCTCCACCCCTTGCTCCTGATAGAGCCGACCCAACGGCGGCAGGACGGTAGCCGCGATGTCGCGTTGCACCAGCAGGGTTTCCAGGGTGTTGCAGGTGCCGTAACGCTGGGTCTTGGCATTGAAAGTGACCTGCACCGCCTTGTCCACATCGGCCTTGTCGTCGATATAGACATGGCAGACGCCGTGCAGATGCTTGATCACCGGCACCCGGGCATCGGCGGTGATGCGCTCGATCAGTCCCTTGCCGCCGCGCGGCACGATCACATCTACATATTCGGGCATGGTGATCAGTTCACCGACCGCGGCGCGATCGGTGGTCTCGATCACCTGCACCGCCTCGTCCGGCAGGCCGGCCTGCTGCAAACCCTGATGAATACAGGCGGCAATCGCCTGGTTGGAATGTTCGGCCTCGGAGCCGCCGCGCAGAATCGCGGCATTGCCCGATTTGAGACACAGGGCGGCGGCGTCGGCGGTGACGTTGGGGCGCGACTCGTAAATAATGCCGATGACGCCCAGCGGCACCCGCATCTTGCCCACCTGGATCCCCGAAGGCCGATAGGCCATGTCGCTGATCTCACCCACCGGATCGGGCAGCGCGGCGATCTGGCGCAGGCCCTCGGCCATGGCGGCGATGCGCTCGTCATTGAGTTCCAGGCGATCCAGCAGGGCCGCGTCCAGCCCCTTGTCGCGTCCGGCCTGCAGATCCTCCCGGTTGGCGGCCAGCAGGGCCTCGCGCCCGGCCTCCAGCGCCTCGGCCATCGCCTGCAGGGCGGCGTTTTTCTGGTTGGTGCCGGCGCGCGCCATCGCCCGCGAGGCCTGGCGGGCCTGGCGGCCCAACCGGGTCATGTACTGCTTGATATCGACTTTCGCGTCCATCGTTTTTTAGTTTTGCCTGTCGGTGAGTGATCAGCCGGTGGCCCGCCCCGACTCGAACAGCGGGGTACCAGCCAGCGCTGCGGTTAATTGTAACAACTCCGCCCACTCGGCGCCTGCCGCCTGGCCCTTGATGCAAAAATCGATATGCCGGCAATGA